>CAZTUT010000014.1:0-32230 GCA_964616395.1 uncultured Burkholderiaceae bacterium
CCGCCGCTTTCTCCCGCTCCACCCGCTGCGCAAACCGCTCGATCAGCGCGTCGAACCGCTGCGGCGCGTCGGCGAACAGCGCGTGGCCGGCGTCTTCGAACAGTTCCACCTCGGTGGCGGCGCGGGCCGCGCGGTGCAGGCGGGCCTGCTCGCGGTATTGCGGCGTGATCGCCAGCAGCAGCGGCACGCGCAGCGTGCGGGCGGCGGCGCGCAGCCGCTCGCGCTTCAGGCCCCAGTCGAGCATCTGCAGGCTGGCATCGAGCGGCACGCGGCGCATCGCGGCCACCAGCGCGGCAATGCGTTCGTCGGTCTGCGGCTGGCGAAAGATGGCGCGCGCAAACTCGTCGAGCATGGCGTCGCGGTCATCGCGCAGGCGCTGTCGAAACGCGGCCACGCCGGCGCCGCTGCCGGCCGGGCCTTCGCCCAGCGTGCTGTCGACCAGCACCACGCCGGCCAGCCGGCGCGCGCCATGGCGCGGCAGGCCGTGCAGCAGTTCCACGCCCGCCAGCGACCACGCCACCACGATCACCGGCCGCTTGAACTGCGCCAGCGCCTCGAACAGGTCAGCGGCGCGGCGGTCGGCGTCGTAGCCGCTGGCGGCAATGTCCGATTCGCCCTGGCCGCGCGGGTCGAGCGCCCAGGCGGGGCGGCTGCGGGCGGCGTGCAGCAGGTGCGGCGTCCAGAGGTCGGCCGGCAGGCACCAGCCGGGCACGAACAGCAGCGGCGTGGCGCGCGCGTCGGTGCTGGCCGAAAGCAATGAGAGCCGCACGCCATCGGAGGTGCGCAGCGTGCTGCGCGCCAGCGGCGCGGCGGGGGCGTCAGCGTTGCCGGGGGCTGCGGGCATGGGGGCGGAGGAAGCGGGTGCCGCGAGCGTGTGCAGCGGCAGGGTCAGGGCTGGCGCGGCCAGCGCGATCCGGCGGCGCCGCGCATCGACACTCACTTGCCGCGCCGCGCCACCAGCAGCGACGGCCGCCCTTTCTGGCCGCTGTAGCCGATGGGGAAGTCCACCGTGGGCACCGGCGCGGCGGCGGCGTAGGCGGCTTCGAGGTCGGGTTGGGCCGCGTAGCCCAGCGGCGCCACCGGCTCCGTATAGACGCCGTACAGCCGCACCGCCCAGCCCTCGCGCTTGAACACGCGGTAGGGCACGCCGGTGTCGTCCTGCACGATGATGTCGGCAGCCTTCAGCAGCGCGTCGCGCGTGCCGGCGAACTGGTTGTCGTGCAGCAGGTAGGAGGCCGACTTGATGAACGCGGTGGCCGGCCGGGCCGAGGTCACGTGCTCCAGGAACTGCGGATACCAGCGCAGTTCCTTGTCGGTGGCGTCGAGCGAGTAGTAGTCGAGGCTGCGCACCGGGCCGCCGGCGCGGGCGAACTCGATGCGCACGCCCCGCAGCGGAATGCGCGGCTTGCGGCGCGCCTGCGTGGTGGCGTGGGCGTCGGGCGGCGCCAGGTACTGCCGGCTCAGATCCGGAAACGGATCGAGCGGCGTGACCGAGCGGATGCTGTTGCCGGTGAGCGCCATCATGATCGCCATCACCGGCACCGTGCCCTTCACGTAGGGCGAGGTGAGCTGCCGCGTCATGTACGAGGTGATGAAGTAGTTGCGCTCGAAGATGTCGGACAGCGCGTAGCGCACGTCGGCCAGCAGGCGCGCGAACTGGGTGGCGTCGAGCCGCGTGAGGTCGGGCAACTGGCCGGGCCGCTCGAGGCTGAAGAACACCAGGCGCGGATGCGTGGGGAACATCGCATCGGCGTTGAGGAAGTCGGGTCCGGAGAACGGGTAGAGCAGGGTGCGGGTGGCGGCATCGGCCTGCGGCACCTCGGCGGCGCGCCAGCGGCGCATCGACTCCAGCCGCGGATTGACCTCGGCCCAGCGTTCCTTCACCCAGTCGCGGTGGGTGCGCCATTCGTCGCTGTTGACCAGCCGGTCGATGCGCGGATCGCCGGCCGCAGGGGCGATACCGGCCATCACCTGGGCCACGACATCGGGCGTCACCGGCCGGGCGGCGGGAACTGGCGCGGGTGCAGGTTGGGCGGACGGGGCGGTCTGGGCGGTGGCGGTGGTCAGCAGGCCGAAGCCGAGCAGGCTGCCGAACAGCAGGCGTTGCAGTGTTGTTTTCATTGTGGGGCCGGATGTTAGGCGCAGGCGACGGCGTCGCACAACTGCGGCAGCGGCGTCGATGTAACGGGCCGGCCGTGTCACCGGATGACTGGTGGCAGCGCGCGTTTCAGTGGGCGGGATCTACCGTTCGCCGTAGCGCTTGCCGCTGACCAGCAGCGTGGCCACGAAACCCATCGCCGCCGCGCCCGACAGGATGAGCAAGCCGCGCGGCCAGGCCTCGGCCGGCAGGCCGCTGGCGCGCGCCTGGTCGAGCGCCCAGCCCACCAGCGGCTGCAGGATGCCGGCGCCGAGAAAGATGCCGGTGTTGACCACCCCGGTGGCAATGCCCGCGTACTGCGGCGCGTTGGCTTCCTTGACCAGTGTCCAGTTGAGCGTGAAGCCCGGGATCAGCAGGCCCATCAGGCCAAACCACGCGAGCGTGACGGCGGCCGGCCACTGCACGCCGAGCAGCCAGGGCAGCCACGACAGCATGTACAGCAGCACCACCGCGCGCATCAGGCCGCGGCGGCTGCCGAGCCGGTCGGACAGGCGGCCGATGATCAGCGCGCCAATGGCCACGCCCAGCAGCAGCGCGCTGGCGTGCTGGGCCGCGAGCACGCGCGTGAAGCCGCGCGTGTCTTGCAGGAACGGCACGGCCCACAGCCCGGCAAACGCAAGGAAGCTGCCGCCCACACCCACGTTGACGATGAACGGCGGCCAGGTCGCCGGGTTGGCCAGCACCTCGCGCAGCGCGGTCAGCCAGTGCACCGAGGTGGCCCCGGCGGTGGTCGAGGGATTGACCGGCGCAAAGCCGAACTCCTCGGGCCGGTCGCGCACGCGCAGCCAGGTGGCCAGCGCCAGCAGCGCCGAGAGCAGCGCCAGCGCCACGAACACGCTGCGCCACGAGGTCCAGGTGACCACCCAGGCCAGCGGCGAGCCGGCCGCCACCGCGCCCAGGTTGCCAACGAACATGGTCACGCCGGCCAGCGTGGCAAAGCGGGTGGGCTCGAACCACACCGAGCCGATCTTCAGGATGGCGATGAACGTGACCGACACGCCGATGCCCACCAGCGTGCGGCCCACGGCGGCCACTTCCCAGCTCGGCGCCAGCGCGAACAGCAGCGAGCCGGCGGCGGCAATCGCGCCGCCCCAGGTCAGGATGCGGCGCGGGCCGAGCGTGTCGGCCAGCACGCCGACCGGGATCTGCAGCAGCGTGTAGACGTAGAAGTAGGTCGCGGCCAGCGTGCCCAGCACCGCGCTGCTGATGGAGAAGGCGGCGGTCAGCTCCCCGGCGATGGCCGCCGGCGCGGTGCGATGGACGAACGAGAGCACATAGCCGGCCAGCGCCAGCCCGAAGACCGTGTTGCGGGCCTGCGCCAGCGTCATCGGCGCGGACCGTCAGATTTCAAGGTTGTCGATCAGGCGCGTGTTGCCGAGCTTGGCGGCCGCAAGCACCACCAGCGGCTCGCCGGCCTGCACCTGCGCCGGCTCGGGCGCCTTCAGGTCGCGCTGGCGGCGGATCGACACGTAGTCGACCTTCCAGCCGGCGGCCGCGAGTTCGCGGCGCGCGTCCTGTTCGAGCGCCAGCGTGTCGGCGGCGCCGCCGCGCACGCGATCGCGCACGCTGTTGAGCAGCCGGTACAGCCGCGGCGCCTCGCGCCGCTCGGTCTCGCTCAGGTAGCGGTTGCGCGACGACATGGCCAGGCCGTCGGCGTCGCGCACGGTCTCGTGGGCGATGACCTCGGTGGGCAGCGCGAACTGGCGGCACATGTTGCGCACGATCATCAGCTGCTGGTAGTCCTTCTTGCCGAAGATCGCCACGCGCGGCGATACGCAGGAGAACAGCTTGAGCACGACCGTGCTGACACCGGTGAAGAAGCCGGGGCGGAACTCGCCTTCGAGGATGTCGCCGAGGTCCTGCGGCGGGCTCACGCGGTAGTTCTGCGGCTCCGGGTACAGCTCCTGCTCGTTGGGCGCGAACAGCACGTAGACATGGTTCTGCTTCTGCAGCTTGTCGATGTCGTCCTGCAGCGTGCGCGGGTACTTGTCGAAGTCCTCGTTCGGGCCGAACTGCAGCCGGTTGACGAAGATCGAGGCCACCACCGGGTCGCCATGCTGGTGCGCCATCTTCATCAGCGCCAGATGGCCGTCGTGCAGGTTGCCCATTGTGGGCACGAAGCTGGTGCGGTTCTGCCCGCGCAACTGGTCGCGAAGCTCTTCGATCGTGTGGACGACTTTCATGGCCTCCCCGCCCGGCGGGCAATGGCCCGCTTCTTCCGGCCGCGGATTGTAGAGGCGCGGCGGGCCCTGCCGCGCAATGTCAGTAGCTGTGTTCCGGCGCCGGGAAGCTGCGGTCGCGCACGGCGGCCACATAGGCGCGGATCGCCGCGCCGATGCTGGGGCTGCCCGCCATGAAGTTGCGCACGAAGCGCGGCTTGCGGCCGGGGAACACGTCGAGCATGTCGTGCAGCATCAGCACCTGGCCCGAGGTGCGGTTGCCGGCGCCGATGCCGATGGTGGGAATGCGCAGCGCCTCGGTGACCTCGATGGCGAGCTGCGACGGGATCAGCTCCAGCACCAGCATGGCGGCACCGGCGTCCTGCAGCGCGCGGGCATCGGCCAGCAGTTGCGCGGCGCCGGCCTCGGTGCGGCCCTGGATCCGGTAGCCGCCGAGCGCGTGCACCGACTGTGGCGTGAGGCCCAGGTGTGCGCAGACCGGGATGCCGCGCTCGACCAGGAAAGCCACGGTCGGCGCCAGCCAGGCGCCGCCTTCGAGCTTGACCATCTGCGCGCCGGCCTGCATCAGCCGCGTGGCCGAGTCCAGCGCCTGCTGCGGCGAGCCGCCGTAGCTGCCAAAGGGCAGGTCGGCGATCAGCCAGCTCGCGCGCAGGCCGCGCGCCACGCACTGCGTGTGATACGCGACGTCGGCCAGCGTCACCGGCAGCGTGCTGCCATGGCCCTGCATGACCATGCCGAGCGAGTCGCCGACCAGCACGCAGTCCACGCCGCAGTCGTCGAGCAGCCGCGCGAAGCTGGCGTCGTAGCAGGTCAGCATGGTGATCGGCTCGCCGCGCTCGCGCATCTGCATCAGCGCTGGCAGGGTGACCGGCTTGCGGGCGCTGGCCGTGGGTTCGACGGGGTGGGTGCTCATCGGGCCTCTCCGAGACGGGATGAAATCAAGGTGCGGGTCTGCAACGCAGCTTCGAGCGCCACGACGGCGCAAGGTTCAGCCGAGATTGAAGAATTCGCGCCGGCCGCGCATCGCGCCGATCCGCTGCAGCAGCAGGTCGACGTCGGCGTCGCGGTCGGCCGGGTTCAGGTGCTCGGTGTTCACGGTCAGCAGCGGCGCCGCATCGTACGCGTGGAAGAAGCGCACGTAGGCGTCGCTGAGGTCGCGCAGGTAGGCGGCGGTCAGGCCCGATTCGGCGCGCAGGCCGCGCCGGCTGACGCGCTCGACCAGCCGCTCGGGTGGCGCCTGCAGGTAGATCACCAGGTCGGGCGCGGTGGCGGTCGGCGCCAGGTGCGCGTGCAACTGCTCGTACAGGCGCAGTTCGTCGGCATCGAGCGTCAGGCGCGCGAACAGCCGGTCCTTGTCGAGCAGGTAGTCGCCGATGACGAGGCGATCGAACAGGTCGGGCTGCGCCAGCGCCTGCTGCTGCTGCACGCGCTGGAACAGGAAGAACATCTGCGTGGGCAGCGCGTAGCGCGCGCCGTCGCGGTAGAAGCGGTCGAGGAACGGGTTGGCCTCGGGTTCTTCGAGCATCAGCCGCGCGTCGAGGCGCTCGGCCAGCCGGCGCGCCAGCGTGGTCTTGCCCACGCCGATCGGCCCCTCGATCACCACGTGCCGCAGGTGGGCCGGCAGCAGTGCGGCGGCGGGCGTGGCAGCGGCAGTCATGGCGCGCGGCGTGGCCGGAGGCAGCGGGCGGGTCAGGCCGGGTCGGTGTCGATGCGCTCGATGCGCTGGGAGGCAACCGCATCGAGATAGCGGTCGAGGCGGCCCAGCGCGGGTGCGACGGCGGCCGGATCGAGATCGAGCAGCGGACGCAGCACGAACGCGCGCTGGTGCATGCGCGGGTGCGGCAGCGTCAGCGGCGCGCTGCGCACGATCAGGTCGCCGAGCAGCAGCAGGTCGAGGTCGACCTTGCGCGGCACGTTGCGTTTTTCGCCGCTGCGCCGCTTGCGGCCGAGCATCATCTCCAGGTCCTGCAGGTGCAGCAGCAGGCCGAAGGGCTCGAGACCGGTCTCGATGCGGACCACCGCGTTGACGAAGTCGGGGCCCTCGCAATCGATCGGCGCGCTGCGGTACATCGGCGAGACGCCCGCGAAGCTGCTGCGCTCGATCGAGCGCAGCGCTTCGACGGCGGCCTGCAATGTGTCCTCGGGGTCGCCCAGGTTGGCGCCCAGCGCGATATAGGCGGTGCGCTTCATTCGTCGCTGCCTCCCTCGGCCCGGGCCGACTTGCCATTGCTACGGCGCCGACGGCGGCGCCGCGGGCCGGCCGCACCGGCCTCTGCACTGCGGCCGAGTCCGGCCACCAGTTGTTCGCGCTCGGCCTCGTCGGCCGCCATGAAGCGGGTCCACCAGTCGCCGAGTTCGGCCGGCGCTTCGTCGGCCGCGCAGCGCAGCAGCAGGAAGTCGTAGCCTGCACGCAGCCGCAGGTGTTCGAGCAGCTTGAACGCGTTGCGGCCGTTACGTCGCTCCAGACGCGGCTGCAGCATCCAGATCTCGCGCATGTCGCTGGTGTAGCGGCGCTGGATCGCCAGCTTCTCGGTCTGCAGCACCTGCACGTCGTCGATCGCGGCGTCGAGCGCCGGGATGCGGTGCTCGCCGGCGGCCTCGCGCGCCTTCCAGCGCTTGAGCACTTCATGCCACAGCAGCGTGGCGAACAGGAAGCCCGGCGCGATGTGCTTGCCGGCGCGCACCCGCTCGTCGGTGCGCGACAGCGCCAGCATCACGAAGCGCTCGCCCTCGGGCTGCTCGAGGATCACGTCCAGCAGCGGCAGCACGCCGTGATGCAGCCCCTCGGCGCGCAGCCGCAGGATGCAGGCCACCGAGTGGCCCGACATCAGCAGCTTGAGCATCTCGTCGAACAGGCGCGCGGCCGGCACGTTCTCCAGCAGCTCGGCCATCGCGCGGATGGGCGCGCGCGTGGCCTCGTCGATCTCGAAGCCGAGCTTGGCGGCGAAGCGCACCGCGCGCAGCATGCGCACCGGGTCCTCGCGGTAGCGCGTGGCCGGGTCGCCGATCATGCGCAGCCGCTTGCGGCGGATGTCCTTCACGCCGTCGTGGTAGTCGAGCACGGTCTGCGTGACCGGGTCGTAGTACAGCGCATTGACGGTGAAGTCGCGGCGCGCGGCGTCCTCGTGCTGGCTGCCGAACAGGTTGTCCGACAGCACGCGGCCGTGCTCGTCGGTCTGGCGGTCGGGGTTCTCCAGCGCGCGGAAGGTGGAGACCTCGATGGTCTCCTGGCCGAACATCACGTGCACCAGCCGGAACCGGCGGCCGATGATGATCGCGCGCCGGAAGTGGGTCTTGACCTGCTCGGGCGTGGCGTCGGTGGCCACGTCGAAATCCTTGGGCGCCACCCCCAGCAGCAGGTCGCGCACCGCGCCGCCGACGATGAAGGCCTGATGCCCGGCCTTCTGCAGCGTCTCGCACACGCGCAGCGCATTGCGTGGCACCAGCGCCGGGTCGATGCCGTGGTCGGCAGCGGCGAGCCGGCGCGGCTCCTTGCGCAGACGCGGCTTGCGCTTGAACAGCGTCTGGACCGATTCGACGAAGCGCTTGATCATGCGGTCAGGCGTGGTCGAACAGTTCGAGCGTGGTCCAGCCGCGCTCGGCGGCGATGGCCTTGAGCCGGTCATCGCCATTGGTGACGACCGGGCGCCGCACGCGCTCCAGCAGCGGCAGGTCGTTGATCGAGTCGCTGTAGAACACGCTGTCTTCCAGCGCATCGAGCGAGGTGCCGTGCTGCGCGAGGAAAGCCTCGGTCGCCCGCACCTTGCCTTCCTGGTAGGTGTGCGGCGGCACGTAGCCGCCGGTGAACTCGCCGTCGCGCTCCTCGGGCTGCACGGCGACCAGATGCTCGATGCCGAACAGCGCGGCCACCGGGCGCGTGACGAAGCTGTGGGTGCCGGTGACGAGCGCGACCGTGTAGCCGTCACCGCGATGCTTTTCCACCAGCGTCTGCGCCTCGAAGCGCATGGCCGGGAACACGGTGCTGCGCAGGTACTGGGCGCGCCAGATCTCGAGCTGGGCGCGCGGGAAGCGCGCCAGCAGCCCCATCTGGAACGCCAGGTAGGCCTCGACATCGAAGCGGCCGGCCTTGTACTCGGCGGCGTAGTGCCGGATCAGGCCGCCGTAGTGCTCGGCATCGAGGCCGGCGGCGGCCACCAGGAAGTGCGACCAGCCGTCGGCGCTGTCGATCGGCAGCAGCGTGTGGTCGAGGTCGAACAGCGCAACGCGCGTGATGGGGGAAGACGTCATGCCGATCATTCTACGGATGCGGCGGCCGACCCCCGGCCGCGGACGCGGGATCGGCCGGCGCACGGGTGCCCAGCCAGTCGCGCAGCAGCGCCAGCGTCAGCGGCCGCTTGCGCGCCAGCGCATAGGCGTCGAGCGCGTCGAGTGCCGCCACCAGCGTGCGCATGTCGCGCGGGAAACGGCCCAGCAGATAGGCCAGCACGTCCTCGGGCAGCGCCAGGCCAGTGGCGGCGGCATGCGCCCGCAGCGCGCCGGCCTTCTCGTCGTCGGTCAGCGGATGGAGCTGGAACACCAGGCCCCAGCCGAGGCGGGTACGCAGGTCCTCGCGCAGCGCCAGCCGCGACGGTGCCACCCGGCCGACCGCCACGCAGGCGCAGCCGGGCTGCGCCCGCACCGCGTTCAGGCGGTTGAACAGCGCGATCTGGGCCGCTTCGTCGAGCGCGTCGACGTCGTCGACCAGGCTCAGGCCGGGCTGCTCGGGTGGCTGGCCGGGCTGCCACAGCGATGCATCCGGCGCGGTCGCCAGCGCCTGCAGCAGATGGCTGCGGCCGCTACCCGGCTCGCCCCACAGGTAGACGATGGTCTCGACCCGCTCGCCGCGCGCCAGCCGGCGCAGCGCCTCGACCGCGTCGCGGCTGCGACCGGGCACGAAGTTGTCGAAGGTGGGCTGCTGCGCACGCAGCAGATCCAGCGCGAGCTGGTCCATGGGGTCGGGGGAGGGCAGGCTGGGCCGGGTCGGAGGACGGGGCGCCGGCACCCGGATCGGGGCAGGCGCTTAGACTTGCGGCCGGATTCTAGGGACTTGCGGCGGCCGTGTTGCGGCGCGCCCGGCGGACGGTCCGCTGCAGCAGGTTCGCATCGCCCATTACCGCCCTCGAAACACGGACCCGTCGTGGACTACAAGCAAGCCGGCGTCGACTACGCCAAGATCGATCCGCTGAAGATCCTGGCGCAGCAGGCCGCCGCCTCCACTGCCGGCAATCTGGCCGCGCATGGCCTGACCGAGGTGGCCGCCTCGCGCGGCGAGAGCGCCTACGTGGTGGACTGCGGCGAGTTCTACCTGGCCTCGATCACCGAGTGCCTGGGCACCAAGGCGCTGGTGGCCGATGCCATGCGCGCGATCACCGGCCGTACCTACTACGACCTGATCGCGCAGGACACGCTGGCGATGGCGATCAACGACCTGATCACGGTCGGCGCCACGCCGGTCTCGGCGCATGCGTACTGGGCCACCGGCGGCAGCGACTGGTTCGACGATGCCGAGCGCGCGCGCGATCTGGTCAACGGCTGGAAGGCGGCCTGCGATGCCTGCGGCGTCAGCTGGGGCGGCGGCGAAACCCCGGCGCTGGCTGGCGTGGTGGCGCCCGGCCGCATCGACCTGGCGGCCTCCTGCGTCGGCCTGGTGCGGCCGAAGTCGCGGCTGACGCTGGGCGGATCGCTGGCGGCCGGCGATGCGATCGTGCTGCTGGCCTCCAGCGGCATCCATGCCAACGGCGTGTCGCTGGCGCGCAAGCTGGCCGAGACGGTCGACGGCGGCTATGGCGCGCGCCTCGACGACGGCAGCCTGTACGGCGAGGCGCTGCTGGCGCCGACCGTGCTTTATTCGCCCGTGACCGAGGCGCTGGCGCGCGCCGGCATCGTGCCGCACTACGCGGCCAACGTGACCGGGCACGGATGGCGCAAGCTGATGCGCCATCCGGGCAGCTTCACCTACCGCTTCAGCATGATCCCGCCGGTGCCGCCGGTGCTGCGCTTCATCCAGCGCGTGTCCGGCAACGACGACCGCGAGGCCTACGGCAACCTCAACATGGGCGCCGGCTTCGCGCTGTACGTGGCGGCGGCCGATGCCGAGCGCTCGGTCGAGATCGCGCGCAGCCTCGGCATCGACGCCTGGGTCGCCGGCCGGGTCGAGTCCGGGCCGCGCCAGGTGGTGATCGAGCCGCTCGGCCTCACGTTCGCCGCCGACGACCTGCACCTGCGCGCCTGACGCCTGCAGCCCGCCGCGCGGCGCGTGGCGGTCAGTCCAGCGCGCGCCTGAGCGCAGCGAGCGCATCGGCGGTGCTGGCAGCATCGGGGTCGATCAGCGTGGCATCGCGCATCGAGCGCAGCCAGGTCATCTGCCGCTTGGCGAGCTGGTTGGTGGCGTGGATTCCCTGCATCCGGAACTCCTTCGCATCGATTTCGCCGAGCAGGTGCGCCCAGCCCTGCCGGTAGCCGACGCTGCGCTGGCTCGGCAGGTCGCGGTGCAGGTCGCCGCGCGCGATCAGCGCACGCACCTCGTCGAGCAGACCGGCCGCGAGCATCGCGTCGAACCGCTGCGCGATCCGCGCGCGCAGCGCGGCGCGGTCGGCCGGCATCAGACCGACCGTGCGCAGGCGCAGCGCGGAGGGCGCGGCCTGCTGCTGCAATTGCGACAGCGGCGTGCCGGTCAGTTCGATCACCTCGAGCGCGCGCTGGATGCGCTGGCCATCGTTGGGCGAAAGCCGCGCCGCGGTGACCGGATCGCGCTCGGCCAGCTCCGCGTGCAGCGCTGGCCAGCCGAGCGCGGCGGCGCGCGCTTCGATTTGTGCGCGCAACTGCGGGTCAGCGGAGGGCAGGCGGCTCAGCCCGTCGCGCAGCGCCTTCGCGTACAGCATGGTGCCGCCGACCACCAGCGGCAGCCGGCCGCGCGCGCGGATGTCGGCGATCGCGGCGGTGGCGTCGTGCACGAACTCGGCGGCGCTGTACGGCTGCGACGGATCGCGGATGTCGAGCAGGTGATGCGGCACCGCGTGCCGCTCCTGCATGCTCGGCTTGGCGGTGCCGATGTCCATGCCGCGATAGACCTGCGCGCTATCGATGCTGACGATCTCCAGCGGCACCTGCGCGGCCAGCCGCATTGCCAGCGCGCTCTTGCCGCTGGCCGTGGGGCCGAGCAGCAGCAGCGCGTCGAAGTGGCCGGGCGCGCCGTCAGTCATGGCGGCTGACATCGCCATCGCGGCGCACGAGCAGCAGCGCCACCAGCAGCGACACGGTGCTGGCGGCGCCGATCGTCAGCGACAGCGGACGCGTGCTGCCGTCGAAGCTGGCGCCGATCCAGTAGCCGACCGCGGCAGCGGTCAGCATCATGATGAAGCCCAGCATTGCCGCCGCCGCACCCGCGGTGCGCGGAAACGGCGCCACCGCGCCCGACTGCGCCGACGGCTGGATCAGCCCGTGCGCAACGAAGAAGAAGAAGAACGGCGCGATCACCGCCGCCACTGTGGCCACGCCGGCGAGCGCCAGCGCGGCCATCGTCAGGCCGGCCGCGCATTGCAGCACCGCGCCGCTGATGATGGTCCGCTGCAGGCCGATGCGTGGCACCAGCCGGCGCGTGGTGAAGGCGCCGACGATGTAGCCGGCCACCGTCAGGCCGAGATACAGCGCATAGGCGGTGGGGGTCTGCCCGAGCACGCGTACCAGCACGAACGAGGAGCCGGAGAGAAACGCGAACAGGCCGGCGTAGCTGGCGGTGGCCATCAGCGTATAGGCGCGAAACGCGGGCGAGCGAAACGTCGACAGGTAGGTGCGGATCAGCGGCGCCGGCCGCAGCGCGTCGGGGTTGCGGTGGCGGTTGGTCTCGCGCAGCGCGCTCAGGCAAAACAGCAGCAGCCCGAACGAAAACGCCGACAGCAGTGCGAACGACGAGCGCCAGCCGAACACCTCGAACGCGAGCGCGCCGAGCGCCGGACCCAGCAGCGGCGCGAAGCCCATGATGGTCAGCGCGGAGGCAAACAGTTGCGCGCCCTGCGCTGGCGCGTACAAGTCACGTACAAGGCTGCGCGTGCCCACCAGCACGCTGCACGCGCCCATCGCCTGCAGCAGTCGGCCGGCGATCAGCACCTCGATGCTCTGCGCGGTCATGCAGATCACGCTGGCACCAAAGAACAACGCCACGCCGCCCAGGATCACCGGACGGCGGCCGAAACGATCCGACAGCGGGCCGGCGACCAGTTGCCACAGCGCGAAGGTGGCCACGAACACCGACAGCGTGAGCTGCACGGTGGTCACGTCGGTGCGGAACGCGGTGGCCAGCCCGGGCAGCGTGGGCAGGTACAGGTCTGTGGCCAGCGGCGGCAGCATCAACAGCAGCGCCACCAGCCACAGCACGCCGGTCGCGGTCAGTCCGGCTTCGCGCAGCTTGGCGGTGTGCGGCATCGGCAGGCGATCGTGGCGACGGCGGCAGCGCGCGGCTCAGCGGCCGCGCAGGAACAGCCGGTCGAGATCGCCAATCGACAATTGCACCCAGGTGGGCCGGCCGTGGTTGCACTGGTCGGCGCGCTCGGTGGCTTCCATCTCGCGCAGCAGCGCGTTCATCTCGTCGAGCGTCAGGCGGCGATTGGCGCGCACCGCCGAGTGGCAGGCCAGCGTGGCGAGCAGCTCGTTGCGATGCTCGGTCAGCACGCGCGAGCCGCCGTAGTCGCGCAGGTCGCGCAGCACGGCGCGCGCCAGCTGCGCGCCGTCGCCATCGGCCAGCAGCGCCGGCAGCGCGCGCAGCGCGAGCTGGGTGGGTGCGGCCGGCGCCAGGTCGAGGCCGATCTGCGCCAGCGTGGCGGCGTGCTCCTCGGCGGTGGCCACGTCGAGCGCGTCGGCGGCGAACACCTGCGGGATCAGCAGTCGCTGCTGCGGAATCGCGTGCGCGTCGAGCTGGCGCTTGAGCTTCTCGTAGACGATGCGTTCGTGCGCGGCGTGCATGTCGACGATCACCAGCCCGGCGGCGTTCTGCGCCAGCACGTAGATGCCGGCGACCTGCGCCAGCGCGTAGCCGAGCGGCGCGCTGTTGGTGTTGGGGTCCGCAGCGTGGGCATCGCCGGCGAAAGCGTGCGTCGCGCTGCCGAGTGCCGGGTCTGCGGTCAGCATGGGCGCCGACGGCGCGCCGGCCGACGGCAGTGGCGCCGCGGGCCAGCCCGATGCCGCCGGCCGCGCTGCCATCATGTCCAGATAGGCGGCCACCGGCTGCGCGATGCCCAGCGGCGTCTGCGTGGGGCGCGGCAGGTAGCCGGCGTTGCGCGCGGCAGCCAGGTCGGCCAGCGTGTTCACGCTGCCGCTGCTGGCCACCGGCCGCGCGGCGTCGGCCAGCGCCGCCTGCACCGCATGCAGCACGAACTGATGCACGGCCGACGAATCGCGCAGCCGCACCTCGATCTTGGTCGGATGCACATTGACGTCGACGCGCGCCGGGTCGATATCAAGGAACAGGCAGTACATCGGCTGCGAGTGGCCGTGCAGCACATCGGTGTAGGCGGCCCGCACCGCATGGCTGAGCACCTTGTCGCGCACGTAGCGGCCATTGACATAGAAGTACTGGGCATCGGCGCGCGAGCGCGCCGCGGTGGGCAGGCCGACCCAGCCGTGCACGCGGATGCCGCCGGCCTGCGCTTCCACGGTGCGGTGGGCGGTGGCAAAGTCCTCGGGCAGCAGCTTCAGCGCGCGCTCGCGCCCACTGGCCTGCGGCAGTTGCAGCAGCGTGCGACCGGCATGGGTCAGGCTGAAGGCCACCGCCGGGTGGGCGGCGGCGATTCGTTCGAGCTGCGTTACGCAGTGGCCCAGCTCGGTGGCTTCCGAGCGCAGGAACTTGCGGCGCGCCGGCGTCTTGAAGAACAGGTCGGCGACCTCGACCCGCGTGCCGGTGGCGCCGGCGGCGGCATGGATTGCGCGCTCGCCGCCTTCGGCCTCGATGGTCCAGGCGTTGTCGGCCTGCGCGGTGCGCGAGGTGATGCTGACCGCCGCCACCGAGGCGATGGAGGCCAGTGCCTCGCCGCGGAAACCCAGCGAGCCGACCGCTTCGAGATCGGCCAGCGAGGCGATCTTGCTGGTGGCGTGCCGTGCCAGCGCCAGCGGCAGCTCGGCACGCGGGATGCCGCCGCCGTCATCGGTGACGACGATGCGCTTGATGCCGCCGCCGTCGAGCCGCACGTCGATCCGCGTGGCGCCGGCATCGAGCGCGTTCTCGACCAGTTCCTTGACCACCGAGGCGGGCCGCTCGACCACCTCGCCGGCGGCGATCTGGCTGACCAGCAGGTCGGGCAGCGCCGCAATGCGTCGCGGCGGCGGGGCCGGCGGATCGGACCGTTCAGCGGCCGCGGAGGGAGGCGCATTCATCAGCGCGATTATAGGAAGCGGGCACAGGCTGCCCGGATTGGGTCCCGGGGTTTTCCCGGCGTGGCGCGGGCGGTGCGCGCAGTGGCGCGCGCTTGCGGCTCACGTATAGTGACCGAAAGAGCCGCGCGCACCACATGGCCACCGCTTCCTCGCACGGGGTGGCGAGGTGCCATCACCCAGCGCGACGACAAACATACCGAGACACTCAACCCAGTCCAGCGCTCCTGCCTGCCGGCCGCCTTCCGGGCCGGTTTCCGCCTGACCGCAGCACGCCGTTCCCCCCAAGCGCACCCGATGGAAGGCATCAACTGGATCGAGCTGTTCAACGCGATGGACAAGTTCCTCATCGGCATCGTCGAGAGGAACGTGATCATGTTCTACGCGGTGCTGTTCCTGATCTTCTTTTCCGAGACCGGGCTGGTCTTCATGACCTTCCTGCCCGGCGATTCGCTGCTGTTCGTGGCAGGTGCGGTCAGCGCGCTGCCGCAGGCCCAGGCCCAGGGGCTGAACGTTTATCTGCTGATGGCGCTGATCACACTCGGCGCGATCCTCGGCAACACGCTGAACTACCAGATCGGCGCCTGGCTTGGCCACAAGGTCTATGACGGCAGCATCGGCTGGATCGACAAGGCCGCGCTCGACAAGACCCACGCGTTCTACGAGAAGCACGGCGGCAAGACGGTGATGATCGCCCGCTTCGTGCCGATCGTGCGCAGTTTCGCGCCGCTGGTGGCGGGCGCCTCGGGCATGGACTACCGGAAGTTCCAGCTCTACAACGTGCTGGGCGCGCTGATCTGGGTGGTGACGCTGGTGTACGGCGGCTACCTGTTCGGCAACGTGCCGCTGATCCGCGACAACCTCGGCATCATCCTCATCGTGGGGATTGGTGCGGTGCTGGGCCCGCTCTTTCTTGCGGGCCTGTGGCGCTGGGGTCGCCGCGCGCTGCGAAGCCAGCGCTGAGCGACGCTCGGCGGCACGCGGATCGGTTCAGCCCTCAACCAATCGCGCCGCGCACGCGCGCCGGGTTCTGCCGCAGGTGGCGGCGGATGCCGGCAACGATGGCTGACGCGATCTGCTGCTGGTACCCCGCGTCTTTGAGCCGTAGTTCTTCGTCCGGATTGCTGATGAACGCGGTCTCGATGAGGATCGACGGAATGTCGGGCGCCCGCAGCACCGCGAATCCGGCCTGCTCGACTTGCGGCTTGTGCAGCCGGTTGACGCGCTCCAGCTCGCGCAGCACGGCATTGCCGAACTTCAGGCTGTCGTTGATCTGCGCGGTGGTCGACAGGTCGAGCAGCACGCGCGCCAGCCCCGGATCGTGACGCGCCAGGTCGATGCCGCCGATGCGGTCGGCATCGTTTTCGCGGCGCGCCATCATCGCCGCGGCCGAACTGGTGGCGCCGCGCTCCGACAGCGCGAACACCGAGGAGCCGCGCGCATCGGGCCGGACCCAGGCGTCAGCGTGGATCGACACGAACAGGTCGGCGCCGACCCGGCGCGCCTTGGCCACGCGCTGGTGCAGCGGCACGAAGTAGTCGCCATCGCGCGTCATCAGCACGCGCACGTCGGCCTCGGCCTTCAGCAGCGACTCGACCCGGCGCGCGATGGCGAGTGTCACGTCTTTCTCGTAGGTGCCGCGCTTGCCGATGGCGCCCGGGTCCTCGCCGCCGTGGCCGGCGTCGATCGCAACGGTGGCGACCCGGTTCATCTCGCCCGCGCCGCGCTCGCGCGCGGGCTTGCGCGCGTCCGGACGGGCATCGCCGGGCGTCTGCATGTTCTCGGCGGCGGGCGGCCGCTCCTGCTGCAGCAGCGACAGCAGCGGGTCCACCGGTGCCGCCGAATGCAGATCCATGACCAGCCGGTGCTGGTACGGGCCGACCGGCGCCAGCGCGAACACCTGCGGCCGTACGTCCTGCTTCAGCTCGATCACCACGCGCACCACGCGCGGCCGGTTCTGGCCCAGCCGCAGGCTGGCGATATAGGGGTCGTCGGCATCGACCTTGCCGATCAGCTCGCGGCTGCGCGCGGTCAGTTCGATGCCCTCGACATCGACCACCAGGCGCGGCGGATTGTCGAGTGTGAACTGGGTGAACTCGAGCGGGCGGTCATGCTCGATGGCCACCCGCGTGTAGCTGGGCGCGGGCCAGACGCGCACGCCCAGCAGTGAGGCGCCATAAGCGATCTGCCACGGCGCCAGCGAGATCGCGAGCGTGCCGGCGCCGCTCGCGATCAGGCGGCGCCTGGCGGGGCTGCGGGCGGCATGGCGTTGCGGACGAAGCTCAGGCATTGCGCTCCTGCTTCGGTAACCGCCTGCGCGTTTGCGAGGCGGCCGGGATCGGTCACATCAAGCGCGATCGACAGATCGGGCCCGGGCAGGCGGCCGGCTGCTCTTTCCGGCCACTCGACCGCGCAGATGCTGCCGCCGCCGAACATTTCGCGGAAGCCCGCAGCGTCGAATTCCGACGCTTGCGAGAACCGATAAAAATCAAAGTGATAGAAGTTTAATCTCGAAACGACATAAGGTTCAACTAGCGAAAAGGTGGGGCTTTTCACCGGACCTTCGACGCCCAGCCGGCGCAGCAGCGCGCGCACCAGCGCGGTCTTGCCGGCGCCGAGGTCGCCGCGCAGCCACAGCACGAAGCCGTGCTGCGCGATCGTCGCCTGCTGCGCGCGCAGCGCATCGGCCAGGGCGGCGCCGAAGGCGGCCGTTGCGGAGTCGTCAGCCAGCGGCCAGCGCGCTTCAGCCAGGATGGGGGCAGCCAAGGTCGACACCTAGAATCGGTCCATGAACGCAATGCATACCGCGCCCGCGATGCCGGACGCCTCGGGCGCCGAGGATAGCGCCGCGGCCATGGCGCGGCTGGCGCAGGACATTGCGACCTGGGGCCGGGAACTGGGCTTCGCCGCGGTGGCCATTGGTGAAGTCGACGTGACCGAGGCCAGCGAGCACCTGACGCGCTGGCTGGCCGAGGGCCGGCACGGCACGATGGACTACATGGCGCGCCATGCCGGGCTGCGGGCTGATCCGTCGCGGCTGCTGCCGGGCGTGGTCCGCGTGATCAGCGCGCGCATGGACTACCTGCCGGCGGCCACCGGCGCCGACTGGGTCGAGCGCGAGCAGGCGCGCCTGCGCGAGGGCGGCGAGGCGGTGGTGTCGCTGTACGCGCGCGGCCGCGACTATCACAAGGTGCTGCGTCAGCGACTGCAGCAACTGGCCGACCGCATCGCGCAGGCCGCGGGTCCTTTTGGCTATCGCGTCTGCACCGACTCCGCCCCGGTGTTCGAGGTCGAGCTGGCGCGCGGTGCCGGGCTGGGCTGGCGCGGCAAGCACACGCTGCTGCTGTCGCGCGAGGCCGGCTCGATGTTCTTCCTCGGCGAGATCCTGACCGACCTGCCGCTGCCGGCGTCCGCGATGCGCATCGACGATCACTGCGGCACCTGCAGCCGTTGCATCGACGCCTGTCCGACCGCGGCCATCACCGCGCCGTACCAGCTCGATGCCCGTCGCTGCATCTCGTACCTGACGATCGAGCACGACGGCAGCATTCCCGAGCCGCTGCGACCGGCGATCGGCAATCGCATCTATGGCTGCGACGATTGCCAGCTGGCCTGTCCATGGAACAAGTTCGCCGGCCGCGCGGCGCTGCCGGACTTCGACGTGCGCAACGGTCTCGACAGCGCCACACTGGTTGCGCTGTCGACCTGGACCGAGAGCGAGTTCGAGACGCGCCACGCCGGCTCGGCGATCCGTCGCATTGGCCATGCGCGCTGGCTGCGCAACGTGGCGGTTGCGCTGGGCAATGCGCCGACTTCGGCGGAGGTCATCGCGGCGCTGCAGCGGCTGGCCGGCGATGCGGTACCGATGGTGCGCGAGCACGCGGCGTGGGCGCTGGCGCGACATCGCGGCGCCCGCGCGGCAGCAGCACCCTGAGGTTCAGGTGCCGGCGCGCGGCGCCAGCGCGAACCACAGCGGCAGCATCAGCACGGCCAGCAGTGTCTGCAGCGTGATGATGAAGGCGACCGCCTCCGCCCGGCCATTCATCCGGGCCGCCAGCACGTAGGCCGTGGAGGCGGTCGGCAGCGCCGCGAACAGCATCACCAGTTGCGCTTCCACGCCGCGCAGGCCGGCCAGCGTGATGTAGCCCAGCGCGAGCGCCGGAAACACCAGCAGCTTGATCGCGGTGAAGACGACTGGCACGCGCCGCGGCACGTCGACCATGTCGAAGCGCAGGCCGGCGCCAATGCACATCAGCCCCAGCGCCAGCCCGCCGTTGCCGAGCCGCTCCAGCAGCGACGACGACAGCAGCGGCGGCAGCGTCCAGCCCAGCAGGTTGGTGACCAGCCCGCCCACGGTGGCCAGGATCAGCGGGTTACGAACCACCTCGCGCAGGAAGCCGCGTTCCGCATGCCGCGCCAGCGCGTAGACGGCGAACAGGTTGGCCAGCGGAATGCACACACCGATGATCAGCGCCAGCAGCAGCACGCCGCGGGCGCCGAGCAGCGACTGGGCCAGCGCCAACCCGATGTACGAGTTGTACCGGAATCCGGTCTGCACGCACGAGGCAAACAGGTCGGCCGGCACGCGCAGCAGCGGGCGGCTGGCAAAGCTCAGCGCCACGGTCGTCAGGAACGCCGCGGTGGCCACGGCCAGCACCGTGGCCTCGGTGGCCAGCGAGAAGTTGGCGCGATTGATCGAATTGAACAGCAGCGCCGGGAACAGCACGTAGTAGACGAGTTTCTCGGCGCCGGTCCAAAAAGCCCGGTTGAAGTCGTCGGACCACAGACGCGCCAGCAGCAGGCCGAGCGCGATCAGCGCAAAGTCCGACAGGATCAGCAGGGCGTTGGAGAACATCGACAGGCGCAGTGCGGAAATCGGGGCGGCGACTGAACCTGCAAGCCCGCAGCGGCCGCGACACGCGCCGCGCGGAATCGCCACGCCACCGTGGCGCGTGGCGTCGACGCGGAGATCACCGGGAGTGGTGCTGCTGAGTGGACTCGAACCACCGACCTACTGATTACGAATCAGTTGCTCTACCAACTGAGCTACAGCAGCGCTTGCGACGCGGATGCGTGTCCCGCAACGCAATCCGCGCATTATAGGGGGCCGCCGTGGCCGCCTCAAAACCGGGGCCGGCGCGTCATGCGGCCCGTGCGGTTCGGTCGGCCAGCGCGTGCGCGACCGTGGGCCAGCGCAGGCGAACGCGCAACTCCTTCTTCAGCCGCGCGTTGCCGAGCCGGCGCGACTCGGCCATGAACGAATACATCATCGGCGAGACCGCGGCGCGCAACTGCTCGCGCGGCAGGCGCGGCGGGCGCGGCAGGCCGCAGGCGTCGGCGACCGCATCGAAGTACTCGCCCATCTTCAATGCCGAGTCGTCGACCGCGTGATACACGCGCGCGCCTCGTCCGCGCAGCAGCGCCGCCAGGCTGATGCGCGCCAGGTCATCGGCATGGATGTGGCTGGTGAACACATCGTCCTCGGCGCGCAGCGCCGGGGCGCCGGCGCGCAGCCGCTCCAGCGGCAGACGGTCGTGCGCGTAGATGCCGGGCACGCGCAGCACGGCCGCGCCGAGCGCGCGCATCTGCTGCTCGGCATCGAGTCGGCGCTTGCCGCGCTCGCTGGCAGGGCGCGGGCGGGCGGTCTCGTCGAGCCATGCGCCGCCGCGGTCGCCGTACACGCCGGTGGTGCTGATGTAGACCGCGCGCTTGACCGCGCGCAGCCGGTTCGCAAGACGGCGGGTGCGCGGGTCGGTGCTGCCGCGTTCGGGTGGCGGCGCCAGATGGATCAGCCAGGGGGCGAGTGAGCGCAGCCTTCGCAGCGAGGCGGCATCGTCGAGATTGCCGAGCAGCGGCACCACGCCGGCGGCGCGCAACTGCGGCACCCGGCTTGTCGATGAGGTCAGCGCCAGCACGCGCCAGCGGTCGCGCACGCGTGACACAATCCGCAGCCCGACATCGCCGCAGCCGACGATCAGCAGGCGCGGTCGGCCGAGTCGGCGCGCGCTTCCGATCTTTCGCATCGCAGCGGGTTGCGGTGTCTTGTCCATCGAACGATTCTATGGCTCCTACGGTCGCTTTACGGGTTGCACTTCGTCCTTCGGGGCGCGAATTCACGGCGGAGCCCGGCGAAACCGTGCTCGCCGCGGCGTTGCGCGCTGGCATCGGGCTGCCCTACGGCTGTCGCAGCGGCACCTGCGGTACCTGCAAGGTCACGTTGGTGTCAGGTCAGGTCGACCAGGGCGCGCATGCCGAGCGCGCGCTCAGCGCCGATGAGCAGGCTTGCGGCAAGGCGCTGGTGTGCTGCTGCACGGCTGCCACCGATCTGGTGATCGAGGCGCGCGAGCTCACCGGCGCAGGCGACATTCCGATCCGCAAGATGCCGTGCCGGATCGCCCGCATCGAGCGGCCGACGCCCGATGTGGCCATCGTGCTGCTGCAACTGCCGGCGGCCGAGCGGCTGCAGTACCGCGCCGGCCAGTACCTGGAGTTCATCCTGCGCGACGGCAGCCGCCGCAGCTACTCGATCGCCACCGCGCCGCATGCGGACGAGCAACTGGCGCTGCATATCCGCCACATGCCCGGCGGCAAGTTCACCGACGCGCTGTTCGGCGGTGCCGACCGCAGCGCGGCGCCCACCGTCAAGGAGCGCGACATCCTGCGCGTGGAAGGCCCGCTGGGCAGCTTCTACCTGCGCGAGGACAGCGACCGGCCGATCGTGCTGCTGGCCAGCGGCACGGGCTTCGCGCCGATCAAGGCGATCGCCGAGCACATCTTCCACAAGGGCACGAATCGCGGCAGCGCAAGCCGCCCGCCGCGGCCGGTGGTGCTGTACTGGGGCGCGCGGCGCCGCGCCGATCTGTACCTGGACGCGCTGCCGCGCCAGTGGGCGCAAGAGCAGCCGAACTTCCGCTACGTGCCGGTGTTGTCGGAGCCGCTGGCCGAAGATCACTGGGACGGCCGTACCGGATTCGTCCATCAGGCGGTGATGCAGGATCTGCCCGACCTGTCCGCGCATCAGGTCTACGCCTGCGGCGCGCCGGTGATGGTCGATGCGGCGCGCGCCGACTTCAGCGCGCGCTGCGGTCTGCCCGACGATGCGTTCTTTGCCGACGCATTCACGTCGCAGGCCGACGTCGCGGCCGGTTGACGAATCGGCGCAGGCACGTGCATAGTCTGGCCATGTTCCCGATCTCGCTTCGACGTGCGCGACGTACTGCGGCCTTCCGCAGGAGTTCTCGCGCGCCTTGATCGGATCAGGCGGCCCCCCGAAAGACCGGGCCGCCCTCAGCAGTCACCAGCAAGGGCCGCGGACTCCGCGGCCCTTTTCTTTTTCTCAACCCGCAAAGGAAATGCGATGAAGATCGACAGCTTTGAGACCGATGCCCTGATGAACATCACCGCCCGGCCGGCGCAGGTGTTCGTCGCGGGCCGAGGCAGCTGGCTGATCGATCACCGAGGCAAACGTCACCTCGATTTCATCCAGGGCTGGGCGGTCAACGTGCTCGGCCATTGCCCGCCCGAGATCGCGCAGGCGCTGGCGCGGCAGTCGCAACGGCTGATCAACCCCAGCCCGGGCGTGTTCAACGACCAGGCGATCGCGCTGGCCACGCGGCTGGCGCACCTGTCGGGCCTGCCGCGGGTGTTCCTGGCCTCCAGCGGCGCCGAGGCGAACGAGGGTGCGATCAAGCTGGCGCGGCGCTGGGGTCAGCGGCATCGCGGTGGCGCGCACGAGATCATCACCTTCGAGCAGGCGTTCCACGGCCGTACGCTGGCCACGATGAGCGCCTCGGGCAAGGCCGGCTGGGACCGGCTGTTCGAGCCCAAGGTGCCCGGCTTTCCGAAGGCGCGGCTGGGCGACATCGGCTCGGTCGAGGCGTTGATCGGACCGCGCACGGTGGCGGTGATGCTGGAGCCGGTGCAGGGCGAGGCCGGCGTGATCGCCGCGCCGCCGGCATTCCTGCGCGAACTGCGCGCGCTGTGCGACCGCCACGACCTGCTGCTGATCCTCGACGAAGTGCAGACCGGCATCGGCCGCACCGGCACGATGTTCGCCTTCGAACAGAGCGGCATCGCGCCCGACGTGATGACGCTGGCCAAGGGTCTGGGTGGCGGCGTGCCGCTGTCGGCGCTGCTGGCCAGTCTGCGGGCGGACTGCTTCGAGCGCGGCGACCAGGGGGGCACCTACTGCGGCAATCCGCTGATGGCCGCCGTGGGCTGCGCGGTGCTGGATACGGTGGCCCATCCGGACTTTCTGGCCGCGGTCAACGCGCGCGCCGCAACCTTGCAGCGCGTGCTGTCGCGGCATGCGCAGCGCATCGGCGGGCAGGTGCGGGCCGCCGGGCTGCTGCAGGCGCTGGTGCTGCCGCAACCGCTGGCCGCGCAGGTAGCCGACGCGGCGCGCGATCTGTCGCCGCAGGGCTTGCTGATCAACCCCGCACGACCCGATGTGCTGCGCCTGATGCCGGCGCTGAACGTCAGCGACGACGAAATCGCGCTGGCCGACGCGCTGCTCGGCGAGGCGCTGGCGAAGGTGCTGCCATGAGCGGCCGGGAGTCCGTGGGGCCGTCGAAGCCGGCGATCGCGATCTCCTGCGATCGGGCACGGATCGATCGCGCGATGGTGCATGCATTCCTGTCGCAGCAGTCGGGCTGGGCGCGTGGCATCGATCGGGCACGCGTCGATCGGTCGATCGATGCGTCGCTGTGCTTCGGCGCATGGATCGGCGACGACCAGGTGGGCTTCGCGCGGGCGATCACCGATACCGCAACCTTTGCGTACCTGTGCGACGTGTTCGTGCTGCCCGCGTGGCGCGGCCGGGGTGTGGCGCGCGCGCTGATGACCGCGGTGGACGCCCACCCGGACCTGCAGGGCCTGCGCCGGTTCCTGCTGTTCACCTCCGACGCCCACGGACTGTATTCGCGCTTCGGCTTCGCGCCCCTTGCCCATCCGCAGCGCGGCATGGAGCGTCTGCGCGCCGATCTCTACACTCCCGCCTGACGAACCACCACGGAAGCGACCCATGAGCACTCCGAAAATCTTCATCGACGGCGAACACGGCACGACCGGACTCGAGATCCGAGAGCGGCTGGCCGGCCGCAGCGATGTCGAGGTCATCAGCCTGCCGCGCGAGCGCGCAAAGGACGAAGCGGCCAAGCGCGACATCGTCAACGCGGCCGACTGCGTGATCCTGTGCCTGCCCGACGATGCGGCGCGCGCCACCGTGGCGCTGATCGACGGCGCTGGCAACACCCGCACGCGCGTGATCGATGCCAGCACCGCGCACCGCACCGCGCCCGGCTGGGTCTATGGCTTCGCCGAGATGAGCGCCGGCCAGCGCGCCGCCATTGCTGGCAGCACGCGCGTGTCGAACCCCGGCTGCTACCCGACCGGATTCGTCGCGCTGATGCGCCCGTTGCGCGAGCGCGGCCTGCTGCCCGCCAGCTACCCGGTCAGCGTGCATGCGGTGTCCGGCTACTCGGGCGGCGGCCGCAAGATGATCGAGACCTTCGAACAGCCCGCCGCCGGCGTCGTGCCGCCGCAGGCGTTTGGTGCATACGGACTGACGCTCAATCACAAGCATCTGGGCGAGATGCGCCAGCACGGCCTGCTGGATGCGGCGCCGGTGTTTTCGCCGTCGGTCGGGCGCTTTCATCGCGGCATGCTGGTGATGGTGCCGTTGCATCTGCCCGCGCTGGGCGGTACCAGCGCGGCTGCACTGCATGCCGCCTACGCCGAGCACTTTGCCGCTGAGCGCTTCGTCAGCGTGCGACCGCTGAACGACACCGGCGCGCTGCGCGAGGGCGCGTTCCTCGAGCCCGAGGCGCTCAACGGCAGCAACCGGCTCGAGGTGTTTGTATTTGCCAATGACGCGCAGGGTCAGGCGCTGCTGGCGGCGCGGCTCGACAATCTGGGCAAGGGCGCCAGCGGCGCCGCGGTGCAGAACATGAACCTGATGCTGGGCCTGCCGGAAGCGGCGGGCCTCGACTGATCCGGAGCACGCGATGCTGTACCAGCCCACGCACTTCGACGCCCGCGATCCGGCCCTGGCCTGGGCGCTGGTGCGCGCCCATCCGCTGGCCACGCTGGTCAGCGGCCACGGCGATGATCCCTTTGTGTCGCACGCGCCGATGATGCTGCTCGAGGGCGAGCCGGCGCAACTGATCGGTCATCTGGCCGCGCCCAATCCGCATGCGCAGGCGCTTGTCGATGGCGCGCCGATCACCGCGATCTTCCACGGCCCGCAGGGCTACGTGTCGCCGTCCTGGTACACGGTGAAGAAGGCGGTGCCGACCTGGAACTACGCGGTGGTGCACGTGCGCGGCCGCGTGGTCCGGGTCGACGATTCCGACGGCAAGGAGAACGTGCTCAAGGCGCTGATCGACCGTCACGACCTGCCGTACCACGCGCAGTGGGATGCGCTCGATCTCGACTACCGCGAGGGCATGAAGCGCGGCATCGTCGGCCTGCGCGTGGTGGTGGAGTCGATCGGCGCCAAGTTCAAGCTGAGCCAGAACCGCTCGGCGCAGGATCGCGCCGGCGTGGCCGACGGGCTGGCGCAGGGCGATGCATCGGCGCAGGCGCTCGCCGGACTGATGCAGCAACTGAAACTGGTGTGACCGGCGTGGCGGCGAGCGTGCGGGTGCGGCCGGTGCAGGCCGGCGACACCGCGGCCATCCTCGCGCTCTGGCAGAGCGTCTTTCCCGAGTACGGCG
The DNA here is from genome assembly GCA_964616395.1 of uncultured Burkholderiaceae bacterium. GTDB lineage: Bacteria > Pseudomonadota > Gammaproteobacteria > Burkholderiales > Burkholderiaceae_F > JALHMQ01. Next base: position 25,416 of record CAZTUT010000014.1, read on the forward strand.
ACAGCACGCGGCCGCAGCGCGATCCGCGCGCCAGCATCGAGCGCAAGCTGGCGTTCGGCGATGGTCTGTTCTGGCTGGCGCTGCGCGGCGAGTCGGTGATCGGCACGGCGATGGCCGGCTATGACGGCCACCGCGGCTGGCTCTACTCGCTGGGTGTGCACCCGGCGCACCGGCGCGGCGGCGTGGCGCGCGCGCTGGTCGCGCATGCCGAGGCGGCGCTGCGCGAACGGGGCTGCCCCAAGGTGAATCTGCAGGTGCTCGACGCGCGGGCCGATGCGCAGGCGTTCTGGCGCGCGCTCGGCTATCTGCCGGACGCGGTGGTCAGCCTGGGTCGGCGGCTGGACTGACCGGCCGACCGGGCGCGCAGGGCCGACAGGTCCCGCGGCCGACCGGCGGGCGCGTTACAGCTCCTCGCCGAGATAGGCGGCACGCACCTTCGGGTCGTCGAGCATGTCGCGGGCATTGCCCGACAGCGTGATCAGGCCGGAGTCCATCACGTAGGCGCGATCAGCCGCTTCGAGCGCCAGCAGCGCGTTCTGCTCGACCAGCAGCATCGGGATCTTCTGCGCCGACACCGAGCGCACCACCTCGAAGATCTTTTCCACCATGATCGGCGACAGGCCCATCGACGGCTCGTCGAGCAGCAGCAGCTTGGGCTGGCTCATCAGCGCGCGCGCCATCGCCAGCATCTGCTGCTCGCCGCCCGACAGGGTGCCGGCGAGCTGGCGCGCCCGCTCCTTGAGCCGCGGAAAGGTCTGGAACATGCGCTCGATATCGGCGGCGATCCCGGCGCGGTCGTTGCGCAGGAAGGCGCCCATCTGCAGGTTCTCGGTCACCGTCATGCGCGCGAACACGCCGCGGCCTTCGGGCACCATCGCAAGACCCTCGGCCAGCAGTTCGTACGAGGCACGGCCCTTCAGCGAGCGGCCCATGTACTCGATCTCGCCATGCCAGGCCTGGGTGCCGGTGATGGCCTTCAGCGTGGTGGTCTTGCCGGCGCCGTTGGCGCCGATCAGCGTCACGAGCTCGCCGGGGCGGATCTCCAGGTCCACGCCCTTGACGGCCTGGATGCCGCCGTAGGCGACCTTCAGGCCCTTGATGCTCAGGACGGGGGTGCTCATGCCGTCTCCCGCGTTGCAACCTGCTTGTGCGACTTGCCCAGGTAGGCCTCGATCACGGCCGGGTCGCGCTGCACCTCGGACGGGGCACCCGCGGCGATGATCTTGCCGTAGTCGAGCACGGTCACGCGATCGCAAAGGCTCATGACCAGCTTCACGTCGTGCTCGATCAGCAGGATCGTGATGCCGTCGCGCTTGATGTTCTCCAGCAGGCCGCGCAGCGCGACCTTCTCGGTGGCGTTCATGCCGGCGGCCGGCTCGTCGAGCGCCAGCAGCTTGGGCTCGGTGGCCAGCGCGCGCGCGATCTCGAGCCGGCGCTGATCGCCGTAGGCCAGCGTGCGCGCCTGGAAGTCGGCATAGCGGCCGATGTTCACGTAGTCCAGCAGTTCGCTGGCGCGTTGCCGGATCGCCGCTTCCTCGGCGCGGGTGGCGCGCGTGTTGAGCACCGCGCCCAGCGCGGTGGCGCGCGTGCGCACGTGGCGGCCGACCATCACGTTTTCCAGCGCGGTCATCTCGGGGAATAGCCGGATGTTCTGGAATGTGCGCGCGATCCCGGCCTCGGCCACCTTGTGCACTTCCTTCGGCGAGTACGGCTGGCCGTCGAGCTCGAAGCTGCCGGAGTCGGGCGTGTACAGGCCGGTGATCACGTTGAAGAACGTGGTCTTGCCGGCGCCGTTCGGTCCGATCAGCCCGTAGATCTGGCCGCGCTGGATCTCGATGCCGACGTCGGACAGCGCCTGCAGACCGCCGAAGCGCTTGTTGACCCCGCTGACCTTGAGGAGCACGTTGCTCATGCGCGCCTCCTACGAGATCGACGCGCTGGGCGCGTTCTCGATCTTTCCTTTCTTCAGGCCATGCTCGGGCGCTGGCCACAGGCCCTTGGGCCGGTACAGCATGATCAGCACCATCGCCAGCCCGTACAGCAACATCCGCAGCACCTCGGCATCGACGATGACCTTGCCGAACAGTGCCTGCTGCAGCGGCGCCACGCCATGGCGCAGGATCTCGGGGAAGATCGCCAGCAGCACGGCGCCGAGAATGACACCGGGGATATGGCCGAGTCCGCCGAGCACCACCATCGCCAGCACGATGATCGATTCCATCAGCGAGAACGATTCGGGCGACACGAAGCCCTGGAACGCAGCGAACATCGCACCGGCCACGCCGCCGAAGGTCGCGCCGAGCGCGAACGCCAGCAGCTTGACGTTGCGCACGTTGATGCCCATCGCTTTGGCGGCAACGTCGTCTTCGCGGATCGCCATCCAGGCGCGGCCAAGGCGCGAGTTCTGCAGACGAATACAGACCACCACGGTGATCAGCGCCAGTACCAGGAACAGGTAGTAGTACAGGTGCACCGACGGAATCTTGATGAATCCCAGGTCGAGCGTGCGCGCGAAGTTGACGCCGAGCATCTGCACCGGGTCGATCAGCGTGATCCCCTGCGGGCCGTTGGTGATGTTCAGCGGCGCGTTCAGGTTGTTCATGAAGATCCGGATGATCTCGCCGAAGCCGAGCGTGACGATCGCCAGGTAGTCGCCGCGCAGCTTGAGCACCGGCGCGCCCAGCATCACGCCGAACAGCGCGGCCAGTCCGGCACCAAGCGGGATCACGATCCAGATCGAGTTGTGCAGCCCGTTCGGGAACATCGCGGCGAAGGCCGGGAAGTTCATCGTCAGGTGCGGCGAGGCCAGCAGCGCGTACATGTAGGCGCCGACCGCGTAGAACGCGATGTAGCCGAGATCGAGCAGGCCGGCGAAACCGACCACGACGTTCAAGCCGAGCGCGAGCATCACGTACAGCGCGGCAAACGCGAGTGCGCGCACCCAGGCGTTGCCGAACTGGCCGACCACGAACGGCAGCGCGACCAGCACCAGCCCGACGACGAACGCGGCGGCGATCGCCGCTTTCGGGTTGTCCTTGAGACCGGGGAAGAACAGTTGCATGGCAGCCCTCTCAACCGCTCAGGCGCGATCTGCGACACGTTCGCCCAGCAGGCCGCTGGGGCGGAAGATCAGCACCGCGCACAGCACGACGAAGGCAAACACGTCCTGGTAGTGCGAACCGAGCACGCCGCCGGTCAGGTCGCCGATGTATCCGGCGCCCAGCGATTCGATCAGCCCGAGCAGCAGGCCACCGACCATCGCCCCCGGAATGTTGCCGATGCCGCCCAGCACGGCTGCGGTGAACGCCTTGAGCCCCGGCATGAAGCCCATGTAGAAATGCGCGACCGAATAGGTGGCGGCGATCATCACGCCGGCGACAGCCGCCAGACCCGCGCCGATCGCAAAAGTGACGGCGATCACGTAGTTGGGGTTCACGCCCATCAGCCCGGCCACGCGCGGGTTCTCGGCGGTCGCGCGCATCGCGCGTCCGAGCTTGCTGCGGTTCACCAGAAGCATCAGCGCAACCATGATGATGGCCGACAGCGCGATCACGACCAGCTTGGTCACGGTCACGGTGGCGCCAGCGATCACGATCGGGTCGCTCGGCAGCAGTTGCGGAAAGGTCAGGTAGTTGCGGCCCCACACCAGCATGGCCACGGTCTGCAGCACGATCGACACGCCAATCGCGGTGATCAGCGGCGCCAGTCGCGGCGCATTGCGCAGCGGACGGTAGGCGATACGCTCGATCAGCAGGCTGACTGCCACGCACACCGGAATGGCAACGGCCATGCCGGCCAGCATCAGGAACCAGCCCGGCAGGTCGGGAAAGTGCGTCTTCAGCACCATGATCGTGGTCAGCGCGGTGAGGGCGCCCACCATGAGTACGTCGCCGTGGGCGAAGTTGATCAGGTTGATGATGCCGTAGACCATCGTGTAGCCGAGCGCGATCAGCGAGTACAGGCTGCCGAGCACAAGGCCGTTGATGACCTGCTGGATGAAGGTGTCCATCGAATCTCCCGCGCCGACCGGCGCTGCGCGTGGATGCTAGCAAGCGGCGCGCTCTTCGCAGCAGCACGGCGCGCGCGCCAGACAAAAAAAAGCGGCACCCGAGGGTGCCGCCTTGCCCGTTGTCGCAGTTCTTACCGAACCGTCGACAGGTAGTTGAGCTTGCCTTCCTTGACGTTGAACATCGAGATGGCGCCGCCCTTGATGTCGCCCTTCTCGTCGAAGGCGATGGTGCCGGTCACGCCAGGATAGTTGGTGGCAGGCATCGCAGCGGTGATGGCGGCACGGTCGGCCTTGCCAGCGCGCTTGATGGCGTCGGCGATCACGTACACGGCGTCATAGCTGTACGGCGAGTAGACCTGAACGTCCTGGTTGAACTTGGCCTTGTACTTGGCGGTGAAGTCCGCACCCTTGGCCAGCTTCTCCACGGCTTCGCCAGCCATCGAGCAGGTCAGGATGCCAGCGGCATCGCCCGCCAGCTTGATGAACTCGGGCGAGCACACGCCGTCACCGGCGAGCAGCGGCGCCTTGATGCCGAGCTGCTTCATCTGCTTGGCCATCGGGCCGGCGGTGGCGTCCATGCCGCCGTACATCACGACGTCGGGCTTGGCCGCGCGGACCTTGGTCAGGATCGCGTTGAAGTCGGTCGCCTTGTCGTTGGTGAACTCGCGGGCAACGATCTTCAGACCCTTTTCCTTGGCAACGCGCTCGACCACATCGGCGAGGCCCTGGCCGTAGGCGGTGCGATCGTCGATGATGGCGATGGTCTTGGCCTTCATCTCGGTGGCCGCGAAGTTGGCCAGCACGGCGCCCTGCTGGTTGTCGTTGGCGACAACGCGGAACGTGGTCTTGAAGCCTTGTTCCGTGTAGCGCGGGTTGGTCGCGGACGGCGAGATCTGGGTGATGCTGGCGTCCGAGTAGATCTTGGAGGCCGGGATCGAGGTGCCGCTGTTCAGGTGACCGACCACGGCGACCACGCCGGCATCGACCAGCTTCTGCGCTGCGAGGGTGCCTTCCTTCGGGTCGGCCTTGTCGTCTTCTGCAACGAGTTCTAGCTTGACCTTGGTGCCGCCGGCATCGACGCCGCCGGCCGCGTTGATCTCGTCAACGGCCATGCGCGCGCCGTTCTCGTTGTCCTTGCCGAGGTGGGCGATGCCGCCGGTCAGCGGGGCCACGTGGCCGATCTTCACCACGGCAGGTGCCGGCGCGGCCGCCTTGGGGGCTTCCTTCTTGGCGGGCTCTTCCTTCTTGCCGCAGGCGGCAAGCGCCACGGCCGCGGCGATCGCGAGCGGGGCGAACTTGATCATCTTGTTCATTCGGGTTTCCTTGACGGGGCAGTAGGGTGGCCGGAGGCGGCTCTTTGCATGTTCAGGTGCGGAAGGCCGCCCGGCAGAAAAGCGCAAGGCTGCGATCCGACGGGCGGCATTGTAGTCCTGCGCTGCGGCAGTGCAATGCCGGGTGCTCGCGCGAGCGTGCAGGAGCGGGAAAACGCATTGAACTCGTCAACGCAGCGCCGTAAAGGCGAGGGGCGCCGAAGCGCCCCTCGCGAAACCACCACGGCGGGCCGGGATTTACTTGGTGGCCATCACCCACGTGGCCAGCGTCCGGGCCTCAGCCTCGCTGACCTGGGGGTTGGCGGGCATCGGAATCTGGCCCCAGACGCCCACGCCACCTTCGCGGATCTTCTTGGCAAGCTTGGCGACCGCGTCCTTGTCCTTCGCGTACTTGGCGGCGATGTCCTTGTATGACGGCCCGACGATCTTCTTGTCGGCGGCGTGGCAGGCCAGGCAATTCTTCGCCTTGGCGAGGTCGGCGCTGGCGAGCGCGCTGCCGCTGACAAGCGACAGGCCGAGGGCGGCAGAGATCAGGATCTTCTTCATCGAGCAGGCTCCGGAACGGGTTGGATGGGTTGGGAGAGGGTGGAAAAGCGGCGCGCGATTCTAACGTCTGTCGTCGGTCACGGTTGACTGCGTCAGGACCACAAAAATTTATCGAACGATCGGGCAGTCACCAAGGGGCACCGCTATAGTGGTTACCCGCGAGGTTCCTCGCTTGTGGAGAACAATGATGTGGCTGCTTTGGGTCGCGGTCGCGATGCTCGGTCTCTGGTACTTCGACGTTGGTCCGTTCGGCCAACTGTCAGGCTGGTGGATCGGCGGACTGTTCTTTCTCGCCTTCCTGTGGTTCGAGTTCGGCGAGCGCATGCTCGGCTTCGACAAGAAGCGCATCAACGACGAGTACGAGAAGGCGCGTCAGGCTCGCATCAAGCGCAATGCCGACAACATGAAGGGCGGCCCGATCAGTCGTCGCTGACGGGCCTCCGGGGGTGACTCAGCGCGGGCCGAACAGGTCCTCGTCGGTGATCGCGCCCTTGCTCGCCGTCGAGACGAGCTTGGCGAACTTGGCCAGCACGCCCTTCGTGTAGCGCGGCGCAGGCTGCTTCCAGGCGGCGCGGCGCCGCGCCAGTTCGGCGTCATCCACATTCAGTTGCAGCAGCAGCGTGTGGGCGTCGATCGTGATCGGGTCGCCTTCCTGCACCAGCGCCAGTGTGCCGCCCACGTAGGCCTCGGGCGCCACGTGGCCGACCACCATGCCCCAGGTGCCGCCCGAGAAGCGGCCGTCGGTAATCAGGCCCACGCTCTCGCCCAGACCCTTGCCGATGATGGCGGAGGTGGGGCTGAGCATCTCGCGCATGCCGGGGCCGCCCTGCGGGCCCTCGTAGCGAATCACGACCACGTCGCCGGCGCGGATGCGATCGGCCAGGATCGCTTCCATCGCGGCATCTTCGGAGTCGAAAACGCGCGCCGGG
>CAZTUT010000015.1:0-16777 GCA_964616395.1 uncultured Burkholderiaceae bacterium
CGAGCGCGGCCTGCGGCCGTGGTACGAGAAGGCGGCGCTGGCCGGCTGGGGCTGGGTGGCGCGCAATCCGTCCGTCTACCGGCTCGGCGCCCGCATGGCGGCGCGCGTGCTGCGCTGGATGGGTGGCGAGCGCGGGATGATTCGCTCGCTGCCGCTGGCCTCGGGCTGGACCGACCAGCGCGACTTTCCGGCGCCCAGCGGCAAGACCTTCATGGAGTTGTACCGGCAGCGGCAACGCGGCGCCTGAGCAGGCACCGGCCGCATGATCGGCGCGATGCGATCGCAGCGCGCTAGTGCGTCGCGCCGAACCGCGCGATGTCGAACGGACGCAGGTCGAACGACGTGCCCTGACCAGCCACCAGCCCGGCAATGATGCGGCCAACGATCGGCCCCATCTGGAAGCCATGAGCCGAATAGCCAAAGCTGTGCCATAGGCCCTCGTGCGCGCGGCTGGGACCGATGACCGGAATGTCGTCGGGCATCCGCGCCTCGATGCCGGCCCAGGCCCGCACCACCTGCACGCCGCGCATGATCGGGAACAGGTCATGCACGGTGCGTGCGTTGACCGCCAGCAGCCCGAAGTCGAGCACGGTCTCGTTGCGCTCGGGGTACGCGGTGCCCTGCAATCCGCCGCCGATCATCACGGTACCGTTGTCGAACTGCTTGAACGACAGCGTGCGGCCGGCGGCCCCGACTACCGGGTCGATAAAGTGCGGCACCCTCTCGGTGATCATCAGCATCGGCGCCACTGCCTTCAGCGGTACCGGTTCACCCAGTGCGGCCGCGAGCTCGCCGGCCCAGGCGCCGGCCGCGTTGACCACCGCGGGCGCCTGGTACTCACCGTCGCTGGTCGCGACCTGCCACAGGCCATCCTTTCGCCGCAGCGACCGCACGCGCACGCCCTCGCGCAACTGAGCACCGAGCGCCACCGCCTTGCGCGCGAATGCCAGCGTGGTGCGATAGGGCAGCGCGGCGCCATCGTCGCGGCACACGATGCCGCCGACGCAATGCTCGGCCACCGCGGGCAGCAGCGCGTGCAGCTCGTCGCGGCCGATCAGTTCCTCGTGCGTGAATCCCAGCGCGGTCACACGGGCCACGCGCTGCCGCAGGGTTTCCAGCTCGGCATCGTTCTCCGCGACCTTGATCTGGCCGTGCGAGGTGAAGCCGCAGTCGTCATCGACCAGCGACGCGATCTCGTGCCAGATCTGCATCGATGCCACCGACAGCGGCACCTCGGCCAGATGACGGCCCAGCCTTCGCACGCCGCCGGCGTTGACGCCCGATGCGTGGCGGCCCACGTGGTCCTTTTCGAGCAGCAATGCCGACAGGCCAAGTCGCGCCAGATGCAGCGCGGTCGAGCAGCCGTGGATGCCACCGCCGATGACGATGACATCGGCGCGGCGCAGTTCAGCCACCGCCATCAGCCTCGCACCACCGCTTTCACGGCGGCGTCGTCCTTGGGCAGCGCGGCGAGTTCGGCCACGGTGACCGGTTTGACTGGCGGACGCAGCCGGTAGTAGCCGACCTCCTGCGGCGTCACACCGCGCGCCTTTGCGATGACCTCGGTCACGGTCAGCCCGCAGAAGCGGCCCTGGCAGGGCCCCATCCCGCAGCGCAGGAACGACTTGAGCTGGTTGGGTCCGGTACATCCGAGCTCGACCGTACGCGCGATCTGCCCGGCGCTGATTTCCTCGCAGCGGCACACCAGCGTGTCGCCGGTGGGCTGGCGGAAGCGGTCGGCCGGCCGGTACATGATGTCGACGAAGCGCCGCGCCTTGAGCTCCGCGTCGAGCGCTGCGCGCACGCTCGACTCCGCGGGCAGGCGCGACAGCGACTCCGGCTTGAGCGCGCGTACCGCGGCGATCGCGGCCAGCTTGCCGCGCTCTTCAGCCGCCCAGGCGCCGGCAATGCCGGCACCATCGCCGGCGATGGCGATGCCGTCGATGGCCGAGGTGCCCCAGGCGTCGAGCTGCGGAACGAACGCGCACTGCAGGTCGTCCCAGCGGTGCTCGATGCCGATCGAACTGGCCAGATTGATGTTGGGCGCAACCCCCTGATGCAGCAGCAGCGTGTCGACCTCGGCGCTGCCGCGTTCGCTGCCGCGCACCCAGTCGATTCGCTGCACGCGGTCGTCGCCGTGCGCCGACAGCGCGGTGATACCGGTCAGCACGCGCACGCGCCGCCGCACCGCCAGCATCAGCTTCAGCCCTTTGGTGAAGTAGCGCGAGAAGATGAACGCGCCGGCATCCGGCATCGCATCGCGCCGCGCCTGCGCATCGGCGGTGTCGAGCAGCAGCGCCGGCACATGGCCGGCCCGCAGCAGTTGCCACGCGTATAGGTAGAGCAGCGGTCCGCAGCCGGCCAGCACCGTGCGTCCCTCTGGCACCACGCCCGAGGACTTGAGCAGGATCTGCGCGGCGCCCACGGTGAGGACACCCGGCAGCGTCCAGCCGGGGATCGGAAATGGCCGCTCCAGCGCGCCGGTAGCCAGCACGATCCGGCGTGCGCGCGTCAGGCGCGCAGCGCCACCGACCGACACGCCGATCTCGCGTTCCTGCGACACGCTCCAGACTGTGGCGCCGGCCACGTACTGCGCGCCGCTGGCCGCGAATTCGTTTGCCAGTTCGGCGCCGCGCGCGTAGTCGGGGCCCAGCAGCGTCTTGCGCGCTTCGCTGGCGCGGCCGATGGCGCGGTAGATCTGGCCGCCCGGCTCGCCCTGTTCATCGAAAAGCACCGTGTTGAGTCCGGCGCGTGCACACAGCGCGGCAGCGGTCAGACCGGCCGGGCCGGCGCCGATCACCGCGACGTCGTACTCGGCGCGCACCGCGGCGATCGGTGCCGGTGCGCTTGCGACGCCCGCAACCTGCGATGAGTTCGGATTCATACGCCCACCTCGCGCTTGCCGCGCTGCGTCTGCACCTGCATGCCAGGTTGCACGACGACCTGGCATCCCTGGCGATTACCAACGCCATCGACCGTCACCAGGCATTCGAAGCACACACCCATCATGCAGTACGGGCCCCGCGGCGCGCCGCTGACCGGCGTGCTGCGGCAACTGGCGCGGCCGGCGGCCAGCAGTGCGGCGGCGACCGTATCGCCCGCGCGCGCCTGCGCTGGCGCGCCGTCGATCGTGATCGGCACCGCGGGCGCCGAGGCGGCATCAGGCAGCCGCTGGAACATGGAATCTCCTTGCTGAAAACACATCGAACTGTTCCGCCGGCAGGCTGCCGGCGACGATGCACGGCGCCAGCGCCAGCGCGTGGTTGGCGGCCAGCGTCACGCCGCTGTGGCAGGTGGCAACGAACGCACCCGGGTGCGATGTCGACTGTTCGTAGATCGGGAAGCCGTCCTGCGTCATTACGCGCAGCGCGGCCCAGGTGCGGACCACGTTCAGGCCACCGATCTGCGGGAACATCCGCTGCGCGCGCTCGGCCATCACCGAGATCACCGACTGCCCGACCACCGGATCGGTTTTCTCTTCCTGCGAGTCGCCAATCATCACGCCGCCTTCGTCAGTCTGGCGCAGCGTGACGATCGGGTGGTGCAGGAACGGCGCGGTCTTCTCGGTGACGATCAGTTGACCCCGCTGCGGACGCACCGGCACCTCGAGTCCGACCAGCCGACCAAGGTCGCGGTTGCCGATGCCGGCGGTGAGCACCACCTTGCCGGCACGGATCTCGCGCGTGCCGCAGCGGATCGCAAAGCCGCCGTCGCGCGCGTCGATCGCGTCGACATGCGCGTTCGGCACATAGGCCACGCCCATTTGCTGCATACCCTGATGCTGGGCGCGAAGCAGGCGCAGCGAGTTCACATGGCCATCGAGCGGGCAGAAGCTGCCGCCGACCACCTCGGGGCCGACCGCGGGCAGCATCCGCCGCACCTGCTCGCGATCGAGCATCTCGTAGCCAGCCTCGGGCATGCCGGGCTGGGCCTGCAGCCGCGCCATCAGCGCGGCGCGCTTTTCCAGTTCCGCCTCGCCCAGCGCCAGGTGAAAGCCGCCCGGTCGCTGGTAGCTGACATCGATGCCGGTCTGCTGCTTGAGTTCGTCGGCAAACCGGTCCCACAGGCCGACCGACTGCACGGTCCAGCGCGCGTAGGCGGGCATGCCCAGGCCTTTGCTCTGCACCCATACCAGCGCGAAGTTGCCGCGCGAGGCGCGCAGCGCCACGTCGCCTTCGTCGAGCACGGCGACGCGCTGGCCGGCGCGTGCCAGACCCCAGGCGATGGCGCTGCCGACCAGGCCGCCGCCGATCACCGCGACATCGTGGTCGCGCGTCAGGGAAGACGTTTGCTGCATCAATGGTCCTCGGTGCCGGCGGCGCGGCCGGCAAGCAGGCGCTCGATCCCGTACAGCCGGTCGAGCACGATCAGGAAAATCGCGGTCAAGCCGATCACCACAGCCGACACCGATGTCACCAGTGGATCGATGTTGTCCTGGATGTACAGGAACATCCGGACCGGCAGCGTGACCGTTCCGGGGGCGGCGATGAATACCGTCATCGTCACCTCGTCAAAGCTCTGGATGAAGGCCAGTGCGCCGCCGCTGGCGACCCCCGGCAGGATCAGCGGCAGCGTGACGCGCCGGAACACCGCGAAATCGGTGGCGCCGAGCGAGATAGCCGCGTGTTCGATCGAGCGGTCCATGCCGACCGCGGCGGCCAGCACCAGGCGCAGCGCGAATGGCATCACGATCAGCACGTGCGAGATCACCAGCGCGCCAAAGCTGCCGCTCAGGCCCGCCTCGCTGAAGAAGCGCAGGAACGCGATCCCCAGCACCACATGCGGGATCATCAGCGGCGACAGGAACAGCGCGACGATTGCTTCGCGGCCGGCGAAGCGGTGGCGCGCGATCGCCAGCGCCGCCGGCACCGAAATCGCGACTGCGATGGCCGAGGAGATTCCCGCCAGCACCAGACTGTTCCAGAAGGCGGTGATGAACTCCGGGTAGCGCGCGATGGCCTTGAACCAGCGCAGCGAGAACTCGGCCGGCGAGGGCACCGACAGGTAGCCGGTCGGCGTGAACGCGACCCAGCACACGATCACGATCGGCGCCAGCATGAAGATCACGAACAGTGCGTGAAACGTCAGCGCGATCGGCCCGTTGCGACTCATGTCGGTGTCCTTCGCACGCTCATCCCTCGAACACCTGCGCGTAGCGGCGCTCGATCAGCCGGTTGCTGCCGACGATGATCAGCACCAGCGCCACCAGCAGCAGCATGGCAACCGCCGCGCCGAGCGGCCAGTTCAGCGTGTTGAGGAACTCATCGTAGGCGAGGGTGGAGGCGACCTTCAGGCGCCGGCCGCCGATGATCGCAGGCGTGGCAAACGCGCTGGCCGCGAGCGCGAACACGATGATTCCGCCCGACAGCACGCCGGGCATGACCTGCGGCAGCACGATCCGCCGCAGCACGGTGGCCTGGCTGGCGCCGAGCGACAGCGCCGCGTTTTCCACCTGCGGGTCGAGCCGCTGCAGCGACGCCCACACCGACAGCACCATGAACGGCAGCAACACGTGGGTCAGCGCGATCACCACGCCGGTCTCGGTGAACATGAACGGGATCGGCTTGCTGGCCAGCCCGGACTGCAGCAACAGCTTGTTGATCAGGCCGGTCTCGCCGCCGAACAGCAACGCCCAGCCGAGCGTGCGCGCCACCACCGAGATCAGCAGCGGGCCGAGGATCACCAGCAGGAACACCGCCTTCCAGCGCGGCTTCATCCGGTTGAGGATGTAGGCCTCGGGCGCGCCCAGCAGCGCGGTCAGCAGCGTGACCAGAATGGCAATCCGGAACGTGCGAAGGAACATTTCATGGAAGTAGCCGTCGTCGACGATCTCCTTCCAGTTCTTCAGCGTGAACGTGGGCACGATGCCCTTGTACTGGCCCCATTCGTAGAACGACAGCAGCACCGTCATCACCAGCGGCACCAGCAGCGCGCCGGCAAACAGCATCAGCGCCGGCGCCGACAGCAGATACGGCGTCCAGCGCGCGCGAGTGGTGGCAAGAACGGCGCTCATCGGGTCCCGTGGCCTCAGGTGGCTGCGCTGATCGCCATGTCCTCGGGGCGCCAGGTCAGTCGCACGCTGTCGCCCTCGGACGGCACCGGCTCGCCCGAGTTCTGCCGGATCACCGTCAGCACGCCGCAGCCGGTCTCGACCTGCATCAGCCAGTGGTTGCCCTGGAAGATGCGCGCCTTGACGGTGCCGCCCAGACTGCATGCCAGTGCGCCACAGAAACCGATTTTCTCCGGCCGCACGCTGACCGTGAAGCTGTCGGCGGGCAATTGCGCGACTGGCCAGCGGCCGTCGCCAACCTGCGCGACCTGGCGGCCGGCGTCATCGCCGCGCCGGGCGGGCATCACGTTGGTCTTGCCGAGAAAACTGGCGACGAAGGCAGTCGCCGGATGTTCGTAGACGTCATGTGGGCGGCCGATCTGCTCGGCGCGACCGTGGTTCATCACGACCACGCGGTCGGACAGCGCCATCGCCTCGGCCTGATCGTGCGTGACCAGCAGCGTGGTCGTGCCGACGCTGCGCTGGATCTGCCGCAGCTCGATCTGCATCTCCTCACGCAGCTTCGCGTCGAGGTTGGACAGCGGCTCGTCGAGCAGCAGGATGCGTGGCCGAATGACCAGCGCGCGCGCCAGCGCAACCCGTTGCTGCTGGCCGCCGCTCATCTTGCGCGGGAAGCGCTGCGCAAAGGCTGCCAGTCCCACGAGCTCGAGCGCCTCGGTGACGCGGCGGCTGCGCTCGCTCGCTGGCACCCGCTGCATTTCGAGGCCAAAAGCCACGTTCTCGGCTGCCGTCATGTGCGGAAACAGCGCGTAGCTCTGAAATACGATGCCGAGCCCGCGCTCGTTGGGCTTTCGCGCCAGCAGGTCGGTGTCCTCGAGACGGATCGCGCCGCTGGTGGACTGCACGAAGCCGGCGATCATCTGCAGCGTCGTGGTCTTGCCGCAGCCGGACGGCCCGAGCAGCGAGACAAACTCGCCACGCTCGACGGACAGGTCGAGCTGGTCAACCGCAACGTGGTCGCCGAATCGCTTGGTCAGACGATCGAGTACGAGAAACGGCATGACGGCAAATTCCGCCCGACAAACAGTGGATCGGGAGACGCGCCCGCAGGCGCGTCACGAGAAGCCGGCGAGGCGAAGAGGCGCCTCGCCGGGGGAACAATCAACGCTCGACTTCGCGGTTCCAGCGCTTGGTCCAGTCTTCGCGCCTTTCGTTGATCACATCCCAGTCGACATTGAGCAGCTTGCCAGCGCGATCGCCGACCGGCGCCATCGGCAACGAGGCCGGATCGATCTTGGTCTTGCGATTGACCGGGCCGTAACCGTACTCCTTCGCCAGCGTGGCCTGGAACGCAGGATCGATCATCGCCTTGACGAACTCGTGGGCAATCGGAGACTGGTTGGGCTTGGCGATCGGACACACCGATGACAGCAGCGTGACCGTGCCTTCCTTCGGGTACACGAACTCGACCGGGAAGCCGGTCACGGCGAAGGAGTGCACGCGGCCCGTGCCCCAGACGCCGATCACCGCCTGGCCGCTCTGGAACAACTCGGTCATCTTGCCGGGCGAGGGCTCATAGGCCAGCACGTTGGGATTGACCTGTTCCTTCATCACCTTGAAGCCGGGGTCGATCGCCTTTTCGCTGCCGCCGTTCATGCGCGCGAACATCACCAGCGTATGCAGGCCGTAGGTGTTGTTGATCGGCGGGATCACCAGCAGCTTCTTGTACTTCGGGTCCTTCAGGTCGTTCCAGGAGGTGGGGGGCGCCCAGCCCTTCTCCTTGAAGTAGCGGGTGTTGTACATGATGCCGGTGCCCACCAGGCCGATACCGACCGCCTTGTTGTCCTTGTAGCGGGCCGCATCGAAGATGTCAGCCGCCGGCAGGCCCTGGATCGGACCGCAGAAGCCCAGCGAGATCGCCTGGTACATCGGGCCGTCATCGACGATGGCCACATCGATCTGCTGGTTGGCCCTCTGCGCCTGCAGCTTGGCCAGCGTGTCGGTCGAGTTGCCGGCGATGTACTCGATCTTCACACCGTGCTTCTTCTCGAACGCCGGGAACAGGTCCTTGCGCAACGACTGCTCGAACGAGCCGCCGTAGCCGGCGACGTAGAAGGTCTTTTGCTGGGCCGCCACGGGGGCGACAGCGGCGACCGCCAGCGCAAGCGCGGCGAGCGAGAAACGAATGGCCATGGGCTCTCCTCTGGGTGTTATTCGTATCCGGTCCGGTGCACGACGCAAGGCCCGGGTGATCGTCATCGTCAGATACGCGTTGACATGCGTCAAATTCATTAATCGCTATTATCTATGTCAAATCCTTATATAAAGTCGGACCATGGCCCGAATCAACTCGCGCCAGATCGAGGCGTTCCGCGCGCTGATGCTGGCCGGCACCACGACCGCCGCGGCCGACGTGATGCGGGTCACGCAGCCCGCGGTGAGCCGGCTGCTGAGCGACCTTCAGGCCGCGCTCAAGCTCACGCTGTTCGACCGGCGTGGCACGCGGCTGGTGCCGACGAGCGAAGCGCTGGCGCTGTATGACGAGGTTCAGCGATCGTTTGTCGGGCTCGACCGGATTGCCGCGGCCGCCGAGGCACTGCGCTCGACGCGCGCCGGGACGTTGCGCGTCGCCTGCCTGCCGGCGCTGGCCAATGGGTTCATGCCGCGGTTTGCCGCCGAGTTCCAGTCGGCGCGGCCGGGCCTTCATCTGGAACTGCACGGACTGGTCTCGCACACGGTGCTCGACTGGACCGCCGCCGGCCAGTGCGACGTGGGCTTCGCGGCGTCTCCGGTCGAGCACGCTGCCGTGCAGACGGAGAAGATGCCGTCAGTGCGGCTCGTTGCCGTGGTGCCCGCCAGCCACCGACTCGCGCGCAAGCGCGTCTTGCGGCCGAAGGATTTTGCGGGCGAGAACTTCATCGCGCTGAACCGCTCGGCTGCGAGCCGCTTCCTGACCGATGCCGTGTTCGAGGCGCACGGGGTTCGACGGGAGATCCACTTCGAGACACCGCTTTCGCTTGTCGTGGCCTCGGCTGTTGCCGCAAATGCCGGCGTGGCGCTGATCGAACCGTTCACCGCGCACGAGCGGGCCTTCACTGGGCTGGCGATCCGGCCGTTCGAGCCCGCCATCGACTTCGAGTACGCGGCGCTGGTGTCGTCCTACCGCCCGGTGCCGCGGGCTGCGCGGGAATTCATCGCGCAGTTTCGCTCGGCGGTCGATGCGTTCCGAGACCTTCATCGGCCGCGCGGACTGGCCTGATTCACGCAGTCGCTGGTGTCGGCAGCGCGTCGGCCACCAGTTCGGCGATATCGCGACAGGCGATGGCTTCTGCGTGGCCAGACTCGGCCAGGCCGTCGCGCAGCATCGTCGTGCAGTACGGACAGGCGGTCGCGATCACCTTCGGCTGTTGCGGTAGCGCCTGCTGCACGCGCAGCACGTTGATTCGGGTGCCGATCGTCTCTTCCATCCAGAAGCGCGCACCGCCGGCGCCGCAGCACATCGCGCGCTCGCGGTTCAGCGCGAATTCCATCGGCATGTCGCGGCAGATCCGCGCGAGCACGCGCCGCGGTGCGTCGTACTCGCCGTTGTGCCTCGCCAGATAGCAGGGTTCGTGATAGATGACCTGCTGGTGGCGCGCGACCAGGGGCAGGCGTCCTTCGGTGATCAACTGGTCGATCAGCTGCGTGTGATGCAGCACTTCGTAGCGTCCGCCGAACGCCGGGTATTCGTTCTTCAGCGCATTGAAGGCGTGCGGGTCGCAGGTGACGATCCGCGTCGCGTTCACGCGGCCAAGCGTCTCCACCAGCGACTGCGCCAGCGTCTGGAACAGCATCTCGTTGCCCGCGCGGCGTACGCATTCGCCGGTGGAACCTTCCGCCGGACCCAGGATCGCGAACCGGACGCCTGCGGCGCGCAAGACCTGGACGAAGGCACGCGCGACCTTTTGCGCGCGATCGTCGAAGCTTTGCGCCGAGCCGACGTAGAACAGATAGTCGATCGAGGCCGCCTGCTCCGGCGACGTGAGCAGCGGCACCTCGAGTCCGCGCGCCCAGTCCGCGCGGGTGTCTGCAGGCAGTCCCCACGGGTTGCCGGTGCTCTCGACGTTATCGAACAGGCTCCGAAGCCCTTCGGGAAACTCGCCGTCCATCATCACCCGGTGCTGGCGCATCCGGTAGAACTTGCCCAGGTGCTCGAGTTGTATCGGACAGGCCACTTCGCAGTAGCCGCAGGTGGTGCAGGCCCACAGCGTGTCTTCGTCGATGACGTTGCCGACCAGTGGCGGCAGCGTGTCCTTCGCATCGGCCACGAGTGCTTCGCGCTGCGCGGTCAGATGATGTTTGAGGCGGTCGTTGACCCACTTGAGCGCGAGCGGCTTGCCGGTCAGGAAGGTCGGGCAGGCGGTCTTGCAGCGCCCGCACTCGGTACAGGTGAATGCGTCGAGGCCCTCCTTCCACGTGAGGTCGGCCGCGCTGCGCACGCCGACCCGCAGGTCGTCGTCGGCATCGTCGGCCATGATCTTCTGCAGATCGACCGGGGGCACGGTGTTCAGCGGCGACGGTCGTGCGAAGAACAGCGCCGGCAGTGCTGTGACGATATGGAAGTGCTCACCGGTCGGCAGCAGCACCAGAAAGCCCAGCACGGTCAGCATCTGCAGCCAGTACATCGCGTGCATGCCGGCCTGCAGCGTGACCGGGTCGAGCGATGAGAACGCCGTGGCGATGGCCGCGCCGATCGGTGCGAACGACCGCTCATGGGCGATGCCAGTGTCGGTCGGCGACAGCAGCGCGAAGCGGAAGCCATCGAAGGCAAAGTCGGTGACCATGATGACGAGGATCAGCGACAGCACCAGCAGCGCCTCGCGATTCGGTTCCAAGCGGCGCGGCTTGAGCACAAAGCGGCGCCAGAACGCGTACAGCACCGCAAGCGTGACCAGCAGTTCGACCCCGTCCTTGATCGCGGAGTAGATGCCGCCAGCGAGTCCCGGATAGGTGAAGCTGGCGTCGTAGCCGATGATCAGCAACTGCAGCTTGCGAATCAGCAGCGCCAGAAAGCCGAGAAAGATCGCCGTGTGCATCAGGCCGGCTGCCGGTTCCAGCGAAATCATCTTCGACTGCAACAGCCCGAGTCGGAGCACGCGCAGCAGCCGGGTGCCAGGCTGGTCGGTGCGGGGCTCGGGCTGAAGATGCGCGAGCACGGCGAGCTTGCGCCAGCTCAGATAACAGAACGCCGCCAGCGCGGCAGTCAGCAGCAGCGTGATCGGGGCAGGACCCACGAATACTCTCGATGCAAAGGCGCGGGCCGGCGGGCGCCGGTCCACGTGGCCGAGCATCGCGTCGGCTGGCGCGATGCGTCAATGCCGAACCGGCTCGCAGTTGATCCCGGCCAAACCCGGTGGTCTCTTGCCGCGCTCAGCGCGGATGCGCGGCCACGTCGGTGTAGTGCCCGCCGGCCGAGCGCAGCAGCCGTGGCGCGCCGACCAGCCAGTCGATCGCAGGTTCGATCGCATCCGACGGCAAAGTCGTTGTCACCGGCAGCGCGCGCAGCAGCGTCACATGCGGCACGAACGCGCGCCGGTCGTAGGTGACAGCCTCGGCATCGAGCAGATGCCGAACGCCTGCGGCCAGCGCAGAGAGCCGGCGGTCGTCAGGCCCGGCGGCCCAGGCTACGCGGGCGCGTTCAAAGCGCCCGAGGCGGTCGATCCGCCAGCGGAAGGGCGCCGGGTCGTGCTGAGCGAGCAGGCCGGCAATGCGTAGCGCGCATTCGGGCGTCAGCGCGCCGATGAAGGCGAGCGTCAGATGCAGATCGTCGCGGGCGATGCGCCGGCTGCCGGACGTCTGCCGATGCAGCCGATCGGCGAGTCCGTCGAGCGCCGCGGCAGCAGCCGGATCGGGCCGCAGCGCAACGAAGCAGCGCCAGGGGGACGGTCCACCCGGTGGCGCCGATCGAGCAGCCGAAGTCTCCATGGTCACAGGAGGCGATGTGCTCGCTGACCATCTGTGCTCGGTCAGGGCATCCGCGTGATGCGCTTCCGGTCAACCGGTGCTGCGCGCTGCGAGCAGCGCGCGCCGGCACTCGCCCACCAGCGCCGGGCCGCGATAGATCAGCCCGGTGTAGAGCTGCACCAGCGAGGCGCCTGCCGCGATCTTCTCGACCGCGGCGACACCGTCCATGATGCCGCCGACGCCGATGATCGGCAGCGTGCCCTGCAGATGCCGGTGCAGCAGGGCGATCACCTCCGTGGCGCGCGCCCGCACCGGCGCGCCGGACAGTCCGCCCGCTTCTTCCGCATGCGGCAGGCCCTGCACCGTGTCGCGCGCGACCGTGGTGTTGGTGGCGATCACCGCATCCGCGCCATGTGCGACCAGCGTGTCGGCGATGCGCGGCAGCGCCTCGTCGTTCAGGTCGGGCGCGATCTTCACGGCCATCGGCACACGCTTGCCGCTGCGATCGGCCAGCCTCGCGCGCTCGTCGCGCAGGCCGGCAAGCAGCGCCGCCAGCGCGGCGTCGTCCTGCAGCGCGCGCAGGTTGCGCGTGTTCGGCGACGAGATGTTGACCGCGATGTAGCCGGCGCGATGCTCGAGCAACGGATGGACCTTGCGCAGGCAGGCCAGGTAGTCGTCGAGCGCCTGCTCGATCGGCGTGGTGGCGTTCTTGCCGATGTTCAGTCCGATCACGCCGCCGCGCGCGCTGAAGTCGCGTGCCAGCGCCACGTTGGCGACGAAGCGATCGACGCCGTGGTTGTTGAAGCCCATTCGGTTGATCAGCGCCTGTGCCTTCGGCAGCCGGAAGGCACGCGGCTTGGGGTTGCCGGGCTGAGGCTTCGGCGTGACCGTGCCGACCTCGATGAATCCGAATCCCATGTCGCCGAGCGCGTCCAGATGCTCGGCGTTCTTGTCGAGCCCAGCCGCGAGGCCGACCGGGTTGGGAAAGCGCAGTCCCATGACAGTGACCGGATCGTCGGCCACGTGGGGTCGCAAAAGCCGCGTCAGGCCAAGGCGATGCGCGCGTTCCAGATTGCCAAAGGCCAGATCGTGGGCGGTCTCCGGATCGAAGCGGAAGACGAAGGGGCGGGCGAGGTCGTAGAGCATGGCGCCAGTTTAAGGAACTCTCGCCGTGCCGCTGGAGTACCCCACGCAATCAAGGAGACAATCGCGCTGCTGCTGCACGCACCTTGCGCCCTTCACCGATGGATCGGGAAGGGTAGCGAAACAACTCACTCGCGGGGAATCCTGATGCCAGCCTGGCTCTGTCTGTCGATTGCGATCGTCAGCGAGGTGATTGCCACATCTGCCCTGAAGGCCTCCGAGGGCTTCAGCCGGCTTGTACCCTCCGTGATCGTGGTGGTGGGCTATCTGGTGGCGTTCTACTTCCTGGCCTTGACCCTGAAGACAATTCCGGTCGGCGTTGCCTACGCGATCTGGTCGGGCGCCGGTGTCGCGCTGATCGCGCTGGTGGGATGGCTTGTCTTTGGTCAGCGCCTGGACGCGCCGGCGCTGATCGGCATGGCGCTGATCGTGACCGGCGTGATCGTCATGCAGGTGTTCTCGAAAACGGCCGGCAGTGGCTGAGCGAGCTGCCAGTTGCTTCAGGTCTGGCGCACCCAGCGGCCCTGCTGCAGCAGTTCGATCGGACGGAACGACGCTTTGTAGGCCATCTTCGGGCTCTGCTCAATCCAGTAGCCGAGATACAGGTACGGCAATTCAAGTATCCGGCACTGCTCGATCTGCCAGAGCACGTTGTAGGTGCCGTAGCTGGCGCGTGCCTGATCGGGATCGAAGAACGTGTAGACCGAGGACAGCCCGTCGGCCAGCACATCGATGATCGACACCATGCGCAGCGTGCCCACCGCATCGGGATCGTCGGCCGGCGCAGGATCGCGGAACTCGACCAGCCGCGTGTTGACCTTGCTTTGCAGGAGGAACTGCGAGTACTGCTCGCGGCTGTCGTTGTCCATGCCGCCGCCGGCATGCCGGGTCGACTGGTAACGCAGGTACAGGTCGTAGTGCTCGTGGTCGAAGGCGAGCGCAACGACGCGTGTAACCAGATGCGCATGCGCGCGCCACGCGCGCTTCTGGCTGCGATTGGCGAAGAACTCGTTGACCGGAACGCGAACCGGGACGCACGCCCGGCAGCCGTCGCAGTGCGGCCGATAGGTGAAGATGCCGCTGCGGCGAAACCCCATTCGCACCAACTCGCTGTAGACGTCGGCGTTGATCAGGTGTGCCGGCGTGGCCACCTGCGAGCGCGCCTGCCGTGCGTCGAGATAGCTGCACGGATAGGGCGCGGTCGCATAGAACTGCAGCGCAGAGAAGGGCAGTTCCTTGAGATTGGCCACGGTTCAGTCGGTTGGCAGCAGAAACGAGTTAAGCGGCGCGTGCGCGTATGCCAGCCAGTCGATCGGGGGTTGAGCGACTGCCGCTGCGACGTGCGCCTGGAACGCAGCGCGCGGGATCGCGCGACCGCCCAGCGATGCTAGGTGAGACGTGCGCTGCTGGCAATCGATGAGTTTCACATGCTCGCGCCGCAGCAGGGCAACCAGCGCGGCGAGCGCCGTCTTGGAGGCGTCGGTGGCGCGCGTGAACATCGACTCGCCATAGAACATGCGGCCGATCGATACGCCGTACAGGCCGCCGACCAGCGCGCTGCCATCCCAGACCTCGATCGAATGGGCGAACTGGTGCCGGTGCAGTTCGGTGTAGGCGTCGATCACCGCCTCGGTGATCCACGTGCCGTCGGGGCGCTGGCTCGGATCGGCGCACGCGCGGATCACGGCGTCGAAGGCGGTATCGAGGCGGACCTGCCACCCGCTGCCCGCCGCGACCCGCCGCAGCGTGCGCCGCAGCGTGCGGTGGACGCGAAACTCGTTGCAGAAAAGCACCATGCGCGGGTCAGGACTCCACCAGAGCACCGGCTCGCCGGCGTTGTACCAGGGGAAGATGCCGAGTCGGTAGGCGGCCATCAGGCGCCGTGCGCTGAGCCTTTCGCCAGCGCACAGCAGGCCGTTCGGGTGCGCCAGCGCCAGCTCGACCGGAGGAAACGGCGCGTCCTCGTCAAGCCAGGGGATCATTCGGATCGCGGGCGCAGGCCGTGCCGGATCTCGCGCGTGTGGGTGCCAAAGCTGCCCCGCGTGCGATCGGCGAAGAAGAGCTCGAGCGTGGTGGAGATGGTCCGGAACGCCAGGTCGTGCCACGGCACCTGGGCTTCCGTGAACAGCCGGACTTCGAGGCTTTCAGTACCCGCGGCAAAATCCAGGTCGAGCAGCTCGGCGCGGTAAAACAGATGCACCTGCTCGGCGTGCGGGACGTCGATCATCGTGAACAACGGGCCCATGGCGATGCGGGCACCGGCTTCCTCGAGCGTCTCGCGCTGTGCGCCCTCGGCCGTGGTCTCACTCAACTCCATGAAGCCGGCCGGCAGTGTCCAGTAACCGAGCCGGGGCTCGATCGCCCGCTTGCACAGCAGCACCTTGTCTTCCCAGACCGGAATCGTGCCCACGACCAGACGCGGGTTCTGGTAGTGGATCGTGCCGCAGTGGTCGCAGCAGTCGCGGTCGCGCGAGTCGCCGACCGGCACGCGCCGCGCCACCGGCTGGCCACACGCTGCGCAAAATCGGGAGGGCTTCGATAGCATGTCGCGAAGTTTACTGGCAGTGCGCTGGCGGCGCGGCGCGGATGCCCCGGCGGCGAACGCGCGTTCGCCCGATGGCAACGCAAAGTCGCATCCGGGAGCATCATTGCTTCAGGAGCCGGCGAGGATATGACGCGTCGACGTGAATCAACTGGCATCGAATACAACCAGCCGAGGGAGTCAACCGATGAGCAAGAAGTTTGCATCGCAAGCTGATCTGGACGTGAAGAAGGTCAGCTTCGACAAGCTTTCCGACAACGCTTACGCCTATACGGCCGAGGGCGATCCGAATACCGGCATCGTCATCGGCGACGATGCGGTGCTGGTGGCCGACACCCAGGCCACGCCGGTGATGGCGCAGGACGTGATCCGCCGTATCCGCGAGGTCACCGATAAGCCGATCAAATACGTCGTGCTGACCCACTATCACGCGGTGCGGGTCCTTGGCGCCACCGCTTATCAGCCGCAGCAGGTGATTGCCAGCCAGGACACCTACGACCTGATCGTCGAGCGCGGCGCGCAGGACATGAAAAGCGAGATCGAGCGTTTTCCGCGGTTGTTCCGCGCGGTCGAGTCGGTGCCGGGCCTGACCTGGCCGACGCTGACCTTCAAGGGCGAGATGACGCTGTGGCTGGGCAAGCTCGAGGTCAAGCTGATGCAACTGGGACGCGGCCACACCAAGGGCGACACCGTGGTCTGGCTGCCGCAGCAGAAGATCATGTTTTCCGGCGATCTGGTCGAGTACGACGCCACCCCGTATGCGGGCGACGCCTACTTCGAGGACTGGCCCGCCACGCTCGATGCGATCGCCGCGCTCAGGCCCGAGAAGCTGGTGCCCGGCCGTGGTCCAACCCTGACCACGCCGGCCCAGGTGCAGGCAGGCCTCGAGGGCACGCGCGCATTCGTGAGCGAGCTGTATGCCAGCGTGCGCGAGGGTGCCCGTGCCGGCCGCGACCTGCGCACGGTCTACCGCGAGACCTACGCGCGCCTCAAGCCAACGTACGGGCACTGGGTGATCTTCGACCACTGCATGCCGTTTGACGTAACGCGTGCCTACGATCTGGCCACCGGCTACCCTGACCCGCGCATCTGGACCGCGGAGCGCGACAAGCAGATGTGGGAGTCGCTCGAAGGCTGAC
>CAZTUT010000015.1:16877-31133 GCA_964616395.1 uncultured Burkholderiaceae bacterium
CGCAGCGCGCGCAGGCCGCTGGTGGTCGTGGGGGCCGGGCCGGTGGGCATGGCGGCGGCCATCGATGCCCGGCTGCAGGGCCTGCCGGTCCTGCTGCTCGACGACGATGAAACCGTCTCGGTCGGCTCGCGCGGCCTGTGCTACGCCAAGCGGGCGCTCGAAGTGCTCGACCGTCTGGGCGCCGGCGATCCGGTGGTGGCCAAGGGCGTCAACTGGCGGGTCGGCCGGACCTTCTTCGGCGACCGCGAGGTGTTCAACTTCGACCTGCTGCCCGAGGCCGGCCACAAGCGCCCCGGCATGGTCAATCTGCAGCAGTACTACCTCGAGGAGTACCTGGTCCGTCGCTGCGAAGACGTGGGCGTGGACCTGCGCTGGCGCAGCAAGGTCACCGCGGTCACGCCGCGCGACGATGGCGTGACGGTACGGGTGCACACACCCGACGGCGATTACCTGATCGAGGCCGACTGGCTGATCGTTGCCGACGGTGCCCGCAGCCCGGTCCGTAACCTGATGGGGCTCGACATCGAGGGCAAGGTGTTCCGCGACCGCTTCCTGATCGCCGACGTGATCATGAAGGCGCAGTTTCCAGCCGAGCGCTGGTTCTGGTTCGACCCGCCGTTCCATCGCAACCAGTCGGTGCTGCTGCATCGCGAAGCCGACGACGTGTGGCGGATCGACTTCCAGCTGGGCTGGGACGTCGACCCGGAGCAGGAGAAGAGGCCCGAGAACGTGATCCCGCGCATCCGCGCGATGCTCGGCGATGGCCGCGACTTCGAACTGGAGTGGGTCAGCGTCTACACGTTCCAGTGCCGGCGCATGAGCCGCTTCAATCACGGCCGCGTGCTGTTTGCCGGCGATGCCGCCCATCAGGTGTCGCCGTTCGGCGCGCGCGGCGCGAATTCCGGCATCCAGGACGCCGACAACCTGGTCTGGAAGCTGGCGCTTGTGATCCAGGGGCTGGCGCCGCCGCGGCTGCTCGACACCTACTCTGATGAGCGGGTCTACGCGGCCGACGAAAACATCATGAACTCGACCCGCTCGACCGATTTCATCACGCCCAAGAGCAACGCCAGCAAGACGTTTCGCGATGCCGTGCTGCAGCTGGCCGCAAAGCATCCGTTCGCGCGCAAGCTGGTCAACTCCGGCCGGCTGTCGGTGCCATCGATCTACACCGACTCGCCGCTGAATACCGCGGATGATGCCGAGTGGGCGGGCATGATGGAACCGGGCGCGCCGGTCGACGATGCGCCGATTCGGGTCGACGGCGCCGACGGCTGGCTGCTCGATCGCCTCGGCAACCGCTTCATGCTGCTGGTGTACGCGAACGATCCCGGCACGATCGACGCGGCTGCGCTGCGGGCGCTGGCGGCCGACCGCGTGCCGGTGCAGACACAGGTGGTCACGCCGGACCGCGGCCGTCCGGCCGACGGCGCGCTCGTCGATATCGCCGGCCTGTTCGCTCGCCGCTTCGACGCCCGCGACGGCAGCGCCTGGCTGATCCGGCCCGACCAGCACATCTGCGCGCGCTGGCGCAGTCTCGATCCGGCGTGCGTGCGCGCGGCGGTCGCGCGCGCCACCTGCAACGACTGAGGAGAGAGCCTCCATGCCGATCCAGCTCGACCCCAACTTCCGCGAGCCGGGGCGCCGCTACCACCGCGACTTCTCGCCCGGCGACGACTTCTACCAGATGCTGATCGACAGCCATCGCGACCTGAGCGATGCGCAGAGCGCGCTGCTGAACGCGCGACTGATCCTGCTGCTGGCCAACCATGTCGGCGACCTGTCGGTGCTGCGCGAGGCGCTCGCGCTGGCCCGCGACGGCGTGGCCGGTGACGGCGCCTGACCGCCGACCGATTTCGAGGAGACTGCGATGCTCATCCAGAAGATCCATCACGTGGCCTACCGCTGCAACGACGCGCGCGAGACGGTCGAGTGGTACGGCAAGCACCTCGGCATGAAGTTCGTGCTGGCGATCGCCGAGGACCAGGTGCCGTCCACCAAGGAGCCCGATCCTTACATGCATGTGTTCCTCGACGCGGGCGGCGGCAACATCCTCGCCTTCTTCGAGCTGCCGACCAAGCCGCCGATGGACCGCGACCGCAACACGCCGGCCTGGGTCCAGCATCTGGCGATGCAGGTCGATTCCGTCGACACGCTGGTCGCCACCAAGGCCCGGCTGGAGGCCGCCGGTATCCCGGTCGTGGGCCCAACCGACCACACGCTGTTCAAGTCGATCTACTTCTTTGATCCGAATGGCCACCGGCTGGAACTGGCGGCCAACACCGGCACGCCGGACATGCTGCGCCGGCTCGATGAGGTCAAGGACGCCATGATCGAAGAGTGGAGCCGCACCCGGCGCGCGCCGAAGCATGCCGCCTGGATGCACGACGGCAGCGCCAGCGCATGACCGGGCCCTTGTTGCTCGCCAGGACGTGCTGACATGCCGACCGGGCAGACGGTTGGCTGGCTGACCGCCGTCTGGTTGATGGTGGCGGCCGGCTGCTTCACGCTGGCGGCCGTGCACGGCCAGGTGTGGTTGCGCCAGCGCTCCTCCAAAGGCAGCGCTGCCTTTGCCGTGCTTGCCGCCAGCGTCGGCCTGGCGGCGCTGTTCGAATGGCGCTTCATGAAGGCCGCCACGCCGGAAGAGTTCGGCCGGATGCTGTGGTGGTTTCACCTGCCGATCTGGTCGGGTGTGGTCGCGCTGGTGCTGTTTGTCCGCCACTACCTGAACGCAGGGCGTGCCTGGCTCGGGTGGCTGGTCATCGGCCTGCGCACGGCCGCGATGCTGATCAACCTGGTGTCGCCGCTGAACATCAACTTCGCGCGGATCGACGCGTTGCGGCCCTTCGATGCGCTCGGCGAGACGGTCATGGTCGCCGTGGGCGCGCCGAATCCCTGGCTTGCCGTGGCGCACCTGTCCCTGCTGGTGCTGATTCTCTTCATGGGCGACGCGGTCATCGACCTGTGGCGCCGCGGCGAGCGCCGCCGGGCGATGACCACCGGCCTTGGTCTGTTTGTGTTTCTGCTCTCGGCCACTGCGTCGGTCATGCTGTCTTTCTGGGGTGTGACGCGCACGCCTTCCTTTGCCACGCTGTTCTTCCTGCCCATCGTGGTGCTGATGGGCCTGGAGCTCAGTTTCGAACTGATCCGCGCAGTGCAGATGGCGGCGGCGCTAAAGGAAAAGGACATCGCGTTGCGCGGCTCCGAGGTCAAGCTGGCGCTGGCGGCCGATGCGGCGGATGCGGGTCTGTGGAGCTTCGAGCGCAAGACCGGCCGGATGTGGGCAACGCCGCGCACGCTGGCGATGTTCAATCTTCAGTCAGGTGCCCACCACTCGGTGGTCGATGTGCTGACGGCGGTTCACCCCGACGACCGGCAGCGGGTCCGCCAGGCGTTCGACCGCGCGCTTGGCGCCGGCGAGCGCTGGTCGATCGAGTACCGCGTGGTCAAGCCGGATGGAAGCGTTCGCTGGTACGCATCGGTCGGTAGTGCGCCCGATGCCAGCCTGATGATCGCAGAGAGCCTCATGGGCGCCACGATCGACGTCACCGAGCGCAAGCGAGCCGAGGACGAGACTGCGCAGCAGCGGATGGCGCTCGAACACCTGTCGCGCGTGGCGACGCTGACCGAACTGTCCGGCGCGCTGGCGCACGAACTCAATCAGCCGCTGGCGATCATCATGAGCAACGCCGAAGCAGCCCAGCGGCTGATGGCTCGGGCTGACGTCGACCTTGACGAGATCAAGGCGATCCTGACCGACATCGTCGAGGCGGACGAGCGGGCCGGGCAGGTGATCCGGCGACTGCGTAGCATGTTGCAGCGGGGTGCGCCGAACCCGGTGCCGGTGGCGCTCAACGAACTGATCCAGGGCGTGCTGCAGTTCATGCGCGCCGATCTCGTGCGGCGCGGCGTATCTGTCGAACTGGACCTTGCCGAGGCGCTGCCGCAGGTGCTCATCGACCGTGTTCCTGTCGAACAGGTGCTGATCAACGTGATCGGCAATGCTGCCGACGCGATGGCGGGCAACGCGCCGGACGACCGCCGAATTCAACTGACAACGATCCGAGACGGTGCTGCCCTCTGCATCCGCGTCAGCGACTGCGGCGCCGGCCTGCCGGCCACACCCGAGCGCGTGTTCGAACCTTTCTACACGACCAAGCAACAGGGGCTGGGCATGGGGCTCGCGATTTCGCGCTCGATCATTGCCGCCCATGGTGGCACCCTGAGTGCCGCAGCCAATGGCGGGCGCGGCGCGACCTTCAGCATCTGCCTGCCCATCAACGCCAAGGAGAATTCGCGTGCGCGGCAAGGTCTACCTGGTTGACGACGAGCCCGATCTGCGGCGGGCGCTCGAACGCTTGCTGCGAGCCGAGGGCTGCGAGGTCGAGGGCTTCAGCAGCGCAGCCGAATTTCTTGCGCAAGTACCTCCGGAGGCGCCGGGCTGCATCGTCCTCGATGTGGCAATGCCGGGCATCGACGGGCTCGCCATGCAGCAGCGCCTGACCGCCTCCGGGGGGCTGCTGCCGATCGTCTTCCTGACCGGACATGGCGACATTCCGATGAGCGTGCGCGCGGTCAAGGCCGGCGCGGTCGACTTTCTCACCAAGCCGGTCAAGGGGGTCGATCTGCTGCGCGCAGTCGGTGCGGCCCTCGACCTGGCCGAGCAGCGTCAGGCGCAGCGAGCGGAATGGGCCGACCTTCAGGCGCGCGCCGCGCAACTGACGCCACGCGAGCGCGAAGTGTTTGGACATGTGATCGCCGGGCGGCTGAACAAGATCATCGCCGACCGTATCGGCACGACCGAGCAGACGGTCAAGGTGCATCGCGCCCGCGTGATGGACAAAATGGGCGCAGAGTCGGTCGCCGACCTGGTCCGGATCGGGCAACGGATCGGCATCGATCCCACGCCCTGATCGTCTTCGATCGCTTTTTGCTCCGCATTGCACCAACGTGCAATGGATGGCGCGCCAGCGCCGTGCAACGCTGAACGCCTTCCAGTTCGCTGCAGCGAGGCGTGCCGGTCTGGGGCCGGAACGGCTTTCGCGCAGGTTCTCCAAGGCTTGCGTGTGTCCGGTACAACTGCGCCGCTGTCTCTCCATCCCCGATTCCAACGGCAGGGTCGGCAGTGCCCCTCCGGCATCGCGGCTTCTCTGGTCGATGGCGGCCCGGGGGCGATGCCTTGAGCGTGTCGACATCGTCCGAGATGTCGGCGCCGGTGCGGGTCGCAGTCCTCGATGACGAGGAGAGCTATCGGCGCGCGCTGAGCCGTCTGCTGCGTGCGCATGGCTATGACGTCGAGACGTTCGCCTCCGGCGAAGAGCTGCGGGCCGGCGCAGCAGCCTATCGCTTTGACTGCGTGCTGCTCGACCTCTACATGCCGGGGATGAGTGGCTTCGATGTTCTGGCTGAACTCAAGCTCGAACCGAGTGCCCCGCCCGTGATCGTCATCACCGCGCATGACGACGCCGATCACGTCCGCCGTGCACTGGCGCTTGGCGCCTTCGAGTGCCAGCACAAGCCCATCGGTGCGCCGCGCCTGATCGATGCGATCGAGCGTGCGCGCCGGCGGCTGCCCCACGCATCACGTGTTGGCGCTGCATGACACCTTGGTGCAATGGCCGGCCCGGGGCCGAGCCGGTAGCTTTGGAGCCTCGGACGTCAGCGTCCGGCGTTGCACGTCTCACCCTTGCAAGGAGTTGTTCTTGAAGATCTTGACCAGTCTCGTCGCCGCCTGCGTGCTGGCGATTGCCGCCCCAGCACAGGCGCAATCGCAGGCGCCCGCGCGCAAGCCGAACATCGTCGTCATCTGGGGCGATGACATCGGCCAGTTCAACATCAGTGCGTACAACATGGGAATGATGGGCTACCGGACGCCCAACATCGACAGCATTGCCCGCCAGGGGGCGCTGTTCACCGACTGGTACGGACAGCAGAGCTGCACCGCAGGGCGCGCGGCTTTCGTCACGGGTCAGTCGCCGATCCGCACCGGCCTGACCAAGGTCGGCCTGCCGGGCACGCCGGAGGGGATGAAGAAGGAAGACCCCACCATCGCCACGCTGCTGCGGGCGCAGGGCTACATGACCGGCCAGTTCGGCAAGAACCACCTCGGCGACCGCGATGACATGCTGCCCACCGCGCATGGCTTCGACGAGTTTTTCGGCAATCTGTATCACCTGAACGCCGAGGAGGAGCCCGAGAACCCCGATTACCCGAAGGACCCGGAGTTCAAGAAGAAATTCGGGCCGCGCGGCGTCATCCACAGCTTTGCCAACGGCAAGATCACCGATACCGGTCCGCTGACGCGCAAGCGCATGGAGACGATCGACGAGGAGGTCACGACCAAGGCACTGGACTTCATGGACCGCGCGAAGAAGGCGGACAAGCCGTTCTTCCTGTGGTGGAACTCGACCCGGATGCATATCTTCACGCATCTGAAGAAGGAGTCGGCGGGCAAGACCGGCCTGGGCATCTACGCCGATGGCATGGTCGAGCACGATGGGCACGTGGGGCAGGTGCTGGCGAAGCTGAAGGAGCTCGGCCTCGACGAGAACACCATCGTCATGTACTCGACCGACAACGGCGCCGAGACCTTTACCTGGCCCGACGGCGGCACCACGATGTTCCGCGGCGAGAAGAACACCAACTGGGAAGGTGGCTACCGCGTGCCGGCGATGATCCGCTGGCCCGGCGTCATCAAGCCCGGCACCGTGATCAACGACATCGCCGCGCACGAGGACATGCTGCTGACGCTGGTCAACGCCGCGGGCGGCAAGGACGTCAAGGAGTCGCTGAAGAAGGGCACCAAGATCGGCGATCGCACCTACAAGGTCCATCTTGACGGTTATGACCTCGGCCCCGCGCTGCGCGGGCAGGGACCGTGGCCGCGCAAGGAGTTCATCTACTGGACCGACGACGGCCAGGTCGCTGCGCTGCGCTATGGCAACTGGAAGATCACGTTCATGGAGCAGAAGGCACATGGCCTGCGTGTCTGGCAGGAGCCGTTCACGGTGCTGCGCGCGCCGCTGATCACCAACCTGCGGATGGACCCGTTCGAGCGCGCCGAGTACGAGCACTCGCTCGGCTACCAGCGCTGGTACATGGACCGCATGTTCATGATTGCGCCCGCGGGTGCTTACGTCGGACAGTGGCTGCAGAGCTTCCGCGAGTTTCCGCCGCGCCAGAAGCCGGGCAGCTTCAATCTCGAGCGCGTGATGGAAGCGGTGAGCAAGCCGATTCAGAACTGACGGATTTCGTTTCCTGAGACAGGCCGCTTCCCTTGACAGGAAGCGGTCTTTTTTTGCGAGGTTGCGTTGAAGACACTCAGGTTGATCATCGCTGGCCTGGCCGGGTTGATTTCGAGCGGCATGGCCGCTGCGCAGGCGCCGTCTGCGATCGACGGCGACTGGAAGTTCCGCGCTCAGATTTACGGCTGGTTCCCGGGCGTCAGCGGTGAGACGATCTTTCCGCCGCCGTCAAATGGCGGCGCCAGTCTCGGGCTGGAAGCGTCCGATTACCTGAAGGCGCTGCACTTCGTCTTCATGGGTGGCCTGGAGGCGCGCAAGGGCCGCTACGGCGTGCTGACCGACTACATCTACCTGGACTTCAAGGCCAACCGGTCGCGCGCGGGCGAGTTCTCGCTGATCGGCCCCGGAGGCCACCTGACGATCCCTGCCGATGCACTGGCCGATGTCGGGCTGCGGTTGCGCGGCTGGTCGTGGTCGCTCGCCGGCACCTACGCGCTGATCGACAAGCCGAGCTACGAGCTGCAGGCTGTCGGCGGTGTGCGCCTGCTGAAGATCGACACCACGGCCAACTGGAACATCACCGGCAACGTGGCGTCGCTGCCTCCGGCCTCGCTGCAGGGCGCGGCCACGGTCAAGCCCGCGGTGTGGGATGCGATTGTTGGCGTCAAGGGGCGCGCCCAACTGGGGCAGGGGCGCTGGTTCGCGCCGTACTACATCGACGTCGGCACCGGCGAGTCCGACTTCACCTGGCAGGCGATGGGGGGCGTCGGGTACGCGTTCGACTGGGGCGAGGTGGTGGGCTCGTACCGCCACCTGGATTACCGGTTCGGCCAGTCCAGCGGCATGCAGACGCTGCAGTTCAGCGGTCCTGCTGTTTCGTTCGCATTCCGGTTCTAACCGGCGGCCTTTGGCACACGTGGAGAAACTTGTATGACGATGACGCGTCGGCAACTGATGCTGACTACGCTTGCCGCCGCGCTTGCCCCGGCGGCGGCGCGGGCGCAGGGCGGCGACCCGCTGCCTTCTTGGAATGACGGTCCGTCCCGGTCGCGCATCGTTGCGTTCGTCCAGTCGGTCACGAGCCAGGCGAGCCCGGACTTCGTGCCGCCGGCGGATCGAATTGCCGTGTTCGATAACGACGGCACGCTCTGGTCCGAGCAGCCGATGTACTTCCAGCTCGCGTTCATCATCGACCGCGTGAAGGCGATATCGGCGG
Source organism: uncultured Burkholderiaceae bacterium (assembly GCA_964616395.1). Lineage (GTDB taxonomy): Bacteria > Pseudomonadota > Gammaproteobacteria > Burkholderiales > Burkholderiaceae_F > JALHMQ01. The sequence continues at coordinate 25,338 of CAZTUT010000015.1, forward strand.
CCCATCCCGAGTGGAAGGATCGGCAACCGTTCAAGGGCGTGCTTGAAGGCAACATGGAGGCCGTGATGGCCACCGGCGAGAAGGGTCTGCTCGAGATGGCGATGGCGACCCACGCCGGCATGAGCAGCGACGAATTCGCGGTGATTGCGCGCGACTGGCTGGCAACTGCCCGTCATCCGAAGACGCGTCGCCCGTACACCGCCATGGTGTTCCAGCCGATGCTCGAACTGCTGACCTATCTTCGCAGCAACGGCTTCAAGACCTGGATCGTGTCCGGCGGTGGGGTCGAATTCCTGCGTGTCTTTGCCGAGCAGGTCTATGGTGTGCCGCCCGAGCAGGTGATCGGTTCGACGATCAAGACCCGCTACGAGCAGCGCAACGGCCGGCCGGCCATCGTGCGGCTGCCGGAGGTCGATTTCATCGACGACAAGGCCGGCAAGCCGGTCGCCATCAACAAGTTCATCGGCAAGCGGCCGATTGCCGCGTTCGGCAACTCGGATGGCGACTTCGAGATGCTGGAGTGGGTGACGTCGGCGCCGGGCGCCCGGCTCGGGCTGCTGGTTCATCACGACGATGGCGAGCGCGAGTGGGCCTATGATCGAAAGTCCCACATTGGAAAGCTCGATCGCGGCCTCGACGAAGGCCCGCGACGCGGCTGGACGATCACCAGCATGAAGAAGGAATGGAAGTCGATCTACCCGCTGGCGCGCTGAGGCTTCGCAACCGACCGTTACCTGGCCTGGCGCGCGGGCGTTGCGGTCGGCTGCAGTCGCAGCGCGTGCGGCCGTGACGCGAGGTCGCGGCGCGGGCCGCGCAGCCCGCCCGGATGCTGCACCGGCCGCAGGCGGACCGTGGCTGCGTCGCGTGCTGTGGGGACTGCTCGGCGTCGCGGCGCTGGCGTCGGCCTTGGTCGGATGGCGGCTGGCCTCGGCCCCCGGTTCCGCCGCGCCGTCGGCGCCTGCTGCCAGCGCAGTGACGGTGGCGGCCGAGTTCGTCGGCAGCGCGGGCTGCGTGTCCTGCCATCAGCCGCAGGCGGCGGGCTGGCAGCAGTCACAGCATGCGCGCGCGATGCAGCACGCCACTGCCGACACCGTGCTGGGCGACTTCAACGATGCCCGCTACAGCCGCGACGGCGTGACCTCCACGTTCACGCGTCGTGATGGCAAGTTCATCGTCCGCACCGATGGCCCGGACGGCAAGCTGGCCGACTTCGAGGTCCGCTACACGTTCGGGCTCGCACCCTTGCAGCAGTACCTGGTCGAACTGCCGGGCGGCCGTCTGCAGGCCCTCGCCGTGTCGTGGGACGCGCGACCGAAGACGCAAGGCGGACAACGCTGGTTCCGTCAGTACCCGGACGAGAAGATCGACCATCGCGATGAACTGCACTGGACCCGGCGCTCGCAGAACTGGAACTTCATGTGCGCCGACTGCCACTCGACCAACATCCGCAAGGGCTACGCGGTCGAATCGGCATCGTTCAAGACCACCTGGTCTGAAATCAGCGTTGGTTGCGAAAGCTGCCATGGGCCGGGGTCCGCGCACCTGGCCTGGGCGCGGGAACCGGCTGCCGCCAGGGCCCGCACCAGCGATGAACACAAAGGACTGACGGTCGCGCTGCGAGAGCGTGCGGGCGTGGGCTGGGCGATCGATCCGGTCTCCGGCAACGCGCGCCGCAGCAGTCCGCGCAACAGCGCGCATGAAATCGAGACCTGCGCCGCCTGTCACGCGCGACGCTCGCAGTTCGCCGAGGACTGGCGGGCGGGCAACGCCTTTCTTGATCACTATCTGCCCGCGCTGCTGTCGCCGGGCCTGTACTACGCCGACGGCCAGCAGCGCGACGAGGTGTTCACCTGGGGCTCGTTCCTGCAGAGCAAGATGCATCAGGCCGGTGTCACCTGCAGCGACTGCCATGATCCGCACACGCAGAAACTGCGGGCGGAGGGCGACGCGGTCTGTGCGCAGTGCCATCAGGCCAGCAAGTACGAGAGCCGCCAGCATCACTTCCACGAGCCAGCCTCCGAAGGCGCGCGCTGCGTCAGTTGCCACATGCCGGCCACTACCTACATGGTGGTCGATCCACGACGCGATCATGGCTTTCGCGTGCCGCGCCCGGATCTGGCGAAATCGACCGGCTCGCCGAACGCGTGCATGGGTTGCCACACCGATCGGTCTGCTCAGTGGGCGGCCGACAGCATCGCCAAGGCGCATGGGCCGGGACGTCGTCAGGAGGCACACTTCGGTCAGGCGCTGCACGCAGGCCGCACCGGCGCCGAGGGCGCCGCGCAGGCGCTGCGCGCGCTGGCAGACGATGCGGCGGCAGCACCGATCGTGCGTGCCAGCGCGATCGAACTGCTGGCGCGCTATCCGGGTGCATCAACCGAAGGCGTGCTGCGCCGTGCGCTCGGTGCCTCCGATCCGCTGATTCGGATCGCAGCAATCCAGGCATCGGCCAGCCTGCCGCCGCAGGCCTTGCCCGAGTTGCTGACGCCGCTGCTGACCGATCCGCGGCGCGCCATACGGCTGGAGGCGGCGCGGGTGCTGATCAATGCCGGCATGCCGGCGGACTCGCGCGCGCCGCGCATCATGCAGGCGGCGGTCGCCGAGTTCGAGGCGGTCCAGCGCGGCAACCTGGAGCGCCCCGAGTCGTGGATGAGTCTGGCCAACCTGCAGATGCAGCGCGGCGCGGCGCAGGAGGCAGAGCAGGCACTGCGCGGCGCGTTGCAGGTCGATGCACAGTTCATTCCGGCGTATGTGAATCTGGCCGACCTGTACCGCGCCACGCAGCGTGATGCGCAGGCCGAAGCGGTGCTGCGCGATGGCCTGAAGCAGGCCCCGGCCGCAGCCGCGCTGAATGAAGCGCTCGGTCTCGCGCTCGTCCGTCAGGGGCGCAAGCGCGAGGCGCTGCCGGTGCTGGGCGCGGCCGTCAAGGCCGATCCACACAACGCGCGGCATGCGTATATCTATGCACTGGCGCTGGACGATGCCGGTCGCCGACGCGAGGCGATCGATGTACTCACCGCGGCGGCTGACAAGACCGGTCAGCGCGACGTCTTGCTCGCGCTCGCGCAGCTGCGCGCTGCCAGCGGCGACCGCCCCGGCGCGGCGGCCGCGCTGCGCCGGCTTGCCGCAATCAATCCCGATGATCCGGCACTCGCGGCGACCGCCGCACCGCGATAATGACGATCCGATGCACGATTCCGGTAAGGGGCGACGGGGCAGCGCGCAGACCGTGCCTTGAAGCCCCCGCGATCGCGCGGCCTTGAATCCTGTCTTCCTACGACTCTTTCCGGCCTGATTGATCCGATGAAACATCGCTCGCTCGCCTTGCTGTCCGTCCTCGCCGCTGCGCTGCTCGCGGGGTGTGCGTCGCGGCCGATCAATCCACCGCTGGCCGCGGCGGATCCGCATGCCGGCTATCGGCTCGAGACGCGGTCGCGCCACTTCGTCGACCGCGAAAACCTGGTTGTGCTGGCCTTTTCCGGCGGCGGGACCCGCGCGGCGGCGTTTTCCTATGGCGTCCTGGAGTTCCTGCGCAACACGGAAGTGCAGGGCGCCAACGGCCGCCGGGTCCGGCTGATCGATGAGGTCGCGGTGATCACCGGGGTGTCGGGCGGCAGCTTCACCGCGCTGGCTTACGGCCTGTATGGCGAGCGCCTGTTCTCCGAGTACGAGCAGCGTTTCCTGAAGCGCAACGTGCAGGGCGAGATCATTGCGCGCACGCTCGGTCCCGGCAACTGGGGTCGGCTGGCGTCGAGTGGCTGGAATCGCTCCGAGCTCGCTGCCGAGTTGTACGACGAGATCCTGTTCAACAACGCCACCTTCGGCGATCTGGATCGCGGCACGGGTCCGCTGGTGCTGGCATCGGCCACCGACATCTCATCGGGCGCGCGGTTTGTGTTCCACCAGCACACGTTCGACGTGATCTGCTCCGATCTCAGCGGTGTGCCACTGTCGCGCGTGGCGGCGGCTTCGTCCGCAGTCCCTGTAGTGCTGACGCCGATCACGCTGAACAACTACGGCGGCACCTGCAACTACAGGTCGCCGCCCTGGGTTTCTCGTTTCGTCGCGTCGGAGGAGCCGCCGCGGCCGGCAGCGCGGGCCATCCGCGCGCTGCGCGCCCAGCAGGACTTCGGCGACGGCGCGGCACGGCCGTTCCTGCATCTGGTGGATGGCGGCGTATCGGATAACGTCGGCATGCGTGGCGTGCTCGACGCACTCGAACTGCTCGAAGCGCTGCACGATGCCGGCGAGAAGACGCCGCTTGACCATGTGAAGCGGATCATCGTGCTCGTCGTGAACTCCCTGTCGGTGCCCCCCAATGACTGGGACCAGCGTGAAACCTCGCCGGGTGCCGTCAATGTGCTGATGAAGTCGGCGGGCGTGCCGATCGATCACTACTCCTACGAGGCCGTCGAGCTATTGCGCGACACCGCCGCCCGCTGGCGCACGATGCGCGCGCTGCGCAAGGCGGCCAATCCGTCGGCGATCGCCGACCCGGTGGCGGCCGCCTCCTTGCGGGTGCCACCGGCCGAGATCTATGCGATCGACGTGTCGTTCCCGCGTCTGAAGGACAAGGCGGAGTTCGACTACCTGAACAGCCTGCCGACCTCGTTTGTGCTGCCCGATGTAGCGGTCGATCGGCTGCGTGCGTCGGCCGGCGCCATCATCCAGTCGTCGCCGGAGTTTCAGCGACTGCTCAAGGACATTCGCGCACGCGTCCTCGAAACGCCGCCTGCGGCTGCAGCGCCCAACTAGGCGGCCACCGCTGCGCCGACGGCTCAGCGCGGCTGGCCCTTGGCGTCGGCGGCGCCGACGATCGCCAGCAACTCCACCTCGAACTGAAGCACCGAGTTCGGCGGAATCAGGCCGTTACCGACATTGCGGTCGCCATAGGCCAGCTCGGCCGGGCAGGTCAGGCGCGCCTTGGCGCCCACGTTCATCAGTTGCACGCCCTCGGTCCAGCAGCGGATCACACGACGCAGCGGAAACTCGGCCGGCTGCCCGCGCTTGTAGCTGCTGTCGAATTCCTTGCCGTTGCTCAGCGTGCCGCGGTAGTGCACCCGCACGGTGTCGTCGGCCGTTGGCTTTGCGCCCTTGCCGGGCTGGGTGATCCGGTAGATCAGGCCCGACTCGGTCTTGACCGCCCCCGGCTCCTTCAGGGCGGTGGCCAGTACATCGGCCTGTGCGAGGGCGGGGAGTGCCGCCAGCGTCAGCACGGGTGTCAGCGCAAGCGCCGCGATACGGGCAGCAAACAGCAGGGGTCGTGTGGGCGAGGCGGTCCGGTGCGGCATGGGGATTCCTTATCGTAGAAGGGTAAGACGAATTGCCTGCAATGCTAGCCTGACGACTGCCGTCATTGCCGCCACCGGGCGGCGATCCCCCCCAATGAACGACCTGTTTGCTGATTCACCGTCATCCGGCGCGGCGCGACCTGCGATCCCGAGCGATGAGCGGCCGGCTGCTTCGGCGCAGGTTCCGCTGGCCGAGCGCCTGCGACCGCAATCGATCGACGAGGTGATCGGCCAGCAGCATCTGCTCGGGCCGGACAAGCCGCTGCGCGTAGCCTTCGCATCGCGGCGACCGCACTCGATGATTCTGTGGGGGCCGCCTGGTGTCGGCAAGACCACGCTGGCGCGGCTGATGGCAGCGGCCTTCGGGCTCGAATTCATCGCCATCTCGGCGGTGCTCGGCGGTGTGAAGGACATCCGCGACGCGGTCGAGCGAGCACAGGCCGAGCGCCAGCGCAGCGGTCAGCCGACCGTGGTGTTCGTCGACGAGGTGCACCGCTTCAACAAG
>CAZTUT010000016.1:0-29857 GCA_964616395.1 uncultured Burkholderiaceae bacterium
TGCTGCCCGCGTACACTGCCAGCATGAGCATCGACACGATTTCTCCCAACCTCGACGGCGACGGCCTGCGCATCGGCATCGTCCAGGCCCGCTTCAACGAATATGCGGGCAATGCGCTGACCGCCGCCTGCATCGCCGAGCTGATCGCGCTCGGCGTTGACGAAGACGACATCACGCACGTGACCGTGCCTGGCGCGCTCGAAGTGCCGCTGGCGCTGGCCAAGCTCGCGCACGTGGGCGACTTCGACGCGCTGGTGGCCATCGGCGCGGTGATCCGCGGCGAGACCTATCACTTCGAGGTCGTAGCCAACGAGTCGTCGGCGGCCATCGCCCGGCTGACGCTCGATGCCGGCGTGCCGATCGCCAACGCGATTCTGACCTGCGAGAACGACGAGCAGGTGGGCGCCCGCGTGGATGAGAAGGGCCGTGACGCTGCCCGGGTGGCGGTGGAGATGGCCAACCTGCTGTGGACGCTCGACGACGCCGGCGAAGACGAAGAACAGCCCGGCGCCGACGCCGACGAGGACTGAGCATGACCGCGCCCGACGTCACGCCCGCGCGTCCGCGCGGCAAGGGCGGCAGCGGTGGCCGCAGCGCGCGCCGCTGCGCGCGCGAGGCCGCGTTGCAGGGCCTGTATCAGTGGCTGGTCGGCGGTCAGGACATTGCGTCGATCGAGGGCCAGTTCATGGAGGCCGACGACTTCGCCAACGCCGAGGCGCGCACCGACATGCGCCACTATCGCGAGGTGCTGCACGGCTGCATCGAGCAGGCAGCACAGTTGCGCGAGGGCTTTGCGCCGTTCCTCGACCGCAAGGTCGACGAACTTTCGCCGATCGAGCACGGCGTGCTGCTGATCGGCGCCTACGAACTCACGCATCGCGCCGAGATTCCGTACCGGGTCGTCATCAACGAGGCGGTCGAGCTGGCCAAGAGCTTTGGCGGCACCGACGGCTTCCGCTACGTCAACGGCGTGCTCGACAAGCTCGCGCAGCAGTTGCGCCCCGCGGAGGCGGGCCGCACCGGCGCCTGAGCATGCGCGCGGTCCGCAGCCCCGCTGCCGCTTCCGTCGCATGAACGAATTCGAACTGATCGCGCGCCACTTCACGCGGCCGGTGCCGCCCGGCGGCACGGTGCTGGTCGGCATCGGCGACGACTGCGCGCGGCTGGCGGCTGGCGCCAGCGAGTTCACGGTCACCACCGACATGCTGCTCGAAGGGCGGCACTTCCTGCCGGGCGCCGATCCAGAGGCGCTCGGGCACAAGGCGCTGGCCGTCAACCTGTCGGACCTGGCAGCAGCCGGCAGCGCGCCGCGCTGCTTCTTCCTGGCGCTGGCGCTGCCCGCGGCCGACGAGGCCTGGCTGGCAGCCTTCGCGCGCGGCCTGTTCGCGCTGGCCGACAGCCATGGCTGCGTGCTGGCCGGCGGCGACACCACGCGCGCGCCGCAGATCGCCAGCGGCGCGGGACCGCTGACCATCTGCATCACCGCGCTTGGCGAGGTGCCGCGTGGCGCGGCGCTGACGCGCACGGGCGCACGTGTTGACGACGACGTCTACGTGTCGAACTGCATCGGTGATGCCGCGCTGGCACTGCGCTCGGCGGCCGGTGATGCCGCGCTCGACTTCGTCGATGCAGCCGCAGTGCAGGCGCGGCTCGACCGGCCGCAGCCGCGCGTTGCACTCGGCCTGGCGCTGCGCGAACTGGCCAGCAGCTGCATCGACGTGTCCGACGGTCTGCTCGGCGATCTGGCGCACATCTGCGAGCGCTCGCACGTGGGCGCGCAGATCGACTGGCCGGCGCTGCCGCTGTCGGCGGCGCTGCGGCGCCAGCCGCTGGAGGTGCAGCAGCAGTGCGCGCTGGCCGGTGGCGACGACTACGAACTGCTATTCACCGCGCCGCCTGCGGCGCGGCGCGAGATCGTCGCCTCGGCGGCGCGCGCCGCCACGCCGGTGGCGCGCATCGGCCGCATCGTGGCCGGCGACCGGCCGGTCGTCGTCGATGCGCAGGGCCGGCCCGTGACCGGGCGCTTTGCTTCGTACGACCACTTCGGCTGACGGCGCGATCATGAGCGGCATCCCGGACAGTCATTCGCCGCAGGCGCCCGACGCCGAGGCGGTCGGCGTGCTGCCGGGCCACGGCGCTGCCGACACCGCACCGCATCAGGCGGCTGAATCCGCTGCAGCGGCGCCGGCTGCGCCGCGCCGGCCCGATCGCCGCTTCCTGTTCGCCAGTCCGTGGCACTTCATCGCGCTCGGCGGCGGCAGCGGCCTGCCGCGCTTCGCCCCCGGTACCTGGGGCACGCTGGCGGGCTGGGCGCTGTTCGTGTTGCTCGATCCGCTAATGACCGACCTCGGCTGGCTGGGGCTCATCATGGCGGCGCTGTATTTCGGCGCGTGGTCTGCCCAGCGCACCGGCGCGGCGCTCGGCCGACCCGACTCGGGCCATATCGTCATCGACGAGATCGCGGCGTTCTGGATCGTGCTCGTGATGCTGCCCGACAACCCCGACCTCAAGGGCCTGCAGCACACGGTCGCCTTTGCGCTGTTCCGCTTCTTCGACATCGTCAAGCCGCCGCCGATCCGCTGGCTCGACTCGCGCTTCAAGAACGGCTTCGGCGTGATGCTCGACGACGTGGTCGCCGCGTTCTTCACGCTGCTGGTGATCGCGTTGTGGACCAGGGTGGTCGGATGACGCCGCCGGCCGTTGCCACGCAGGGGGCTGCCGGTTCCGCGGCGGAAGCTGCCGCGATCGACGCAGCCGCGCATGCGCTCGGCGCTGCGCTGCGCACGCGCGGCTGGATGATGGCGGCCGCCGAGTCCTGCACCGGCGGCGGCGTGGCGTTCGCGATCACGCAGGTCGTCGGCGCCAGTCACTGGTTCGATCGCGGCTTCGTCACCTATTCGAACGAGGCCAAGCAGCAGATGCTGGGTGTGCCGGCCGAGTTGATTGCTGCCCACGGCGCGGTCAGCGAGCCCGTCGCGCAGGCGATGGCGCGCGGAGCGCTGGCGCACAGCAGCGCGCGCGCCGCGCTGGCGGTGACGGGCATTGCCGGCCCGGGGGGCGCGGTGCCCGGCAAGCCGGTGGGCACGGTCTGTTTCGCCTGGGCGGTGCGCGGTGATGACGTCCCACAGCTGACCGCAGCCACACAACGCTTCGATGGCGATCGTGCCGCCGTGCGCACCCAGGCCATCGTGCACGCGCTCGACGGCCTGCGGAGAGCGATCGACGCTGCGCTGCCCACCTGACAGGAGACTCCCATGAGTTCGCATCCGGTCGATCCGCTGTTCGACCCGCGCCTGCGCTTCGAGCGCCGCACGGTGGGCGGGCTGACGCTGGCAGTGCGGCGCGAGCACGCGCCTGCCGACGATCCGCGCCCGCCACTGCTGCTGCTTCATGGCTTTCCGCAGATGCATGCGATCTGGCACCGCGTCGCGCCGCTGCTGATGCCGCACTTCCGGCTGGTGATGCCGGATCTGCGCGGCTACGGTGACTCCGACAAGCCGCGTGGCGATCCCGACCACGGCAACTACAGCAAGCGCACGATGGCGGCCGACGTGCATGCGCTGATGCAGGATCTCGGCTTCGATCGCTATTTCGTGTGCGGCCATGATCGCGGCGGCCGGGTTGCGCATCGGCTCGCGCTCGATCAGCCGCAGGCGGTTCGCGCGCTGATGGTTCTGGACATCTCGCCCACGCTCACGATGTACGAGCGCACCACGCGCGAGTTCGCCGAGGCCTACTACCACTGGTTCTTCCTGATCCAGCCGACGCCTTTGCCGGAGCGGCTGATCTGCGCCGATCCGTCGTTCTACCTGCGCAGCAAGATGGGCGGCTGGGGCTCGGGCGGCACGTCGCTATTCGATCCGCGTGCGCTCGCCGAGTACGAGCGCTGCTTTGCCGATCCGGCGGCGATCCACGGGATGTGCGAGGACTACCGGGCCGCCGCCTCGATCGACCTGGCGCATGACCGTGCCGACCTCGACCGCCGCATCGCCTGCCCGCTACGCGTGCTGTGGGGCGCGCGCGGTGTCGTGCACCGGCTGTTCACGCCGGTGGCCGACTGGCAGGCGCGGGCTGCGCTTCCAGTCACTGGCATGGCCACCCCCGGCGGGCACTACATCCCGGAGGAGTCGCCGGACCTGCTGGCGGCCGAGCTGGGCGCGTTCTTCGGCGCGGTGTCCGACGCGTAGGTCAGGCCAGCCGACTGTCTGTCATCGCGCGAGCCCGGCAGACGGCGCGCTTCGACGCGATGCATGACCGCAGGCGCGAAACGCCGCGGCCAACCGGCTCAGCCGTGACGCCGATACGCGTTGATCTGGTCGCGCGTAGCGCGCGCGACCGCCGCCGCGGCTTGCGCAAAGTCCTCGCCGCCGCTCGCATACAGGATCGCGCGCGACGAGTTGATCAGCATGCCCGCGCCCTCGGCGTCCTGGCCGGCTGCGACGCTCGCCTGAACGTCGCCGCCCTGGGCGCCGATGCCCGGTACCAGCAGCGGCAGCGTCGGTGCCAGCGCGCGCACGCGCGCCAGCTCGGCCGGATAGGTGGCGCCGACCACCAGCCCGAGCTGGCCGCTGGCGTTCCACGCGCCCGAGGACAGCCGCGCCACGCGCTCGAACAGCCGCTCGCCGCCAACGTCGAGCATCTGCAGGTCGTCGCCGCTCGGGTTGCTGGTCCGGCACAGCAGGAACACGCCGCGGCCCGGATAGGCGAGGTAGGGTTGCACCGAGTCGAATCCCATGTACGGCGACAGCGTGACCGCGTGCGCGTTGTAGCGCTCGAAGGCCTCGCGCGCGTACTGCTCGCTGGTGGCGCCAATGTCGCCGCGCTTGGCATCGAGCACCACCGGCACCTGCGGATGACGGGTGCGCAGATGCGCGATCAGCGCTTCGAGCTGATCTTCGGCGCGGGCGGCGGCAAAGTAGGCGATCTGCGGCTTGAACGCGCAGGCGAACTCAGCCGTGGCATCGGCGATCTGGGAGCAGAACGCGAAGATGGCGTCGGGCTGGCCGCGCAGGTGGGTCGGAAAGCGCGCGAGATCAGGGTCGAGGCCCACGCACAGCAGCGTATTGGCGTCGCGCCAGCGCGCGCGCAGCAGGTCAAAGAAGGTTTGCATGCGCGCATTGTAGGGAGGCCGAGACGGACCCGGTGCGGGCGGCGGCTCGTGCTACGTTCGCTCGCTCCTGCTCACGACTGCCGCCGATGAACACGCTGTCCCGCCGCGATCTGGTGCTGCTTGCCTGCCTGACGCTGGCCTGGGGCCTGAACTGGCCGATCATGAAGTTCGGCGTGCAGGATCTGGCGCCGCTGTATTACCGCGTGCTGTGCATCGGCGGCGGCGTGCTGTTTCTGTGGGCATATGCGCGCTGGGCCGGTATTCCGCTGCGCGTGCCGCGCGCCGACTGGCCGCTGCTGGTCAAGCTGGCGATTCCCAACGTGGTGGTCTGGCACATCCTGCTGATCATCGCGCTCAAGCTGCTTCCTGCCGGCCGCAGCGCGATCCTCGGGTACACGATGCCGGTGTGGGCCGTGCTGTTCGGCCTCTGGCTGTTTGGCGAGCGTACCGAGAGGCGGCACTGGTTCGGCGTGGTGGCGGCGACGGTCGGTGCGCTGCTGCTGCTGTCGTCGGAGTTCACCAAGCTGGCGGGCGCGCCGCTGGGCACGCTGCTGGTATTGGCGGCCGCCGCCGCCTGGGGCTACGGCACCAACCTGATGCGGCGCCATCTGACCCATATCCCGACCCTCACGCTCACGCTGTGGATGCTGGTGATCACGCTGGCCGTGATGGTGCCGCTGACGGTGATCTTCGAGCGCTCGCAGTGGCGCGCGCCCTCGCTGCCCGAGTGGGCGTCGATCGTCTACAACATGGTGTTGGCGATCGCGTTCTGCCACGCGGTGTGGGCGATGCTGGCGCGCCGCCTGCCGCCGGCCGCCAGCGGACTGTCAGTGATGCTGATCCCGGTGCTGGGCGTGTTCTCCAGCATGTGGATGCTGGGCGAGGCGCCTTACTGGCAGGACTACGCGGCGCTGGTGCTGATCCTGGCCGCGCTGTCGACCGTCGTGCTGGCGCCGCGCAAGCCGCCGAGCGACGCCGGCTGAGCGACCGCGCGCAGTGACCGCCCGTTTCGGGTTGAGTCAATGCGCGGCCGCGCGCCGTGCGATGTAGTCGCGGATCAGCCCGAGCAGCTGCTCTTCCTGATACGGCTTGCCGAGGTACTCGTTGACGCCGAGATCGAGCGCCACGGTGCGATGCTTCTCGGCAGTGCGCGAGGTGATCATGATGATCGGCACCTCGCGCGTGACCTCCGCCGAGCGCACGTTGCGCGTGAGATCGAAGCCGTCCATGCGCGGCATCTCGATGTCAACCAGCATCACGTCGGGCACGGCATCCTGCAACTGACGTAGCGCGTCGACACCGTCTTTCGCGAGCATCACGTCGTAGCCATTGCGCTCAAGCAGGCGCTGGGTCACGCGGCGCACGGTCAGCGAGTCGTCGACCACCATGATCAGGCCGCGCGCCTGGCTGCTGCCTTCGTCGCTGCGCGTCTGGCGTTCCTGCGCGCTGGCGGCTTCCAGCGCGGTGACGGGCGCTGCACTGGAAGCCGCGGCCGACAGTGGCTGCCATGGTTCGGGCGAGCGCGAGATCAACTGCACCGGGTTGACGATCAGCACGATCTCGCCATTGCCGAGGATGGTGGCGCCCAGAATGCCGGCCAGACGAGACACCTGCGCGCCGACGCTCTTGACCACCACTTCCTGGTTGGATGACACATCGTCAGCCGACACCGCGAGCCGGTCCTCGCCGGCGCGCAACACCACGATCGGCGCCTGTCGGCCCTGGTGCAGCACCACGTCCTCGCCCAGCAGTTGCGCGAGCGGCCGCAGCACCACGCTGCCGATGCCCGGCGCGTCGACTTCGCCCTGCCGCAGCGCCTGTTCGAGCGCGGCCGGTTTGAGGCGGCGCACCTGCTCGACCATGCCCGAGGGGAGTGCGTAGCGACGGCTGCCGACCGTCGCCAGCACCACCTGGGTAACCGCGAGCGTCAGCGGCAGGTACAGCGTGAACCGGGTGCCGCGACCGGCCTCGGTCGACAGCGAGATGCGGCCGCCGAACGAGGCCAGTTCGTTGCGCACCACGTCCATGCCGACGCCGCGGCCGGCGAGCTCGGTGACCTCGGAGGCGGTCGAGAAGCCGGGCGTGAAGATCAGATCCATCAGCTCGCGCTCGGTGACTGGCTGGTCGTCTGCCAGCAGCTCGCGTTCGATCGCGCGCGCGCGAATGCGGTCCAGTGCCAGACCGGCGCCGTCGTCGGCGCACACGACGATGATTTCGTTGCCTTCCTGCCGCACTTCGATCGACAGTTCGCCGGTCTCGCGCTTGCCCGCGGCGGCGCGCTGCTGCGGCGATTCGAGACCGTGCACGATCGCGTTGCGCACCAGATGCTCGAACGGACCGCCCATGCGCTCCAGCACGCCGCGATCGATTTCGGTGCTGCCGCCACGGATCTCGAGATTGACACGCTTGTCGAGTTCCTTGGCGGTCTGGCGCGCGACCCGGTACAGCCGGTCGCTGATGCTGGCGAACGGCACCAGCCGAACCCGCAGCAACTGCTGCTGCAGTTCGCGCATCAGCCGCGACTGCGATGTCAGGTCGGTGTCGGCCAGTTGCAGGCCCTTGACCATGCTGCCCTGAATCATCGCCACGTCTTCGACCGACTCGGCGAGCAGACGGGTCAGTTCCTGCAGTCGGGTGTAGCGGTCGTACTCGAGCGGATCGAAGGTCGAGGACTCGCGGTCGAGCCGGTCGGCACGGGCGCCGATCTGCGCGTCGGCCTGGATCTCGACCTCGCGCAGCTGGTTGCGCAGCCGCGCGATGTTGTCGGTCAGGTCGGTCAGGCCGCCCTTGAGCGTGGACAGTTCGTTCTCGAGCTTGGCGCGCGCGATCGAGACTTCGCCGGCCTGGTCGACCAGGTTGTCGAGCACGTCGGCGCGCACGCGGATGAAGCTGGCGGTCTGTACGGGTGCGGCCGGGGTCGCGACGGCGGCCGTGGCGGCTGAAGCAGCGGTCACGTCCTGCGCAGGCACGCTGGTCGGCAGCGCCGCTGGATCGGCAGCACCAAACGCCGCGGCCGCCAGGTCCGGTTCCCCCCCGTTGGTCGCCGCCTCGGTCATGCCGCCTGTCGCAGACAGGGGCGCGGCGTCGAGGGTTGGCGCGTCGGGTTGCTGCGGCTGGACCAGGGCGTCGTACAACTGCAGCGCGCGATCGTGTTGCGACTGGAGGTCGTCGACGATAACGTCGGGCACGCTGGCCAGCAGCATGGCCGTCTCGATCCGCGTCTCCATGTCGTGGATCAGTTCGCCCAGCCGCATCGCACCGGCCATGCGGGCGCTGCCCTTGATCGTGTGCAGATGGCGCATCAGGTCGCGCGCCACATCGCGGTCGTTCGGGTTGGCCGCCAGGTGCCGCAGGTTGGTCGAGACCGCGGGCATCAGGTCGCTGGCTTCGGCGAGGAACACCGGCAGCAGGTCCGCGTCGAGCTCGTCACGCACGCGCAAGGCTTCCGCGGCATCGCTGCCATCGACGATTTCGCTGGCCGTGAGCGGTGCATCGGCCGGTACCGATTCACGCAGAAGCGCGTCGGCGGCATCGTCGGCGTCGGCCGCGATTTCCTCCGCAATCAAGGCGTCGATCATCGCCTCGGGTGAGGCCTCGCCGACCGCGTCCAGCGGGTGCTCGACCTCGGGCTGCGGCAGCGCGAACGCTGGCAGCGATTCAACGGGCGCGCTACTCGCCGCCTGATCGGCAGGTCCATCCGTGCGTTCGGCGACAGGTTCGATGACGGGTTCGGTGACGTGTTCGGCGGCAGGTTCCTCAGCGCGTTCCCCCGCGGGTTCCGCCGGCGGCTCGAGCCGTGCCGCGGCCAGCGCCTCGAAGAGGGCGGCATGGCGGGCCTGGATCTGCGCGAGGATCTCGTGCACCGCATGCACGTCGGCCGGCGCAGGATCCGGGAAGAGGCCGGCAGCGAACTGGTGCAGCATGCCGCGCATGCGCTCGACCACGCGTTCGACACGATCGAGGTCGGAGGCCGAAAGCGCGGGTTCGCCCGGGGCCGGCGCTACGCGGTGCAGCGCCTGCAGCAAGTCGTCGAGCGGATCGGCGATATCCCATACGGGCGTGAGACCGACCGTACCGCTGATGCCCGCCAGCGAATGTGCGCGCCGCACGGTCGCTGGATCGATCGGCCGCTGCGGCTCGAACCGCCACTCGGCGATGTCGTGCGCAAGCAGCCGGATCGCCTCGTCGGCCTCGGACAGGAAGACCGAGTACAGGCTGTGGCTGATCTCGACCGGGCCGATGCGGCGCATGTCGTCGCGCGCAACCGGTTCGCTCGCAGGATCGGGGATCGCCGGCGAGCGGCCACTGCCGGAAACCACCGGCGTCAGCTCGGAACGGGCGTCGGCCGCCGGGTCGATGTGCGCTGACGCGACAGACGCTGGCTCGACGGGTGCTGCATCGTTCGAGGCGGCATCTGTGAATTCGGCGCCGGCTTCGGGTTCGGTCGTGACCTGGATGGCACTGACGCTTTCCTCGATCTCGACTTCGTACAGGTGCTGCAGGTCGAGCAGGTCGTCGTTCGCGCTGTCGGTCTCGCCGACGGTTTCGCCAAACTCGCCGAGCATTCGCACGTCGGTCTTGCGCGGCAGGCTGGCCGGACCGTCGGCATCGTCGCTGCCATTGCTGCCCTCGCGCACCTGTTGCGCGGCGGTGATCCAGCGGCTGCCGTCGATCGCGACGGCCGGATCGACCGCAATGCGATCGACCCACGCCAGCATCTCGGCCGCGACCGCCTCCGCCAGTCCGAGCAGGTCGTCGTTCGCGGGCCGCTCCTGCGCCAGCCAGAGGTTGAAGCACTGCTCGACGCCCCAGGCCACGTCACCAAAGGTGCGCAGGCCTACCATTCGGCTCGATCCCTTGAGGGTATGGAACGCACGTCGTGCGGTGGTCATTGCCGATGCGTCGGCAGGCGATCGTGTCAGTTGAGCAATCTGCGCATCGAGGTCGTCGATCACCTCGCGTGCTTCCTCGACAAAGATATCGAGCAGTTCGCGGTCGGCGGCAGCCTGCGAGTCGGGCAGGGGTGCCGAGGGTGCGAGCGCCGGATCGGCAGCCGGCGCGAACAGCGCAGCGATCGCGCGAGCGTCGGCGGACTGGCGGTCGATACGCAGCGCGTCGAGCAGCTGGCTGGCGCGCAGCGCGCGCTGCTTGAGGTCGGGATCGTCGAGAAGATCGGCCTCGGCGGTCAGCTGCGAAAGCACGCGCGCCAGGGTCTGCAATGCTGCGTTGTCGAGCGGCGCCGCAGCGAGCTGAAGTGCTGCGGCATGGACCTCGACCTGATGCTGGCGCGACAGGGCCTCGACGTTGTCGGCGCTGGCCGCGGCGGTGGCGGCAGCGGCAGGTGTCTCGGCCGGCAGCCACGCATCCTCCGGCTCCGCGTCGTCGGCGCTGCTGCCGGGACCGAGCGCGAGGTCGGCACTGAACAGGCCCGTGCCCGGATCGAAGCGGAACATGCCGCGCGGCTGCTCGACATCGGCCGACAGCGTCTCGACGAAGAACCCGACGGCGCCGAGGTTCTGCGCGATGCGCTGGAACTCGTCAGGCGGCGTGGCGGCGGATGCATCGGCCTGCGCAAGCGTGCGGATCGATTGCTGGACCCGGCGCAGCGCGGCGACCGGGTCGTCATGCCCGAGCACCGAGAGCACGCCGCAGACCTGATCGAGCAACGGCAGCGTGGACGGCAGCTCGGTGCGCTGCGACGGATTGCGGAAGAAGCGGTCGAGCCGCTGCTCGATGTCGCGCAGCGTGGCCTGGGTCTCGGCGACCACCGCATTCATCGTCAGCCGGTCCTGCGCGCGGCGTGCGAGCGCAGCCAGCCAGGGCGCGGCGTCGGTCGGCGGCTGGCCCGCCGCCGCGGCGGTCACGCGCTCGGCCATCGTCTGCGCGCGCGCGGCGTAGTCGGCGCCGAGTTCGGGCAGTGCGTCGACGCCGAGCTCGACAAACAGCAGCGCCGAGGCGATTTCCAGTCCCACGGTTTCGCTGGCCGCCGCGGCCGCGGGCGAACCGCCGGCGGCAATCGCAATCGCGCCCAGCACGCTGGCCAGCGGCGCGGCGTCGAGGCGGTTGGCGGCGTCGCGCGCCATCGAGATCTCGTGCGTGAATCGGGCCGCCTCGGCGCCGTTGCCGGAGACCAGTTGGCTCCACACCGTCTTGGCGCCGGTCAGGGCATCGCGCAGGCCGCGCAGCGCCTCGCCATTGACCATCGTCAGCGAGGCCAGTTCGAAGTCGGGCGGGATCAGCGCTTCGAGTCCGTACAACTGCTTGACCTCGGCCACGCGCGGCACGCTGTCGCTCGCGCGGCCGACGTAGTACAGCGTGTCGGTCATCAGCCGCTCGGCCACCGCCGAGCCGCCTTCGATCAGGCGCCGTAACTGCAGGTTCAGGCGGGCCAGCACGCGTTTCAGGTCGATGTCGACCTGCACCTTGCGCGCCTCCAGCGCCTCCAGCAGTCCGCGCACGATCCACCAGAAGCTGCGCGCCAGACCGCGTTGCGGCATGAATTCGAGTTCGGCCAGCGCGTCGAGCATCAGCGCCCGCGCCTGTGGGTCATCGGGATCGCGCAGGAAACCGAGCAGCCCCTGCTCGAAGCGGACGCGGCGGATGCGCAGCTGGTCGGCGGTCAGCGGCTGCACCGCGATCTCGTGGAATGCCGGCCGGCGCGACAGGTCGGCAAACACCAGATCGGCCGGGTGCATGCGCGCCGCGCGTGCCAGCGTCAGCATGTCGCGGTAGTACGGATACAGGCGGATCGGCTGATTGGGCCGGCCCGCCAGCAGGCCTTCGAGGTAGGCGATTGCCGCCTCGATCGCGGTTTCCACCGCGCTGACAGCCGACGGCTGGCAGTCGCTGCTATCAGTTTCCCAACGCCGCAGCGCCGATTCGACGGCCTCGGTCAGCAGCACCACGCCGCGCAGGTCGAGCAGCTGCAGCGCGCCGTTGGCCTGGTGGACCTGATTACGGGCATCGCGCAGCGGCTGCCCGTCGTTCTTGTTCTCGACGAAGCGGCCGAGCGCCTCGGCGGCGGCGGTCAGCGAGCCGCGGATCTCGTCGATCACCCACGCCAGCGGCGCGATGTCCTGCGCGGTGCCGCTCAGCTCGTTCGGATTGCGGGTCTCTGACATCTGTCTGCCTCTGCCCTGCGCCGCCTGCGGGGCGGCGCCGGCCATGCGATCAGCCGACGCGGAAGCGTGCGACCGACGACTTCAGCTCGCGCGCCAGCGTTGCGAGCTGGCCGATCGACTGCGCCGCCTGACGCGTGCCCTGGGCGGTCTGGTCGGTCACGAGCAGGATTCGCTCCATCGACTGCGCCACGCCGCCGGCGCTCTGCGCCTGCTCGTTGGTGCTGCCGGCGATGCGTTCGATCAGCTCGGTCAGCTGGCGCGACACGCGACCGATTTCGGCCAGCGCGGTGCCGGCTGCGTCCGACAGCTTGGTTCCCTCGACCACCCCCTGCGTGCTGCGTTCCATGGCGGTCACGGCGTCCTGGGTATCGGTCTGAATCGTGCGCACCAGCGCGCCGATCTGCTTGGCGGCCTCGGCGGAGCGGTCGGCCAGGCGCTGCACTTCCTCCGCCACGACCGAGAAGCCGCGTCCGGCCTCGCCGGCGGTGGCGGCCTGAATCGCCGCGTTCAGCGCCAGGACGTTGGTCTGCTCGGTAATGTCGGAGATCAGTTCCACGATCTCGCCAATCTCCTGCGACGACTCGCCCAGCCGCTTGATCCGCTTGGCGGTCTCCTGGATCTGCTCGCGAATTTCGTTCATGCCGGCGATCTGGTTGTACACCGCGCGCTGCCCGCGCTCAGCGGCCTCCAGCGAGTTGCGCGCCACCTTGGCTGACTCGCCGGCGCTGCGCGAGGCCTCGTTGATCTGCGCCGCCATCTTCAGCACCTTATCGCCGGTGTTCTTGATCTCGCGCGACTGCTGCTCCGAGGCCGACAGCAGCCGGGTGGCGATATCGCGTGCGGCAGTGGAGGCGGTGCTGACCTGCTCGGCGGTGCTGTTGATCCGGCCGACGAGGCCGCGCAGCTCTTCCACCGTGTAGTTGACCGAGTCGGCGATTGCGCCGGTGATTTCCTCGGTCACGGTCGCCTGCACCGTCAGGTTGCCGTCGGCAACCTCCTGCAGTTCGTTCATCAGCCGCAAGATGGCCGCCTGGTTCTGCTCGTTGGTGCGCTTGGCTTCCTCTTCCAGCTTCTGGGCCAGCGCCCGCTCGCGCTCGGCTTCAGCGGCGCGGCGTCGCGTGTCGGACAGCACCACCTTGGCGATCGCCACCGCCAGCGCCAGCGCAGCGAGCGTGAAAAGAATCATGAAGACGAACAGCAGGTTGCGCTCGCCCTGCTCCTTCTGCAGCGCGGTCTGCAGGTCGGTCACTTCCTGCAGCAGCGGCTCGGACTCGCGGACGATCGCCTGCTCGGCGTCCTTGGCCTGGGCGATCGCCTGCAGGTTGGACAGCGCGCCGCCGACCGAGCCATAGAACTCGCCGTAGACCTTGGTCAGCTCCTGCAGCCGGCCGCGGGTGTCGGCGTCGCCAGCGGGCGCGATGCGCAGGCTCTCCGAGCCCTGCAGCAGCGCGGCGTTGAGCTCGCGGAACAGGTTGATGTCGCGGCCCAGCGTCAGCGCCAGTTCGGCGTTGGCGCCTTCGCCGGCCACCAGCGCGTTGGCGCTTCGCCCGATACGCTGGGTCAGCATCACGAGCTGGCTGCTGGCGGCGATCTCGCGCGCCGAACTGCCGCGTTCGAGCTTGATGCTGGCCACTTCTTCGGTCAACTGCAGCAGCCGGGGGGTGGCGACGTTGATGCGCTTGACGATGTCACCGAACTGGACAAGCGCCTTTTCCTGCGCGGCGATGGTCGAGGCGGCTGATTGCGTTGCGCGCCAGCGCTCGGTCACGCGCGCGATCAGGGGCTGGATCGTGGCCGAGGCGCCCGACAGCCCGCGCGTCGAATCACCGTTGGCGAGGGCGTCGATGTTGGCGTCGACCCGGTCGCGCGAGTCGCGCATGCTCTCGAATGCCTGACGGCTGCCGGCCACCGCATAGGGGGCCGAGCGCGCCAGACGCTGCGTGTGCATCAGCGTATTGCCGGTGATCTCGACCTGCTGCGTGCCCGTGGTGGCCTGGCGGCGGTCCAGCGCGATCACGCCGGCCAGCACGAACATCGTGAAGCCGAGCAGGATCAGCAGGACCTGGACCTGCACGCCGATCGGCCGGTCGCCGATCAGCGGCAGCTTCCATTCGAGGAAGCGATCCAGCAGCGCGGCGGTTCGCCGGCCCGCCTGCGGATCGGCAATCGTCAGGCGGCGCGTCAGGGGTGCGCCGCCGTCCGCCTCGCTGCCGGCCGTCATGAACGAAGACGGCTTGAAGTCGGCGTTCATGTCGATGCTGCGGTCGCGGTCCTTGCCACCCGATCCGAATTCCAGTGCCATTGCTTGTCTCCCGTGTGCTGCCGTCAGGCGCACACGCGCGCGTGTGAACTACCAGGGTGCGACGGAGCGCGCCGCACCGCGTTCTCAGAATCCGATAGACGCATAGGCGTCGGAGGCGACCAGCGCCGCCAGCTTGAGCTCAGCCAGTTCATTGCCGTCGAGGTCGCGCCAGCGCGCACCTTCCCATGGGTCGGCGCCATCAGCGGCAGGCCCCAGCGGCTCCAGATCATTCAGGTTACGCAGGCCGAACGCGCGCGTCACCAGCACGCCGCCGTTGCTGCGCAGGCTGTCGCCGAACACGAGCAACTGTTGCGCCTGCTCCGCCGGCAGCGGCGTCCTGCCGGACAGATGCTGCAGGTCGATCACGCCAATCAGGCGGCCGCGCACGTTGGTCAGGCCGCGAAACCAGGGCCGGGTCCAGGGCACCGGTGTGACCGGCGGCGTGGCGACGATTTCGGCCGCGGCGTTCATGTCGAGCAGATAGCCCGCATCGCCGATGCGGATGGCGAGCCGCATCGGCTCGTTGGGCGAACTGGTCGCGGACTTCAGCCGCTCGGCCAGCTGGGTCGAAAAGTCGCGCAGCCGGCGGGTCCGTGACGAACCTTCGCCGGCGAGCTGCTTCTTCTCTTCGTCGCTCATCGCGGCGGCGCCCGGTTTGCGCTTAGCCCAGCGCGGCGATCTTGCCGAGCAGCTCGTCGGGCTGCACCGGCTTGCTCACGAAGTCGCGCGCGCCCTGGCGCAGCGCCCAGATGCGATCCGTCTGCTGGTTCTTGCTGGTGCAGATGATGATCGGAATCGACTGGGTGGCGGGGTCGCGCGTCAGCGAGCGCGTGAACTGAAAACCGTTCTGGCCGGGCATCACCACGTCCATCAGGATCAGGTCGGGCGTGGCTGCCTGCAGGCGCTGGGCGGCTTCCTCGGCGTTTTCGGCCGCGCTGACCGCGTAGCCGTTCTTGGTCAGCAGCTCGGTCAGGAACAGGCGTACGGTGGGCGAATCGTCGACGACCAGGACATTGCGGATCGGCATGGTGAAAGATCCTCGGAGCTCAGGGCGCGGCCGGGCGCGCGCCCTCGTGAGAAGACAGCTGTCGAACGGCATTGAGCAGGCTGTCCTTGGTGAACGGCTTGGTCAGGTACTCACTGGAGCCGACCATGCGGCCGCGGGCGCGGTCGAACAGGCCATCCTTCGAGGACAGCATGACCACCGGCGTGGCCGAGAAACGCGGGCTGCGCTTGATCAGCGCACAGGTCTGGTAGCCGTCCAGTCGAGGCATCAGGATGTCGCAGAAGATGATCGCCGGCTGATGGTCGTTGATCAGGGCCAGCGCCTCGAAGCCGTCCTGGGCCAGGATCACCTGGCAGCCAGCCTGGGTCAGGAAGATCTCCGCGCTGCGGCGAATCGTGTTGGAGTCGTCGATCACCATCACCTTGCGGCCGTGAATGTCGGAGAAGTCGGCGGATGACATGGTGTGCTCCTGCGAGGCGCTCCCGGGGGTGGCCTCAGATCTCGACCATCTCGAAATCTTCCTTGCGGGCGCCGCACTCGGGACAGGTCCAGTTCGGCGGCACGTCTTCCCAGCGTGTGCCAGGCGCGATGCCCTCGTCGGGCAGGCCAGCGGCCTCGTCGTAGATCCAGCCGCAGATCAGGCACATCCAGTTCCGCATCTCGGCGCTCGGGTTGCTCTCATTCATCGGCGAAAACGTCTTTCCAATTCGATAACATCGCAGTCGAGCCGGATCATAGCGGCTGCGTTGCGTCATCGGGCACTCTGTTTTTCGCGCGCGCCGGCAATTGTCGCGCTCGCGGAGTACCGGGCTCGGCCGGGCCCCGGGGCGCGGCGCGATGACGATCCGCATGCCTGACGTCCCGATACCCATGTCCAACCACCCGCCGCCTGCCGTGCTTTCTTTCTCGGTGTCCGACCCCACGGGCGCCGGCGGCGTGCTGGCCGACGCCGTCACCTGCGCGGCAATGGGCTGCCATCTGGCCTGCGCGGTCACCGCGGTGGCGGTGCAGGACACCCGCGGCGCCGATGACGCGCTGGTGATGGACGACGAATGGGTCGACGATCAGGCGCGTGCCGTGTTGCAGGACATGCCGGTGGCGGCGATCAAGGTCGGCGCGGTGGGGTCCAGCGACAACGCCCAGGCCATCGCCGAAATCCTGGCCGACTACCCGGACCTGCCGGTCGTGCTCGATCCATTGCCGGCGGTGCCGCGCGGCGAGCAGGCGCCCGCCGGTGGCGTGGATGCCGAGATGATCGCCGTGCTGCGCGAGCTGATCGTGCCCCAGGCCACGGTGTTTACCCTGTCGCTCGAGCAGGCGCGCCACTGGCTGGCGCACGAGGCCGACGACGAGGCCGCCGAGAACTGGGATGCGGCCCGCTGCGGCCGCGAGCTGCTCGGCTGGGGCGCCGAATACGTGCTGATCACCTCGGCCGAGTCGACCGCCCGGCATCGGGTCAACCGCCTGTTCGGTCCGGAGGGCAGCGTGCAGAACGAGAGCATCGAGCGAGTCGATGCGCGCTTCCGCGGCGCCGGCGATACGCTGTCGGCCGGTATTGCCGCCTTGCTGGCCCAGGGCCTGGAGGTGTCCGACGCCGTGCGCGAGGCCTGCGACTTCCTCGGCCAGTCGCTGGCGGCAGGCTTCCGCGTCGGCATGGGCGACGCGATGCCTGACCGGCTGTTCTGGGCTACCGACGGCGGCACCGACGGCGGCACCGGCGACGACACCGAGCCGCCGGCCGACCGCGGCGACGGCCCGGACAGGACGCCGGGGGCAGGCTCGGCGACCGGCGAAGCGGTACCCGACCCGGCCACGCCGACGGGCGCCGACACGACCGCCGCACCCGGCCGCCCTGCGCGTGGGCCGGTGCGGCACTGAGCACCTGCCGTCAGTCATTTCATCAATCGAATCCAAGCCAACAGGACCCGCTTCATGACCACCGCCCCGGATCGCAACCAGCAACTGTTCGAGCGCGCCCAGCGCAGCATCCCGGGCGGTGTCAACTCGCCGGTGCGCGCCTTCCGCTCGGTCGGTGGCACGCCGCGCTTCATCAGCCGCGCCGAGGGCCCGTACTTCTGGGATGCCGACGGCCGCCGCTACATCGACTACATCGGCTCCTGGGGCCCGATGATCGTCGGCCACACGCATCCGCAGGTGGTCGCGGCGATGCAGGCGGCGCTGGCGCGCGGACTGTCGTACGGCGCGCCGACCGAGGCCGAGGTCGAGATGGCCGAGGAGATCATCAAGCTCGTGCCGTCGATCGAGCAGGTGCGGCTGGTGTCCTCCGGCACCGAGGCGGCGATGAGCGCGCTGCGGCTGGCGCGCGGCGCGGCCGGCGGCGGCAAGGGCCGGCGCAAGATCATCAAGTTCGAAGGCTGCTATCACGGCCACGCCGACAGCCTGCTGGTGAAAGCCGGCTCCGGCCTGCTCACTTTCGGCAATCCGTCCAGCGCCGGCGTACCGGCCGAGATCACCCAGCACACGCTGGTGCTCGACTACAACGACTGCCAGCAACTCGAGGACGCGTTCAACGCGCACGGCGACGACATCGCCTGCGTGATGGTCGAAGTGATCGCCGGCAACATGAACCTGGTGCGATCCACGCCCGAGTTCCTGCAGACGATGCGGCGGCTGTGCACGCAGCACGGCGCCATCCTGGCGTTCGACGAGGTGATGACCGGCTTCCGGGTCGCGCTCGGCGGCGCGCAGTCGATCTACGGCATCGAGCCCGACCTGACCGTGCTCGGCAAGGTGATCGGTGGCGGCATGCCGGTGGCGGCCTTTGGCGGCAAGCGCGAGGTGATGAAGCATCTGGCGCCGCTCGGCGGGGTCTACCAGGCGGGCACGCTGTCGGGCAACCCGGTGGCGGTGGCCTGTGGACTGGCCACGCTCAAGCTGATCCAGCAGCCCGGTTTCTACGAGACGCTCACGGCCCGCACCGCGCGGCTGATGCGCGAGCTGGCCGAGGTCGGCCGCGCCGCTGGTGTGCCGTTCTGCACCGATGCCGTGGGCGGCATGTTCGGCATCTACTTCGCCGACACGGTGCCGGGCAGTTACGCGCAGATCATGGCCACCGACAAGAACGCCTTCAACGTGTTCTTCCATGCGATGCTCGATCGCGGCGTCTATCTGGCACCCTCAGCCTACGAGGCGGGCTTTGTTTCGGCGGCGCACGACGACACGGTGATCGACGCGACCGTGGCTGCAGCCCGCGCCGCCTTCGCCGCCACCCGCTGACATGCGCGTGCCGGGGAACTTCGCCAACCTGCGCACGGACCAAGCGCGGATGCAGACCCTGCTTGATCGACTGCGGCACGCTGCGCTGACCGCGCTGGCGGCACTGGCCGCGCTGATGCCACTCGCCGCCGGTGCCCAGCCGGTGCGCGCCGACCATGTCGAGGCTGAACTGGTGGCGGCGACCGATGCCGTGGTGGCCGGCCAGCCGCTGAGGGTCGGCTTGCGTCTCAAGCATGACCCGCACTGGCACACCTACTGGCGCGTGCCCGGCGACTCCGGCCTGCCGACGCAGATCGCCTGGACCCTGCCGCCGGGCTGGACTGCCGCGCCGATCGACTGGCCGGTGCCCAAGCGACTGCCCATCGGTCCGTTGATGAACTTCGGCTATGAAGACGAAGTGCTGCTGCTGGTGCAACTGACGCCGCCGGCCGGCGCATTGCCCGGTGCGCGGGTCGATCTTGCCGCGCGTGCCGACTGGCTGGTGTGCAAGGACGTCTGCATTCCCGGGGGCGCCGACCTCAAGCTGGCGCTGCCGGTGGCCGCGCAAGCGAGGCCCGGCCCGCATGCCGCGCTGTTCGAGCGCATGCAGGCGCGGGTGCCGGGCGCGCTGCGCGCCGACAAGGTGTCGGCGACCCTCGATGCCGACCGCATCCGGCTCGCGTTCACTGCCACGCCGACGCCCAAGCAGGTCGAATTCTTTCCGCTCGAGGAAGCGCGCATCGAGGCGGCTGCGCCGCAGGTGCTGCAGTCCGACGGTAGCGGCAGCGCGTTGCTGCTGCGTGCCGCGCAGCCGGTGTCGCCGCAGTTCCGGACGCTCAAGGGCGTGCTGGTGGTCGACGGTGGCCCGGGCGAAGGCGCGGGCTGGGCGGGCACCGTGGAGGTGGCGTTGACGCCAGGCACGGTGGCTGCGGCCCCGGCGGTCGGTCTGGGCGCGGCAGCAAGCGCCGGTGGCGCAACCGCGATCGGGTTCTGGGGCGCGCTGGTCGGCGCGCTGATCGGCGGCCTGATCCTGAACCTGATGCCCTGCGTGTTCCCGGTGCTGTCGCTGAAGCTGCTGTCGCTGATGCAGCATCAACGCGAGGCGGGGGCGGCGGCGGGCCGGCCGCTGCGCGGGCACGGTCTGGCCTTTGCCGCGGGTGTCGTGCTCAGCTTCCTGCTGCTGGCCGGCCTGCTGCTGGCGCTGCGTGCCGGTGGCGAGCAGCTCGGCTGGGGCTTCCAGTTGCAGACGCCGTGGGTGGTGGCGGCGCTGGCCATGCTGTTTGTCGCGATCGGCCTGAACCTGCTGGGCGCCTTCGAGTTCGCGTTCGGCGGGCGGCTTGCCAGCAGCGCGGTGGCGCAAAGGCTGCAATCGGACACGCTTGCCGGCAGCTTCTGGACCGGCGTGCTGGCGGTGGTGGTGGCCGCGCCCTGCACCGCGCCGTTCATGGGGGCGGCGCTTGGCTATGCAGTCAGCCAGCCGGCCGCGGTCGCGCTGCTGATCTTCGCGATGCTGGGTGTGGGCATGGCGATCCCCTACCTGCTGCTCACGATCTTCCCCGCGCTGCTGGCGCGGCTGCCGCGCCCGGGTGCGTGGATGGAGCGCTTCAAGCAGGCAATGGCCTTCCCGATGTTCGCCACCGCGGTCTGGCTGCTGTGGGTGCTGGCGCTGCAGGTTGATGCCAATGGCATCGGCCTGGTGCTCACCGCGCTGGTGCTGGTTGGCCTGGGCGCCTGGGCCACGGGCCTGGCGCAGCGCGGCGCTCGCGGCTTCCGCTGGGTCGCGCTGCTGGCGGCCGGGCTGGCGCTGTATGCGGTGTTCGCAGCCACGCGGGCGCCGTTGCAGGCCGCAGCGGTCGCCGACAGCGGTGCGTCCGCCAGCGCTTCCCAGCGTGCGTGGGAGCCCTGGTCGGCGCAGCGCGTGGCTCAGTTGCAGGCTCAGGGCACGCCGGTGTTCATCGACTTTACGGCGGCGTGGTGCGTGACCTGCCAGGCCAACAAGCAACTGGTGCTCAATCGCGCCAGCGTCGAGCAGGCGTTCGACCTGGCCGGCGTGGTGCGGCTGCGTGCCGACTGGACCCGCCGCGACGACGACATCACCCGCGAACTGGCGCGCTACAACCGCAACGGCGTGCCGCTGTACGTGCTGATCGACCGCAAGGGCCGCGCTCAGGTGCTGCCCGAGGTGCTCACCGAAAGCGCCCTGACCCAGGCACTCGCGCAGCTATAGATCGAACTGCCGCCACGCACTTCTCACCTTGCCCATGCTTCCCTCCAGGAGTCAACGACGATGAATCCGTCCCGCGTCCGCGCCGCCGCCGTCCGCCTGCTGGTCGCCCTCGGGCTGCCTTTTGTCGCGCTCGCCGCGCTCGCGCAACCGGTGCCCGGCCAGGCCGCGCCCGACTTCACGCTCACCGCGACTGATGGCAAGTCGGTCAGGTTGTCGGATTTCCGCGGCCGCTACGTGGTGCTGGAGTGGAACAACCCGCGGTGCCCGTTCGTGGTCAAGCACTACGGCAGCGGCAACATGCAGGCGCTGCAGAAGAGGTTCGCGGCGGAAAACGTGGCCTGGCTGGTGATCAATTCGACCAACCGGTCGCATCCCGAATACATGACGCCGACGGCGAAGGCGGCATGGATCCGGGAGCAGGGCGCAGCCCCTACCGCCACGCTCGAGGATGCCGACGGCAAGGTGGGTCGGAGCTACGGCGCGCGGACCACGCCGCACATGTACGTGATCGATCCCAATGGAACGCTGCTGTACGTCGGCGCGATCGACGACAAGCGGTCGACCAACCAGGCCGACATCAAGACCGCGACCAACTATGTGACGCAGGCGTTCGCGGAGATTCGCGCCGGCAAGCCGGTCAGTGCGGCATCGACCACCGCGTACGGCTGCACGGTCAAGTACTGATTGCCGTGCTCGCTGCCGCGGGCCGGACGCGGCGCGCGGGTATCGGCCTCTTCCCGCGGGATCGAGGTGATTTCAGCGCTTTCGCTGCTGCTCGCTCTCGGCGATCTTGCGGCCGAACCACGCTGAAAACCAGAACCCCATCGCGATCGTGAAGGCGATCACGCCGAGCGACATCAGGCCGACGTCGGAAGTGAAAAGCAGCTTGAGCGCGTCCATCGCGGGGTCTCCGGAAGCAGGGGTCAAAGGCGGTCGGGCGAGGGATCAGCGGCCGGGCGTGCGGGCGCGCGCGACGCGGCGTTCCTCGCGTTGCTGGCATTCGGTGCAGCGGATCGCGGTCATGCTGGCTGCCAGGCGTGCGGCCTCGATCGCCTCGCCGCAGTCCTGGCAGATGCCGAGTTCGCCGGCGTCCGCCCGCGCCAGTGCGGCATCGACCTGGTCCAGTTCGGCCGTCAGGCGCGCCAGGTCGGTGAGGTCACGCTCGCGCTGGGTCTCGGCGGCCGCGTCGTCGTCGGTGTCTTCGCTGCGTCGGGGCAGACCCGCTTCGTCGCGCTGACCATCGGCGTGCAGATGGGCGCTCAGCGCGTCGGACAGCGCGCTGCGGCGGGCCCGCAGGCGCGCGGCGAGCAGGGTGGACGGTGCATCGGCGGGCAGGGTGGGTGCGGTGGTCATTGGCAACTCCGTAGGCTCCCGGAAGCGGGCAATCACGCGCTGAGCCTAGGGCGATGCCGCCAACCCGCCGTTGACCCGAGTCAACCGGGGCGGAGGCGGGTTGGCCGCAGTGGCGATTAGAGGGCTGCGTCGGCGGCCGCAAACGCCCGGTAGGCTATATTGCTGCGGTGCGTCAAAACTGTCTGGCTGACTTCCGGCGAGCAGAGCGCGGCGCGTTGTCCGTGGTGGCGATCCCACGCGCGGGCGCGAATGTTGCGCAGCGGTCATCCCGTTGCGGTTGAATCGAGGTCTCATGTTCACAGCCCACTATCTGCGCGGTGCGCTGGCGCCGCGCTCCATCGCCGTCGTTGGCGCAACCGAGCGCCCGGACGCGCTGGGCTTCCATGTGTTCGGCAACGTGATCGGGGCCGGCTTCAAGGGCGAGATCTACGCGGTCAACCCCAAGTACCAGAGCGTGCGCGGCGTGGCGTGCTATCCGTCGCTGGCGGCGCTGCCCACGGTGCCGGAACTGGCGGTGGTGGTGACGCCGGCGCAGACCGTGCCGCGGCTGATCGACGACGCCGGTGCCGCCGGCATCCGCGCGGTGCTGGTGCTGTCGGCCGGCTTTGCCGAGATCGGGCCCGAGGGCAAGCGCCTGCAGGAACTGTCGCTGGCGCGCGCCCGCGCGCTCGGCATCCGGCTGCTGGGGCCGAACTGCCTGGGCATCATGCGGCCCGAGATCGGTCTGAACGCCACCTTTGCGCGCACGGGTGCGCGGCCCGGCCCGGTGGCGCTGGTGTCGCAGTCCGGCGCGGTGGTGGCCGCAATGCTCGATTACGCATGGACTGCCGGCTTCGGCTTCTCGTCGGTCGTATCGACCGGCGGCGGCTCGGACGTGGAGTTTTCCGAGATCCTCGATTACCTGGCGATGGATGCGGCGACCCGCAGCATCGTGCTGTACGTCGAGGGCGTGCACGATGCGCGTGCCTTCATGAGCAGCGTGCGCGCCGCCGCGTCGGTCAAGCCGGTGGTGGTGCTGAAGGTTGGCCGCCACATCACCGGCCAGAAGGCGGCGATGAGTCACACCGGCGCGCTGGTCGGCAACGATGCGGTGTTCGACATGGCGCTCAAGCGCGCCGGCGCGATCCGCGTCGATGCGTTCAACCAGATGTTCGCGGCGGCCGAGTCGCTGGCCACCGGCCGCCTGCCCAAGGGCATGCCCGGCAACCGGCTGGCGATCCTCACCAACGGCGGCGGACCCGGCGTGCTGGCCGCCGACGCCACGGTCGAGGCCGGCGTGCAACTGGCCAAGCTGTCGCCCGAGGTGCTGGAGCGGCTCAATGCCACGCTGCCGATGACGTGGTCGCACGGCAACCCGGTGGACATCATCGGCGATGCCGATGCCGGCCGTTTCGCCGAGGCGATGAAGATCCTGATCGAGGACCCGGCCAACGACGGCGTGCTGCTGCTGTTCGTGCCGACCATCAAGCTCACCTCCGAAGAGACGGCCAGGGCGCTGTTGCCGG
Organism: uncultured Burkholderiaceae bacterium; assembly: GCA_964616395.1. Taxonomy (GTDB): domain Bacteria; phylum Pseudomonadota; class Gammaproteobacteria; order Burkholderiales; family Burkholderiaceae_F; genus JALHMQ01. The sequence goes on from CAZTUT010000016.1 coordinate 23,841, forward strand.
TGATCCAGTCCACCGACAAGCCGGTGGTCACCGCCTGGCTCGGCGAGGCCGATGCCGCGCTCGGCCGCAACGTGATGAAGGCGGCCGGCATCCCGGCGCTGATCAGCCCGGAGCGCGGCGTGCAGTCGTTCTCTTATCTGTCGCGGTTCGTGCGCAACCGGCAGTTGCGCCTGCAGACGCCGCCGCCGCAGGTTGACGAGTTCGACACCGACATCGCCGGCGCACGCCGCGTGGTCGAGCGTGCGCTGCTGTCGGGCCGTGCGCTGCTCGACGAGAACGAATCCAAGCAGCTGCTGAACCGCTTCGGCATCAACGTCGCGCGCACCGCGCTGGCCACCAGCGCCGACGAGGCGGTGGCGCGCGCCGACGAGATCGGCTATCCGGTGGTGCTCAAGGTGGTTGCCCAGGGCGTCACGCACAAGAGCGAAGTCGGTGGTGTGCTGCTGTCGCTGCAGTCGGCCGACGCCGTGCGGCGTGGCTTCGAGACCATCGCGCAGCGCGTGGCCGAGAAGGCGCCGTCGGCCCGCTTCGTTGGCGTCAATGTCCAGCAGATGATCCACCGGCCGCACGGGCGCGAGCTGATCGTCGGTCTGGCGCGTGACAGCGCGTTTGGCCCGGTGATCACCTTCGGCATGGGCGGCATCGCGGTCGAGGTATTCCGCGATTCGGCGGTGGCGCTGCCGCCGCTGAACCGATTCCTGGCGCTGGACATGATCTCGCGCACGCGGGTGGCCAAGATGCTCGACAGCTTCCGCGGTCTGCCGGCGGTCGATCTGGACGCGCTGGTGGGCACGCTACTGAAGATCTCCGATCTCGCCTGCGAGATTCCGTGCATCCAGGAGCTCGACATCAACCCGCTGCTGGCCGACGAGCGCGGCGTGGTCGCGCTCGACGCCCGCGTGATGCTGGGCGACGGCCCGCTTGCGCCCGACGCCACCTACTCGCACCTGGCGATCCATCCGTATCCGAAGTCGCTGGCGCGCGCCACCCGGCTGAAGACCGGCGAGACCGTGCTGCTGCGGCCGATCCGGCCCGAGGATCTCGAGGCCGAGCGGCGCTTCATCACCCGGCTGTCGCAGCGGACGATGTACATGCGCTTCCATGCGCCGGTGCGCGAGCTCAACGTCGAGCGGCTGATCCGCTACACGCAGATCGACTACGACCGCGAGATGGCGTTTGTCGCGATCGACGCCAACGTCGAGCACTCCGACGGCGAGATCCGCGGCATCGCGCGCTACACCCGCAACCCGGACGGAACCACCTGCGAGTTCGGGCTGGCGATCGAGGACGCCTGGCAGGGGCGCGGTCTCGGCCATGCGCTGATGAACGCGATCGAGAGCTGCGCACGCGAGCGCGGCATCCGCGAAATCATCGGCTATGTACTGAAGGACAACGCCGACATGGCCAAGCTGATGCGTGCCCGCATGTATGACGCGCGTCATGACGAGGACGAGACCGGCGTGCTGCGCTGGGGCAAGATGCTGCAGTCGTCACCCGCCACGGTCGCCGCCACGCCGCCCGCGATGCACAGCGGCGCCGCCGGCAAGCTGTAGCCTGGCCGGCCGCGGGTGTCCGCGCACGGCGGAGTGCGGGGTGTGCGGGGCGGCGCTGATTCGACCCGGTGTCGCTCCGCGCGTCGATAAGATGCGCGCATGACCCAGCTCGCTCTGACCCCGGTGACCTACCGCCCGCGCGCCGCCTGCCGCGCCGTCGTCTCGCGCGCCGGGGTCGCCCTGCGGATCATGAGCGCACTGCTTGCCCTGTCGTCGCTGCTGCTGGCGGGCGCTGTTGCCGCGCAGGCGCAGGTGCCACGACCGCAAGACGCACCGTCGCCAAGCGCCGGGGCCGCAGCCGCACCGCGCGGATTTCTCTGGCAGGCGGTCCGGGGCAGTTCCCGGGTGCTGCTGATGGGCACCGTCCATCTTGGGCGGGACGGGCAAACCACGTTGCCGGCCGAGCATCTGCGCCAATTGCGGGGCAGCGCCGCGCTGGTGCTCGAAGCCGACGTATTCGATGCGCAGCGAACCCAGGCCGCGCTTCAGCGTCACGCGCTGCTGCCACCCAGGGCGCCAGGTCTCGACCGGACGCTTCCGCCGCCGCTGCGTGCGCGCGTGCAGCGGCTGCTCGAGCGTTACGGCCTGGTGGCCGATGTCGCCTGGCGGTTCAAGGCATGGGCATTGGCCAACAATCTGGTCGTGCTCGAAACGATGCAAAGTGGCCTCAATCCGGCTTACTCCACCGAGGCCCAGTTGCTTGCGGCGGCGCGTGCCGCCGGCCTGCCCGTGCTGGAGCTCGAGGGGGTCGAGGCGCAGCTTGCGCTGTTCGATTCGATGCCCGACGGTCTGCCGGTTGCCTATCTTGAGGAAGCCGTCGGCAGCATCGAGCGCGGGCAGTCGCGCCGTGAACTCGATCAGCTGGTCGAGGCCTGGCGCACTGGCGACGAATCGGTGATGGCAAGCACGATCGAGCGCATGCGCGTCGCCACCCTGCCGGTCGATCGCTGGGTCCTGGAACAGTTGATCGAAAGTCGGCACCCGGCGATGGTCGACCGCATCGAGCGTATGGCCGCCAGCGGCCGGCTGCATCTGGTGGCGGTCGGCACGCTGCACTTCTTTGGCCCCAACAGCCTGCTGGCCGGGCTGCGCGCGCGCGGCTTCGAGATCAGCCGGCTGCCATGAGCGGCCGGGCGTCAAAAAAGAGCGCGACGCGGGACGTCTCGAGCGTGCAGGGCGGCAGCATGGCAACGGGCACGCCGAGACAGGTTGTTGCGCCGGACACGGCGCCGGGCGCAAGCGCGTCGCGCCAGGCGTGGCTGCCGCTGATGCTGCCCGATGGCAGCGCCGTCGACCTGCTGCCCGAACGCGCGCTGCATCTGCCGCAGTCACGCACGCTGGTCGTGGCCGATGCCCACTTCGGCAAGGCGGCGACGTTTCGCGCGCGCGGCGTGCCGGTGCCGCAAGGCACCACCCGTGGCACGCTGGCACGGCTGGACGTTGCGCTCGCCGCGACCTCGGCGACCGCCGTCGTGTTCCTCGGCGACCTGTTCCATGCGCGCGAGGCCCATGCGGAAGACACGCTGGCGGCACTGACAGACTGGCGGCGGCGCTGGCCGGCGCTTCGCCTCACGCTGGTCGAGGGCAATCATGACCGGCACGCCGGCGCGGTTCCTGCTGCGCTCGATGTCGAGGTCGTGCAGGAGCCGTGGCTGATGGATGGGCTGGCGCTGTGCCATCACCCGCAGCAGGTCGCCGGCCGGCACGTTCTGGCCGGGCATCTGCATCCCTGCGCGTGGCTCAACGACGGCGCGGGCGGCCTGCGTCTGCCGTGTTTCTGGGTCCGGCCGCACCTGACGCTGCTGCCGGCTTTCGGCGAGTTCACCGGCGGCGCACCGATCGAGCGCGAATCAGGCGACACCGTGGTCGTGGTCGCCGACGGCCGGCTGTTCAGGCTGCCGGCGTCTCGCTAGCGCCTTCGGCCGCGGGCTCGGCCGGGTGGAACGCATAGGCGTCGAGTGCCAGCACGAAGGCCTCGACGCCCGGATCGAAGTGCTCGACCCGCGCGTCCGGCCCGGCTGCAGCGCGCGCCACCAGCAGCGGCAGGAAATGCTCGATCGTCGGGTGCGCGCGCCTGGCGGCCGGCGCCTGTCGTTCCCAGTCCAGTAGCGCGTCGTCTGCCGGCGCGCGTACGGCACCGTCGACCCACTGGCGAAATGCCTGAACGTACGGCGCGGCGGGCGTGAGCTGGCCGAGCTGCGCCTGGCCCTGGCGCTGCATCGTCATCACTTCCATCAGGTTGTGAGTCATGTGGCCGGAGCCAATCAGCAGCACGCCCGCGCGCGTGAGCGGCGCCAGTGCCCGGCCCACGCGCAGGTGGTGCGCCGCCCCGAGTGCCGGTTGCAGCGAGACCTGCACGACCGGAACATCGGCCAGCGGGTACATGTGCCTCAGTGGCACCCAGGCGCCATGATCAAGACCGCGCTGTCCATGCGGGCTGGCGGACAGTCCCGCGCCGTGCAGCAGGTTGATCACCGCCTGCGAGAGCTGCGGCCAGCCGGGCGGCTCGTAGCGCAGGCGGTAAAGGTCTGGAGGAAATCCGGAGAAGTCGTAAATCGTGGCTGGACGCGGGTCGGCCGCCACCGCCAGCGTCTCGGACTCCCAGTGCGCCGAGAACACCACGATTGCTTCCGGCCGTGGCAGGCGCTGCGCGATCACCGCCCACTCCCGGCTCGCGTTGGAGCCGGCGCGCGCCTGCAGCGGCGAGCCGTGCGACAGAAACAACGTGGGCAGTGGGGTGGTCATCGAGCACCTTGGGCGGTCGGGCGCCGGCCATGACCCGCGCGGATGAACCGTGCCATGCGGCCAGCGCCGAAGTATGTGCCAGCGATGCCATCACGGCAATGCGGGATATGGATCGATTTTGCGTCGCAGCAATAGGCGGCGTGCTCTAGCGGGCGGTTTGACAGACCCACGACCGGCCGGAATAGTACGGTCGTTCGATTTGACCGAACGATCGTCATCTTTTTATCGATCTGCGTCCCGTTGTACTCAGCCACCATCTGCTCATGACGCTCGCCCACACGCTGCTGTCGCTGACCTCGCCGCTGCGCCCCCGCAAGGGCGACGCCACGCGCGCGGCGATCGTCGACGCTGCGATCGTCAGCGCGCGGCGCGACGGTCTCGAGGCGCTGACGATCGGCGCGCTCGCCGACGCGCTGTCGATGAGCAAGAGCGGCGTGTTCGCACACTTCGGCTCGCGCGAGGAGCTGCAACTGGCGGTGCTCAACGAGTACGCGGCGCGATTTGTCAGTGAGGTGTTGCGTCCGGCGGTGGCCGCGCCGCGTGGCCTGCCGCGCCTGCAGGCGCTGCTCGACAACTGGCTGACGGTGCTCGGGCGCCAGATCGAGCAGGGCTGCCTGCTGATCGCCGGTGCCACCGAATACGACGACCGCGCAGGCCCGCTGCACGACGCGATGGTGCGCATCGTCGAGGACTGGAAGCGCGAGCTGCTACGCGCGATCGAAGGCGCGCGCCGCGAGGGGCACCTGCGCCGCGATCTGGACGCCGAGCAGCTCGTGTTCGAAATCTACGGGGTGATGCTGGTCGCGCACCAGGACGCGCGCCTGCTGCGTTCCGGCCAGAGCATGCAGCGCGCGCGCGCCGCGCTGGCGCGGCTGCTGGCCGAGGCTGGCGCGCAGGCGCGTCCGCCCCGCCGCGCCACCACGGCCCGTCCGAGCGGCACGCCGGCCAGCGCCGCCACGGCACGCCGGGCAGGCGCATTGAAGACCACAGCACCGAAAAGTCCGACCGCGCGGGCCACCCCGCCACGCGCGCGGTCCCGCTAGCGACACGAAGGCCACGAAGGAGGTCCACCATGCCGATCTACAACCCGCCCCTGCGCGACCAGCAGTTCGTGATTCACGAGGTGCTGGGCTCGGTCGATGTGCTCAAGGCGATGCCGCGCTACCGCGACGTCGATGCTGACACGGTCAACCAGGTGATCGAGGAGGCCGGCAAGTTCTGCGCCGAGGTGCTGCTGCCGATCAACCTCAGCGGCGATGCCGAAGGCTGCACCTACGACGTCGCCACGCGCAGCGTGCGCGCGCCCAAGGGCTTCCGGGAGGCGTTCGACGCGTTCCGCGAGGCGGGCTGGCAAGGGCTGGCCGCCGAGTCCGAATACGGCGGCCAGGCGTTGCCGCATCTGCTGCAGATCGCCTTCTACGAGATGCAGTACTCGACCAACCAGGCCTGGGCGATGTACCCCGGCCTGACCATTGGCGCCTATGAGTGCCTGCTTGCGCATGGAAGCAACGCGCAGAAGGACCTGTACCTGCCCAAGCTGGTCAGCGGCGAGTGGACCGGCACGATGTGCCTGACCGAGCCGCACTGCGGCACCGACCTGGGCATGCTGCGCAGCAAGGCCGAGCCGCAGGCCGACGGCAGCTACCGGATCAGCGGCACCAAGATCTTCATCTCGTCAGGCGAGCACGATCTGGCCGACAACATCATTCATCTGGTGCT
>CAZTUT010000017.1:0-28144 GCA_964616395.1 uncultured Burkholderiaceae bacterium
TCACCAAGAAGCCGCACGCCGTGCTGCTGCTCGACGAGATCGAGAAGGCGCACCCGGACATCTTCAACATCCTGCTGCAGGTGATGGATCACGGCACGCTGACCGACAACAACGGTCGCAAGGCGGATTTCCGCAACGTGATCATCATCATGACCACCAATGCGGGTGCGGAGACGCTGCAACGGCGCTCGATCGGCTTTGCCAATAGCCGCGAGGCGGGCGACGAGATGGCCGACATCAAACGCATGTTCACGCCGGAGTTCCGTAACCGGCTCGACGCCATCATCAGCTTCCGCGCACTCGACGAGGAGATCATCCTGCGGGTGGTCGACAAGTTCCTGATGGCGCTCGAGGACCAGCTGCACGAGAAGAAGGTCGAGATCGCCTTCTCCGATGCGCTGCGCAAGCACCTGGCCAAGAAAGGCTTCGACCCGGTGATGGGCGCGCGGCCGATGGCGCGGCTGATCCAGGACACCATCCGCAAGGCGCTGGCCGATGAACTGCTGTTCGGCCGCCTGCTCAATGGCGGCAAGGTCAGTGTCGATGTGGAAACCGCGGCCGACGGCAACACGGAGATCAAGCTGGACTTCCCTCCGCCCAGCGGCGGCGGCGCGTCGAAGCAGGAACGCAACGAGCCGGTCCTGACCGAGTAACGGTCGACGCCGGGCGCCGCGGCGGGCGCATGCCCGCCCGCGTTGCGTCATGCCCTGCGGTCATGCCGGCATCACCGGGATGATGCGTTGCGTGGTTGACTTGCGCGCGCTTCTCCGCGAAATTGCACATCTTTGCCGATGCCGCCATGTCGGGCATCGGGCGCTTAGCCGGTCGCCCCTCGGCGCCGGTCGATCTCGTCAGTGTCGGTGAGATTTCACAGGAGGTTTGCGTGAGACATTTGCATCGATGGGCCGCGGGTGCTGCTGCGGTGAGTTTGTTCACGGTAGGCAGCTCGGCACTTGCGTCGGGCGCCACGCCAGAGCAGCGCGCGGGCGCCTACCTTGCCGCCAACTGCGCGAATTGCCATGGAACCAATGGCCGTGCGGTGGGCGCCATGCCGTCGCTCGCCGGTCAGAACAAGGAGTACATCGCGCTGCAGATGCGCGCGTTCCGCGACGGCCAGCGACCGGCAACCATCATGCATCAGCTGGCCAAGGGCTATACCGATGCGCAGATCGATGCGATTGCGGCCCATTTTGCGAGCCGGCCGGCCGCACGCTGAGGAGCGAACAACATGACTTCCCATCCGCTTTCTCGTCGCGACCTGCTCAAGCTCGGCGCCGCCGGCGCCGTTGTCAGTTCATTGTCCGCCTGCGCGACCACCAGCGGTCCGCCCCTCGGCCGTGTGGTTGTGGTGGGCGGCGGTTATGGCGGCGCTACGGCTGCCAAGTATCTGCGTGTGTGGTCCGAGGGCCGTATCGAAGTGACGCTGGTCGAACCCAACGAGAATTTCGTCTCCTGCCCGATTTCCAACCTGGTCCTCGGAGGCACCCGCACGCTGGCCGACATTACGGTGCCGTACTCCGGCCTGGCCAAGTACGGCGTCAAGGTGGTCCGCGACATGGCCACTGCGATCGACCCGGACAAGCGCCAGGTCCGTCTGGCGCGTGGCGATACGCTGTCCTACGACCGCCTCGTGCTGTCGCCCGGCATCGAGTTCATGTACGAGGCGGTGCGCGGCATCACGGCGGCTGACGCCGAGGTGATCCCGCATGCCTGGCGTGCCGGTCCTCAGACGGTGCTGCTGCGGCGCCAGCTCGAGGCGATGCCCGATGGCGGCACCGTGGTGATGAACGTGCCGCTGGCGCCGTACCGCTGCCCGCCGGGTCCGTACGAGCGTGCCTGCCAGATTGCCAGCTACCTGAAGACCGCCAAGCCGAAGAGCAAGCTGCTGGTGCTCGATGCCAACCCCGACATGGTGTCGAAGAAGCCGCTATTCACCTCGGTCTTCAACACCGACTACAAGGGCATCATCGAGTACCGCAACAATGCGGCCGTGACCGAGATCGATGTCAAGGGCCGCGCGTTCGTTCAGGAGCTCGGCGATCGCACACGCGGTGATGTCCTCAACTTCATCCCGCCACAGCGGGCTGCCAACATCGCCCGTGACGCAGGTGTGATCACTGCCAACAACCGCTGGTGCGAGGTCGACTGGGTGACAACCGAGTCGGTCAAGGTCAAGAACATCCACGTGCTGGGCGATGCCACGCTGTCGGCGCCGCTGATGCCCAAGTCCGGCCACATGGCCAATCAGCACGGCAAGGCGGCGGCGGCGGCGATCGTCGAGATCATGAACGGCCGCGCGCCAATTCCGCCGATGATGGCCAACACCTGCTACAGCTTCGTCAACGGCACACAGGCGGTCCATGTGGCCAGCGTGCATCGCTGGGTGCCCGAGAAGAAGACCATGGAGACGGTTGCCGGTTCCGGCGGCATTTCCACGGTCGAGCGTGGTAACTGGGCACTGGAAGCGAACTACGCCTGGAGTTGGGCGCAGACGATCTGGGCCGACATGCTGGCCTGATCGCTATCGCCCGCGCGAGCGGGCAGAGCAATGCAACGGCAGCCTTCGGGCTGCCGTTGTTATTTGCGCGGTCGGAAGCGGATCGTGGCGGCGTTGCCGGGCCGTAGGCCGCGGCGGTCGCCGTAGTAGTCCGACAGCAAGGCGAGGTCGCGATCCTCGTCGCCGCTCATCTGCACGAACCGGGAGACGCCGACCTGCCTGCGCCCATAGTCGATGTAGCCGAGGCCAACCGGCAGGCGTGTTCGCAGTGCCAGGTGGTAGAAGCCGGTGCGCAGGTGGTCCTGATGCTTGCGCGTGCCTTCTGGCGACAGCGTCAGCCAGCACCAGGGCTCGCCTTCGATCAGTTGCGCCCACTGCTCGACCGCGCCGCTCGCATGATGGCGATTGACCGGGCGCCCGCCCCACAGCCGCATCAGCCTGCCCAGCGTGGCGCCGGTGAATCCGCGAAACAGCGACTCCTTGCCGATCCAGGTGAGCTTCAGGCCGATCGCCCACTTGGCGAGCAGGCCGAAGATGAAGTCCCAGTTGCTGGTGTGCGGGTAGACAATCAGGATGCCGCGCGGCCCGGGCAGCCCGTTGAAGTCGAGCGACCAGCCGAGCCGCGCCAGCATCCAGCGCGCGAAGGTCTGCAGCATCGGGCGCTCAGCCTGTGCCGGTGGAGCCGAAGCCGCCGGCGCCGCGATCGCTGTGCTCGAATGCGTCGACCACGTTGAATCCGACCTGCAGCACCGGCACGATCACCAGTTGCGCGATCCGCTCCATCGGCTCGATCGTGAAGGCGGTGCCGCCGCGGTTCCAGCACGACACCATCAGCTGGCCCTGGTAGTCGGAATCGATCAGGCCAACCAGGTTGCCGAGCACGATGCCGTGCTTGTGGCCCAGGCCCGAGCGCGGCAGGATCAGCGCGGCGATGCCGGGATCGGCCAGGTGGATCGCCAGGCCCGTGGGTACCAGATGGGTGGCGCCGGGCGCGATCACCAGCGGCGCGTCCAGACAGGCGCGCAGGTCGAGGCCGGCAGCGCCCGGCGTCGCATACGCCGGCATCGACTGGTGCAGACGGGCGTCGAGCACCCGCACATCGATGTTGCGCATGTTCAGGTTCGCCTCGATCCGAAGGGACTGGCGGCGGCCTTGCCTGCGCCTTCGCGAATCGCTTCGCGCCATTGCTTGCTGGCGATCCAGAACAGGAAGATGCCGATGCCGATACCGAAGATACCGGCGTCGCCGACCAGACCGGATAGCAAGAAGATCACGCCGACAAACGCCGGGATGATCGCGTTGATGAGTCGCGGGTTGGCCTTCACGCCCTGCGTGGCCTGCTGCTTGAGGGTCTCGAGCAGCGCGCTGGCCTGCTCGCGATTCAGCGGTGTGGACGGATCGTCTGCACGGTCGCGGGCATTGTCGAGCACGGCGCCGGGTGCCGGTGCGGCGGTGCGGATCGCCTGTAACTGGCGCTTTTCGATCTGCGCGAGATAGGCAACGAAGTCGCCGTTGGCGGGCTCGGCGGCAGGATGTCCTGCGTTGAGCATCAGTGCTCCCTCGTTTGCGCCGGCAGGCGGCCGGCGATCGCTGCCACCAGCCGGCGCGCCTGCGCCAGTTTGCTGTCGGCCGGCAGCGCCGTCACGCCAGCCGCATCGACCACGAACAGTTCGCCGGCATCGGCGCCGAACACATCCTGCGCGCGGTTGGCCACGACCATGTGGAGGCGCTTGGATGCGAGCGGGGCCTGCGCGTATGGGACAACGTTATCGGTCTCCGCCGCGAAACCGACGCAGAAGGGTCGCGACGTGCCAGCCGCCACCGTTGCCAGGATGTCGGGATTGGCCTCGAACTGCAGCGACGGCGCGCCCGAGCCCTTCTTGAGCTTGGAGTCGGCGGCGTTGGCCACGCGCCAGTCGGCCACCGCGGCCACGCCGATGAAGATGTCCGCAGTCGCGACCTCGGACATCACCGCGGCCTGCATCTGCGCCGCGGTCTGCACGTCGATCCGGCGCAGTCCGCGCGGCGTGGGCAGCGCGGTCGGGCCGGCCACCAGCACCACGTCGGCACCGGCCTCGCGGGCGGCACGTGCGAGCGCGAAGCCCATCTTGCCGCTCGACAGGTTGGTGATGCCGCGCACCGGATCGATCGGTTCGAACGTGGGGCCGGCGGTCAGCAGCACGCGGCGGCCGCGCAGCAGCTTGGGCTGGAAGAACGCCGCGATCTCTTCGAGCAGATCGTGCGCCTCCAGCATGCGGCCGCTGCCGGTCTCGCCACAGGCCTGCGCGCCTTCGCCGGGGCCCAGCAGCACCACACCGTCGCTGCGCAGCAGGTGCACGTTGCGTTGCGTGGCCGGGTTCGACCACATCTCGACGTTCATCGCCGGTGCCGCCAGCAGCGGACAGGTGCGCGCCAGCACCAGCGTGGAAAGCAGGTCGTCGGCCAGCCCTTGCGCCGTCCTGGCCAGGAAGTGGGCCGAGGCCGGCGCCACGACGATCGCATCGGCGCCGCGCGTCAGGTCGATGTGCGGCATCGCGTTGTCCACGCGGCCGCCTTCGAGTCCCCACTGATCGGTGAACACCGGCTGGCCCGACAGCGCCTGCATCGTGGTCGGCGTGACGAACTCCTGCGCCGCACGGGTCATCACCACGCGCACCGACGCGCCTGCGTCGCGCAGCCGTCGCACCAGCTCGCAGGCCTTGTAGGCCGCGATGCCGCCGGTCATGCCGAGAATCAGGTGTCTACCGCTCAGGTCCATGGGACGAAGACTACTTCGACTTTCGAACGCGCAACAGTTCATCGAGGATCAGCAGTGCGGCGCCGCCGACGATCGCGCTGTCGGCCACGTTGAACGCCGGCCAGTGCCAGCCCGCGACGTGGAAGTCCAGGAAGTCGATCACGTGGCCATAGGCGATGCGGTCGATCACGTTGCCGATGGCGCCGCCCAGGATCAGCGCCAGCGCCAGCGAGAACAGCTTCTGCGTGCCATGCCGCGCCAGCAGGTAGAGGATGAACAGCGACGCACCGATGCCGACCGCGGTCAGGAACTCGTCCTGCCAGCCGCTGGCGTTGGCCAGAAACGAAAACGCCGCCCCCTTGTTGTAGGTGAGCACCAGGTTGAAAAAGCTGGTGATCGGGCGTACCTCGCCGAAGCTGAAGCTGCGCTCGATCACGATCTTGGTCAATTGGTCGATCAGCACCACCAGTGCTGCCAGCGACACCCAGGGCACGAGCCTCTGCCACCAGGTCTTGGAACTGCCCCAGGCCATGTGCGCGCCTCCCCGATCAGGCGGCGCGGCGCGTTTCGCCGGCGCCGAACAGGTTGGTCACGCAGCGACCGCATAGCGTCGGATGCGCAGCCTCGGCGCCCACGTCGGCGCGCCAGTGCCAGCAGCGATCGCACTTCGTGTGCGCGGTCGGCGTCACGACGATCCGTTCGGCTGCCGCATCGGCCGCATGCAGCGTGGCTCGGCTGGTCAGCGCGACGAACTTCAGGTCGTCGCCGAGCGAGGCCAGCGCCGCATGCCGTTCGCCCGCCAGATGCAGGTCGACCTCGGCCTGCAGCGACGAGCCGACCTTGCCGGCCTCGCGGCAGGCTTCGATCTCCTTCTGCACGTCGGCGCGGATCGCGCGGATCAGGGTCCAGCGCGACAGCAGCGCGTCGTGCCCCTGAACGCCCGGCAGCTCGTGATAGGTGCCGGTGAAGATCGATGCCGAGCCCGGGCTGAAGATCGCGTGCGCCTCCTCGGCGGTGAACGACAGGAACGGCGCCATCAGTCGCAGCAGGCTGGTCGTGATGTGCCACAGCGCGGTCTGCGCCGAGCGCCGCGCCGTGCTGCCAGGCGCCATCGTGTACAGCCGGTCCTTCAGGATGTCGAGGTAGAACGCGCCCAGGTCCTCCGAGCAGAAAGTCTGCAGACGCGCCACCGCCGGATGGAATTCGTAGCGCGCGTAGCCGGCCAGGATGTCCTGCTGCATCTGCGCGGTCAGCGCCAGCGCGTAGCGGTCGATCTCCAGCATCTGCTCGACTGGCACTGCGTCGCGGCCGATCTCGAAGTCGCTGGTGTTGGCCAGCAGGAAGCGCAGCGTGTTGCGGATGCGCCGGTAGCTTTCGACCACGCGCTTGAGGATCTCGTCGCCGATCGACATCTCGCCCGAGTAGTCGGTGGAGGCGACCCACAGCCGGATGATCTCGGCGCCGAGCTTGTCGCTGACCTCCTGCGGCCGCACCACGTTGCCGAGCGACTTGCTCATCTTGCGGCCCTGCGGATCGACCGTGAAGCCATGCGTCAGCAGACCCTTGTACGGGGCGCGGCCGTCGAGCGCGGCGCCGGTCAGCAGCGACGAGTGGAACCAGCCGCGATGCTGGTCGGAGCCCTCCAGATACAGGTCGGCCGGGTAGCCGAGGTCCTCTGAATGGGAACCGCGCATCACGGTCCGGTGGGTCGTGCCGGAGTCGAACCAGACATCGAGGATGTCGTTGATCTTGGTGTACTCGGCGGCTTCCTCGGGTGGCAGGAAATCCTCGACGGTTGCGCGGCTCCAGGCCTCGATGCCGCCCTGCTCGACCTTTTGCGCGGCGGCTTCGAGCAGCTCGAGCGTGCGCGGATGCAGCTGGCCGTCGCTCTTGCGCAGGAAGAACGGCAGCGGCACGCCCCAGTTGCGCTGGCGCGAGATGCACCAGTCCGGACGATTGGCGATCATGCCGTGCAGCCGCGCCTTGCCCCAGGCCGGGTAGAAGCTGGTGGCCTCGATCGCCTGCAGCGCGGTCTGGCGCAGCGTCTCGCCGACGGTCTCGGTCTGCATCACCCCGGCGCTTTCGCGCGTGGCGCCGTCCATCCGCACGAACCACTGGCTGGCGGCGCGATAGATCAGCGGTGTCTTGTGGCGCCAGCAGTGCATGTAGCTGTGATCCATCTGGCTGGCATGCAGCAGCGAGCCGGCCACGCGCAGCGCATCGACGATCTTCGGGTTGGCCTCCCAGATCTTCAGGCCACCGAATAGCGGAAAGTCCTTCGCGTAGTGACCGTCGCCCTGCACCGGATTGAGGATCTGGTCATTGGTCACCCCGTACGACTTGCACGACTCGAAGTCCTCGACACCGTAGGCGGGCGACGAATGAACGATGCCGGTGCCGGCATCGACCGTCACGTAGGTGCCGAGGAACACCGGCGAATCGCGGTCGAAGCCGGCGTCGAGCGTGGCCAGCGGATGGCGGAAGCGCACCCGCTCCAGCGCGGTGCCGGCCGCCTGCGCGATCACCCGGCCCGTCAGCCCGTAGCGCGCCAGGCAGCTGTCGACCAGGTCGCGCGCCAGGATCAGCAGCCGGTCAGCGGTCTCCACCAGCGCATAGGTGATTTCGGGGTGCAGATTGAGCGCCTGGTTGGCCGGGATCGTCCACGGCGTGGTGGTCCAGATCGCGGTGGCCACCGGCTTGCCGAGGCTGGCCACGCCGAAGGCAGCCGCCACGCGTGCCTCCTCGCCGGGTGCAAGTGCAAAGGCTACGTCGATGATCGGCGTCTTCTTGTCCGCGTACTCGACCTCGGCCTCGGCCAGCGCCGAGTTGCAGTCGAAGCACCAGTTGACCGGCTTCAGGCCGCGGTAGACGAAGCCGCGCTCCATCATGCGGCCGAGCGCGCGGATCTCGTCGGCCTCGGCCTTGAAGGTCATGGTCCGGTACGGGTTGTCCCAGTGACCCAGCACGCCGAGGCGCTTGAAATCCTTCAGTTGCCGGGCGATCTGCTCGGTCGCGTAAGCGCGCGCGCGGGACTGCACCTCGGCGCGCGGCAGGTTGCGGCCGTGCTTCTTCTCGATCTCGACCTCGATCGGCATGCCGTGGCAGTCCCAGCCCGGCACGTAGACACCGTCGAAGCCCGCCAGGATCTTCGACTTGTTGATCATGTCCTTCAGGACCTTGTTGACCGCATGCCCGATGTGGATGTCGTTGTTCGCGTACGGCGGGCCGTCGTGCAGGATGAACTTCGGCGCTCCTTTGCGGGCGGCACGGATCTGCTCGTAGAGGCGGGCCTCGTCCCAGGCTGCGATCCAGCCGGGCTCGCGCTTCGGCAGGTCGCCGCGCATCGGAAACGGCGTCTCGGGCAGGTTCAGCGGGTACTTGCGGGTGGCCGGATCGGCGGCCGGCTTGCTGGCGTCATTCGCCATGGTGTGGATCTCCTTGGCCCCCTCGGGCTCTTCAAGGTGGAACGGCGGTGGAAAAGTCAGATTGTCGCCTGCGCGCTACGCACTCCTGAAACGGTGGCGAGCACGGCGCGCGCCTGCTCGGCATCGCGGCTGATCGCGGCGGTCAGTTCGGGCAAGCTGTCGTAGCGGACTTCGTCGCGAAGCTTGTGGACGAACTCGACGCTGACCAGGCTGCCATAGACCTGGCGCGAGAAGTCGAACAGGTGCACTTCGAGCAGCCAGCGGCCGGAGTCGTCGACGGTTGGCCGCAGGCCGACGCTGGCCACGCCATCGAGCGGCTGCCGATCGAGCCCGTGAACGCGAACCGCGAAGATGCCGTGCACGGCTGGCCGGCGGGTCTGGCGCGCGTGGCCGATGCGCAGATTGAGCGTGGGAAATCCGATGCTGCGGCCGAGCTTGGCGCCGTGCATGACCCGGCTGCGGATCGCGTAGGGCCGGCCGAGCAGGCGTTGCGCGCGCGCCATGTCGCCCGCCGCCAGTGCATCCCGCACTGCCGAACTGGAGATGCGCTCACCGTCATCGCGCACGGTGTCGACCTGCGCGACCTCGTAACCATGCGCCGCGCCCTGCGCGCGCAGCAGCGCGGTATCGCCTGCGCGGCGCGCGCCGAAGCGGAAATCGTCGCCGACCAGCAGCCAGCGCACCTGGCAGCCCTCGACCAGCACGCGCGAGACGAACTGCTGCGCATCGAGTGCCGCGAAGCTGCGGTTGAAATGCTGGATGAACACGTGCTCGATGCCGGCCGAGGCGAGCAGGTCGATCTTGTCGCGCAGGTTGGCGATGCGCGCCGGCGCCTGCGCCGGCGTGAAGAACTCGCGCGGATGCGGCTCGAAGGTCATCACCGCCGGGCGCAGGCCGCGTTCGCGTGCGGCAGCGACCACGCGCGCCAGCAGCGCCTGATGGCCGCGATGCACGCCGTCGAAGTTGCCGATGGTCAGCGCGGTCGGCACGCGTGCATCAGGAGCGGGCAGGCCGCGATAGATCTTCATCGTTGATGACTTCAAGGGTCGCAAATTATACGGGCCGGGGTCGGGCCGGCGGATTGCACGCAGCCGGCAAGGAGGCGCGTGCACGCGACGCGCCGGCGGCGGCGCTGGCGCTGCGACGGGCATCGGTACGGGTTGGCGACTGCGTAGAATCGACCGATCCATGGAATCTTCCAACGCAACGCGCAACGTCGTCTGTCTGATCTCCGGCCGTGGCAGCAATCTGGCCGCGCTGCTGGCCGCTGCCGAGTCCGAGGACTGGCCGCGCCGGCTGGGCGCGCGGGTCGCCGGCGTCATCAGCAACCGGTCTGACGCGGCCGGCCTGACGTTGGCAGCGTCAAAGGGTGTTGCCACCCGGGTGATCGACCATCGCGGCTTCGATTCGCGAGACGCGTTCGATGCGGCGCTCGCACAGGCGATCGACGTCTGGCAGCCGCATCTTGTGGTGCTGGCCGGGTTCATGCGGGTGCTCACGCGCGACTTTGTTCAGCGCTTTCGAGGACGAATGATCAACATCCACCCTTCATTGCTGCCGGCCTTCCCCGGGCTTGCGACCCATCGGCAGGCGCTGGCCGCCGGTGTGCGCGTCCATGGTGCGACCGTGCATTTCGTCTCGCACGAGGTCGATGGCGGCGCGATCATTGCCCAGGCCGTGGTGCCGGTTCTCAGCGAAGACACCGAGGAGACGCTGGCGGCACGCGTGCTCGAGCAGGAGCACCAGTTGCTGCCGCGCTGCGTGCGGATGCTGCTCGACGGCTCGCTGCGCTGGTCCGATGGTCATGTCGAGGTGGCGCCGGGCAGCGATGCCGCGCTGGCGGTGGCCGGATGGTGACGCGCCGCAGTCCGTTGCGGCCGCCGGCCAAGCCGCGCCCGCGCCCGCGCGTCGAACAGGGCCGTCCGGGCCGCGGTGACCGTGGCGACAGCGCCGGGCGCCGCCCGCGCGGACCGTCTCGCGACGATGCCGGTCCGACGGCAGCGCGCGCTTCGCGCCCATCGCGCGAGCGGCGCGAGTCCGATGAGTCGGGGGTGCCGCGCGATCAGAACGAATACCGTGCACCCTACGAGCCGCGACTCGGCCCGGTGGTGGTCGATCACCTGTCCTGGCTGCTCGGCGCCGTGCTGCGGTTCGATGGACCGGCCGACGCGATCATGTCGCGCTTCTTCAAAGAGCATCCGACGCTCGGCAGTCGCGACCGCAGCCTGATTGCCGAGGCCTGCTTCCACGCGCTGCGTCACTACGCCACGCTGAAGTGGATGCTGCAGCCGGCGCCCATTGCGCGTGCGCCGCGGCTGGCGGCGCTGGTCACGCTGGCGCGCCAGCACGGGCTCGACGCACTCGGCCCGCGCGAACTGCGCGGCGACCAGCGCGCGGTCAGCAACGCCCTCGCGCTCGACCTGCGCACGGTGCCTGGCGCGGTACGCGCCGAGTTGCCGCTGTGGCTTTACGCGAAGATCGTGGAGCAGTACCCCGATGCCGAGACCTTGTTCGGCGCGATGACCGAGGCCGCACCGCTCGACCTGCGGGTCAATGGAATGAAGGCGGACCGCGATCAGGTGCTGGCGGAACTGCGCTCGGGCACGCGCGAGCATGCGCCGATCGACGCGATGCCGACCCACTATTCGCCGGAAGGCATCCGCCTGACCGAGAAGCCGGCGTTGACGCGCTGGGGCGTCTATCGCGACGGCCTGGTCGAGGTGCAGGACGAGGGCAGCCAGTTGATCGCGCGCCTGCTGGCGCCGCGGCGCGGCGAGATGGTGGTCGATTTTTGCGCAGGCGCCGGCGGCAAGACGCTCGCGCTGGGCAGCCTGATGCGATCGAGCGGGCGCATCTACGCGTTCGACATCCATGCCAAGCGCCTGGCCGGCTTTGGCCCGCGCCTGAAGCGCAGCGGCCTGTCGAACGTGCATCCGGCCGCCATTGCCAGCGAGAACGACCCGAAGGTCAAGCGGCTGGCCGGGAAGATCGACCGCGTTCTGGTCGATGCGCCGTGCTCGGGCAGCGGCACGCTGCGGCGCAATCCGGACCTGAAGTGGCGTTTCGACGAGGCCGAACTCGAGCGCGTCAATGCCGTCCAGCACAGCGTGCTGCGGGCGGCGGCACGGCTGGTCCGGCCGGGCGGTCGCCTCGTCTACGCCACCTGCTCGCTGCTGTCCGTCGAGAACCAGCAGGTCATCGAGCGCTTCTTGCATGAGCATCCGGAGTTCGTTGCGGTGCCGGCGGCGGACGTGCTGGCGCAGCAGGGCATCGTCATCGACGATGCAGACCGCTTCGCGCCGTACTTCGTGATGCTGCCGCATCTGCATGGGACCGATGGTTTCTTCGGCGCGGTGCTGGAGCGGCGCCGCGCTTCGGCGGGGCGGGCATGAAGGAGGCGCCGATCGCTGAGCTGATCGAGGCGCTCGCCGTCGGCCTGTCGCGGCCGCACCAGA
This sequence comes from uncultured Burkholderiaceae bacterium, assembly GCA_964616395.1. Lineage (GTDB taxonomy): Bacteria > Pseudomonadota > Gammaproteobacteria > Burkholderiales > Burkholderiaceae_F > JALHMQ01. The sequence goes on from CAZTUT010000017.1 coordinate 12,115, forward strand.
TCGCATCGCTCGCGGTGATCGCCGCGGCGATTGCCATCGGCGCCATCGCAGCACGCTGGGTCGCGCGCCGTACGGAGGCGAGGGTCGCCTCCGCGTCTGCCCCCACCGATACGGTTCCGGCGGGTCGTCCAATCGACGCGTTACGTTTCTCGATCGAAGGCGTACGGCGGCTTGCCTTCCCGCTGGTGACCCAGGTCATGCTTTGGCTCGGCGAGGCCGGTCTGCGTATCGGCGGCATCGTGCAATCCAGTACCGACCTCGGCCTGCTGCGAATCGCGATGACGCTGTTTGCCGCCATGGCGGCGATTCGGCTGCTCGTCTATGTACTGCGGCGCGTCTTCCGGGGTGTCGCGCTGCTGGTCGTCTGGGAGCGAGCGATTGCCGCTGCCATCTGGCTGGTCTTCGCCCTGTATGTGACCGGCTCGCTCGGTGCGGTGGTGAACTGGCTGGAATCGACCTCGCTGCCGCTGGGCAAGGGCGGCGTGTCGTTGTGGGTACTGCTGACCGGGCTGCTGTCGATCGTCGTCACCCTGATCGGCGCGCTGTGGCTCGGTGCCGCGCTTGAAGAACGACTGATGCGGATGACCTCGGTCGACCGCAATCTTCGCGCGATCCTGTCTCGCGTGCTGCGCGCGCTGCTCGTTTTGCTGGCCGTGCTTGTCGCGCTGTCGCTGGTCGGCATCGACCTGACCGTGCTGTCGCTGTTCGGCGGCGCACTGGGCGTCGGCCTTGGCCTGGGCTTGCAGCGGATCGCCAGCAATTACGTGAGCGGCTTCATCATCCTGTTCGACCGCAGCCTGCGCATTGGCGACCGCATCACGGTCGACCGCTACCAGGGCGTGGTGACCCAGATCAACACGCGCTACACGGTCGTGCGCGCGGCCGATGGCGCCGAGGCCATCGTGCCCAACGAGATGCTGGTGGCGCAGCCGGTCACCAATCACTCGGTGGCGGATCGGCCGGCCCGTCAGGTGGTCAAGGCAGCGATCGCCTTCGAAGCGGACCTGCCGCTGGCACTGCGCCTGATGGAAGAGGCGGCGAGCGAAAACGCGCGGGTGCAGGCCACGCCGGCGCCGACGGCGTTGCTTCTCGGCTTTCACGCCGAAGGCCTCGAGCTCGAAGTGGGCTTCGCGTTGCAGCAGGGCACCGACGACGAGCGTCTGGCCGCGCTGTCGGCGGTTGCGCAGGCCGTGCTCGCACGATTCCGGGCAGCTGGCATCACCGTGGCCAGCCGCCCCGGGCGGCCGCCAGGCCCTGCCTGACCGCAGTGCCAACCGGGCTGGCGGCACCGGCCCTGCCGCGTACAATGGGAACAGGCTGAGGAGCCCGGGTTCAGGTGCCGGATTTGCCGGCGCAGGCCCCTGACGAGTGCTGCTGCGATGACGGCGGCGCCCATGGAGTCCCGATGTATTTCCTGTATTTCATGGACGGCGGTCTGCTCGATCTGGCCTGGTGGCAGATTGTCATCGCCGCGCTTGTCCTGACCCACATCACGATCGCTGCGGTCACGATCTTCCTGCATCGCTCGCAGGCGCATCGGGCGCTCGATCTGCATCCGATCCCGAGTCACTTCTTCCGACTCTGGCTGTGGCTGACCACCGGCATGCAGACGCGCGAGTGGGTGTCGATTCACCGCAAGCATCACGCCAAGTGCGAAACGCCGGACGACCCGCACAGCCCGCAGACGCGCGGCCTGAAGAAGGTGTTGTGGCAGGGCGCCGAGCTGTACATGGCCGAGGCCGAGAATCAGGACACGCTGACCCGCTACAGCCACGGCACGCCCAACGACTGGGTCGAGAAAAACATTTACTCGCGTTTCATCTGGCAAGGCTGCGGCATCATGCTGGGTATCGATCTGGCGCTGTTCGGCTGGGCCGGCCTGGCGGTCTGGGGCGTGCAGATGATGTGGATTCCGTTCTTCGCGGCGGGCGTCATCAACGGCATTGGTCACTTCTGGGGTTACCGCAACTTCGACGCGGCCGATGCCAGCACCAACATCTCGCCGTGGGGCATCCTGATTGGCGGCGAGGAACTGCATAACAACCATCACACCTTCCCGACCTCGGCCAAGCTGTCCTCAAAGTGGTTCGAGTTCGATATCGGCTGGCTGTACATCCGCGTGCTGGAGACGCTCGGCTTGGCCAAGGTGCTGCGGGTGGCACCGGTGCCGCGGGAACTGGATTCGCCCAAGGGCCGGATTGACCTCGATACGCTTCAGGCCGTGATTGCCTATCGCTACGACCTGCTGGCGCGATACACCCGCGACCTGCGCCGTGCCTATGCCGAAGAGCTCGCCAAGATGCGGTTGTCGGCGGCCGACCAGCAGCGTTTCGGCGCGCTGCGCCGCTGGCTTCGCAAGGATGACGTGAACGCGCTGCCACCGGCCGAGCAGCAGACGCTGCGCGAGGTGCTGAGCCAGAGCCGCGCGATCAAGACGATGGTGGACATGCGCTCGGAACTGCTGGCCACCTGGGACAAGTCGGCCACGTCGCGAGAGCAGATGCTCGCGCACCTGCAGGACTGGATTGCACGGGCCGAGTCCAGCGGCAATCAGGTGCTTCAGAACGCCGCGCTGCGCATTCGCAGTTACGCACCGGCGCCTTCGCGCTAGCCAAGAGTGCCCGAGGCTCAACAAAAAGCCCGGCAGTGCCGGGCTTTTTGTTGAGCATACGAGCCGCCGCTTACTTGAGCTTCGTTTCCTTGTACTCGACGTGCTTGCGCGCGACCGGATCGAACTTCATGAAGGCCAGCTTTTCGGGGGTGGTCTTCTTGTTCTTCGAGGTCGTGTAGAAGTGGCCGGTGCCGGCCGTGGATTCCAGCTTGATCTTTTCGCGGGCGCCTTTGGCCATGATGCGACTCCTTCAGTTGCCCGGGGGCTCAGGCGGCTTCGCCGCGTGCGCGCAGATCCGCGAGCACGGCGTCGATGCCGTTCTTGTCAATCGTGCGCAGCGCCGCATTGGTCAGCCGCAGCCGCACCCAGCGGTTCTCGCTCTCGACCCAGAAGCGCCGGTACTGCAGATTAGGCAGGAAGCGGCGCTTGGTCTTGTTATTGGCGTGCGAGACGTTGTTGCCCACCATCGGCTTCTTGCCGGTGACCTGACATACACGTGCCATCGCGAGACTCCTATCAGATTGTGTGGCCGCGCCGGACCCTTGATGTTCCTGCGACCTGCCCAACTCCGGGCAGGTGCTGCGATCGCGCGAGGCGCAAGGCAGCATGTGTCGCAACGCCGGCAAACCGGCCGGGATCAAGCGCAAAGTCCGCGAGTATAGAAGAAATCCGGGTGCGGGGCCAAACAGGCGGCCCGGAGGCCGCCCGGCCGGCTGACGCGTCCGCTCCCGCGGGGACCGGTCAGGCGTCGGGCGCCAGGGCCACGGCCTCGATTTCGATCTTCAGTCCGTAGTGCAAAGCGCCAGCAGGCACCACGGCGCGACACGGACGATTCGCCCCCGCCCACTCGGCGTAAATCGCGTCGAATTCGGGCCAGTGCCGGAGGTCGTCGACGTAGACGCGTACCTGAATCAACTGCGCGATGCTGCTTCCGGCGGCGTCGAGGACCGCCCTGACATTGGCGAGGGTTTGCCTGGCCTGCTCGGCGAAACTCGCGTCCACCATCCGCTGCCCGGCGGTCGTGATCGGCAACTGGCCCGATACGAACACGAGGCCACCGGCCACGGTGCCGTGCGAGTAGTGCCCGCCCGGCGCTGCGTTGGTCGCCGGATTGATGCGTTCGATCGCTTGCGACTTCACTGTTGGTCTCCTGGCCGTGTGAGGGTGGATGGCGGGCGCGCCGTGTCCTCACCAGCCGTAGAAGCGCGGCCAGTGCGCGGTCTGCCCGTCATCGAGGATCGCCTCGTAGACCGGGTGCTGGGCGCCGGTGGCGCAGGCGTGGTTCGGCAGGATGCGCAGCCGGGTGCCTACCGGGAAGCGCGAGGCGATGTCGGCGTCCACACCCTCGGCGCGGCACAGGATGCCGTGTTCCTGGTTGGCGCTTTCCAGCAGATAGCCGTCGATCGGCGCGCCGTCTTCGGTGCACACCTGGCCATAGCCGAAGTCGCGTCGCTGCTTCTGGGTTCCGCGGTCGCGACTCATGGCCATCCAGCCCGCATCGACGATCGCCCAGCCCTTGTCTCGCTGGTGGCCGATCACCGTGGTGAGTACCGACAGCGCGATCTCATCGAGGCTGCACACGCCGGTGTTGTGCATGACGAGGTCGAAGAACACGTAGACGCCCGCTCGCACCTCGGTGACGCCGGCCAGCGACTGCGCCGACAGCGCGGTCGGCGTGGAGCCGACGCTGACGGCCGCGCAGGGCAGCCCCGCCTGCCGCAGGCGCTCGGCTGCGCGCACCGTTGCTGCCCGCTCCTGCTCGGCGATCGCGCGCAGCGCGTCGGGCGTATTGCAGTCGTAGCTGGCGCCGGCATGGGCCATCACGCCGCCCAGGCGCATGCCGCCATCGTGGAGCCTGCGGCCGACGTCGATCAGGGTTTCCGACTCGGGCGGCACGCCGGAGCGATGACCGTCGGCGTCGATCTCAACCCAGACCTCGAACGACTCGGCCTGCGCCTGGCCGTAGTCGACGATGGCCTGCGCGGCCTCGACGCTGTCGGTGATCAGCTTCAGGTCGCAGCCGCGCCGCCGCAGCGCCAGCGCCTGCGGCAGACGCCCGGGCACGATACCGACCGCGTACAGGATGTCGGTGATCCCGGCGGCGAAGAACTGATCGGCCTCCTTGAGCGTGGAGACCGTGATGCCGCGGGCGCCGGCCGCCAACTGACGCTCGACCACCGGCAAGCATTTCGAGGTCTTCACATGGGGGCGGAAGGCCACGCCCAGCTGGTTCATCCGCTGCTGCATGCGGTCGATGTTGGCCTGCATGCGGCGGATGTCCACCACGGCGGCGGGGGTGTCGATGTCGGAGACGGAATTCATGGGGGGCGTGGCAACAGCAAGCAGGGGTCAGATCAGGCCGCGCTCGGCAAACGAGGTCGTGCAGCCGCGCGCGACGATCAGGTGGTCGAGCACCCGTACGTCAACGAGCTGCAGCGCCTGCATCAGCGCGCGGGTCAGCAGTTCGTCAGCCTGGCTGGGCTCGGCCACGCCTGACGGGTGATTGTGGGCGAACACCACCGCGGCGGCATTGTGATGCAGCGACCGCTTGACCACCTCGCGCGGGTAGACGCTGGTCTGGGTCAACGTGCCGCGGAACAACTCCTCGGCGGCGATCAGCCGGTTCTGGGCGTCAAGGAACAGCGCCATGAACACCTCGTGCGGCAGATGGCCCAGATGCAGCTTCAGGTAGTCGCGCACGCGGCCGGGCGAGTTGAGCAATTCCTCGCGGTGCAACTGCTCGACCAGCGCACGCCGCGCCAGTTCATGCGCCGCCATCAATTGCACGTACTTGGCTTCGCCCAGACCCTTGATCCGGGTGAACTCCGCGACGGAAGACGCAAACAACGCGTTGATGCCCTTGAACTGCACCAGCAGGTCACCCGCGAGGTCGAGCGCCGAGCGGCCGGTCACGCCGACGCGCAGGAAGATCGCCAGCAGTTCGGCGTCCGACAGCGCGGCCGCGCCCTGAGTCAGCAACCGTTCCCGCGGCCGCTCTGATTGGGGCCAATCCTTGATGGCCATGCGTTGCCCCTTCGATAGAATCCCGGTTTTGCGGCAGGCACCCATGGCCCGCGTCGAAACCGGCTCACACGTCACTCTGCATTATCGGCTCGCGGTTGTCACCGACGGCGAGGAGCGCGAGGTCGTCAGCACGCTGACCTCGCGCCCGGCCACCTTGCAGATCGGCAGTGGTCAGCTCGCGCCGGCCATCGAGGCGCGGCTGGTGGGGCTCGATGAGGGTGCGCAGGCGCAGTTCGAGCTGTCTGCCGGCGATGCCTATGGGCAGCGTCATCCGGACCTGGTGCAGACGCTGGCGCGCGCGACGTTCGACGCGCATGCCGATCCGCAGACCGAGTATGTTGCCGGTGACATTGTCGAGTTCAACTCGGACGAGGGGATGCGGGTGTCTGGCGTGCTCAAGAGCCTGGATCAATCGCAGGTCGTGGTCGATTTCAATCATCCGCTGGCCGGCCTGCCGCTGCGCTTCAGCGCGCAGATCATTGGAGTGCTCTGAATGGATGTTCTGCTCGCACAGCCGCGCGGGTTTTGCGCCGGCGTCGACCGCGCGATCGAGATCGTCGAGCGTGCAATTGCACTGCATGGCGCACCGATCTATGTGCGTCATGAAATCGTCCACAACACCTACGTGGTCAACGACCTGCGCGCCAAGGGTGCGGTGTTCGTCGACTCGCTCGACGTCGTGCCTGCCGGCAGCACCGTCATCTTTTCTGCCCATGGTGTTTCGCGTGCCGTCCAGGACGAGGCGCGCGAGCGTGGCCTCAACGTATTCGACGCCACTTGCCCGCTCGTCACCAAAGTGCATGTCGAAGTGGCCAAGATGCGTGCGCAGGGGCTCGAGATCGTGATGGTGGGTCACGCGGGCCACCCGGAAGTCGAGGGCACGATGGGGCAGTCGGACCAGGGCATGCATCTGGTCGAGACGGTCGACGATGTGCAGAGCCTGCAGGTGCGGGACCCGCTGAAGCTGGCCTACGTCACCCAGACCACGCTGTCGCTGGACGATGCCGCCGCCGTCGTGGCTGCACTGAAGGCACGTTTCCCGCATATCGAGGGGCCGAAGAAGGCGGATATCTGCTACGCCACGCAGAACCGCCAGGATGCGGTCAAGTTCATGGCGCCGCAGGTCGACGTGGTGATCGTGATCGGCAGCCGGTCCAGTTCCAACTCGAACCGGCTGCGCGAGGTCGCGGAGCGCCATGGCGTGCCGGCCTATCTGGTGGACAGCGCCGACGACCTCGATCCGGCATGGATCGCGGACAAGTCGCGGGTCGGTGTGACCGCCGGTGCGTCGGCCCCCGAACTGCTCGTCAATCAGTTGCTCGATCGTCTGAAGGCGATCGGTGCACGCAGCGTTCGGCCGCTCGATGGCGTACAGGAAAGTGTCGTGTTCCCGATGCCCAAGGGTCTGGGCAAGGCGGTCGCATGAGTCAGTCAATGAGATGGACCCGGCGTAGCGCGCTCGCGGGCCTGGGCAGTGCCGCGGCCTTGGCTGCGGGCGTTCCGGCGGCATGGGGGCAACTGCGGGAAGTCGAAGGCTTCCGCTTCGAGGGCAGCGTTCGGCTGGGGGGCGCGGATCTCGTGCTCAACGGCATCGGTGTGCGCCGCCGCTTCTATCTTCCGATCTACGTGGCGGCGCTTTATGTGCCGCAGCGCAGCTCCGACCCCGAGGTCCTGCTGTCGCAGACGGGCCCGCGGCGAATGGCGTTGCGCTTCGTGCGCGAAGTCGAGGCTGAGCTGTTCCTGACCTCGCTCGATGCCGGCATGCGCAAGCACTACGCGCCGGCCCAGTTGGCGGTGTGGAAAGAGCAGTGGGAGACGCTGTCGACGATCATCAGCCGGATGGTGCTGGCGCGCCGATCCGACCACATGAGCTGGGATTACACGCCGGAGGATGGCGCCCGGTTGATGAAAAACTCGGTGCCGCGTGTGCCATCGATCGCGGGCGAGGACTTCTACAACGCGGTGCTGCGCGTTTGGCTGGGTCCGCAGCCGGCTGATGCAGATCTGAAGAAAGGCATCCTCGCGGGTTGATGTCGTCCGCCGTATCGTCCGACGCTTCGGTTGCTGTTTGTCTGGTCCATCGCTCCAACAACGAAACACATTTCTTGAGGAGACTTTCATGAATCGCAGTCACTTTCTTCGCCTGCTGGCCATCGCGTCGCTGTCGTTGCTATCCGGCGGGGTCGCCGCCCAGACGGTCGAGATCGAGGGCGTGAAGTTCGAGCCCACGGTTCAGGTGGGCGGCACCGCACTTCAACTGAACGGCGCCGGTATCCGCACCCGCGCCGTGTTCAAGGTTTATGCCGCCGGCCTGTACGTTCCGCAAAAGGCCAACTCCGCGGCAGCGCTGCTTGCGCAGAAGGGCCCCCGCCGGGTTGCGATCGGCATGCTGCGCAACGTGGATGCAGACTCGTTCGCCGGTGCGCTGAACGACGGCCTGAAGGCCAACCTGACCGAGCAGCAACTGGCGGGCTTCAAGGGCCAGGTCGACGCGCTCAATGCGAACCTGAAGGCGGTCGGCGAAGCCAAGAAGGGCGACCTGATCCACTTCGAGTTCACGCCCGAGGCAGGCACGCGGGTGTTGGTCAACGGCCAGCCGCGCGGCACGGCGATTCCGGGCGATGACTTCTTCGCAGCGGTGCTGCGGATCTGGATTGGCGACAAGCCGGTCGACGGCGCATTGAAGAAGGCGCTGGTCGGCGGCTGATCGCTGCCGGCCGTCGCGTGACGATGCAGCACGCTGCCGGGCGACCGGTGGCCTCGCAGGGGGCGCGCATGCGCGCCCCCGGTGCTGCTGCCGATGTCAATGTCGACGCGTTCATCGACGCGCTCTGGCTGGAAGACGGTCTAGCCCCCAACTCGCTGGCAGCCTACCGCCGCGATCTGGGGGCGCTCGCCATGCACCGGCCCGGCTGCGCGCTGATCGCGCTAAGCGAGGCGGACCTGCAGGACTTCTTCGCCAGCCAGCACGCAGCGTCGCGTGCGTCGACCGCCAATCGCCGGCTTGCCTGCTTCCGGCGCTTCTATCGCTGGGCATTGCGTGAAGGCAAGGTGACGGCCGACCCGACGTTGCGGCTGTCGGCGGCGCACCGTCCGGCGCGCTACCCGCTGACACTCAACGAGGCTCAGGTCGAGGCGCTGCTTGACGCGCCGGCGGTGGACCAGCCTCTCGGGCTGCGCGACCGGGCGATGCTCGAACTGCTGTACGCCACCGGTCTGCGCGTCTCCGAGATGGTGGGTCTGCGGCTGATCGAACTGTCGCTGGTCGATGGGCTGGTACGCGTGATGGGCAAGGGCAGCAAGGAGCGCGTGGTGCCGCTGGGCGAGGAGGCGCGGCGCTGGTGCGAGCGCTATCTGCACGAAGGCCGGCCCGCGCTGCTGGCTGGCCGCAGCGATGATGCGGTGTTCGTCACCCAGCGCGGCGGCGCCATGACGCGCCAGATGTTCTGGAAACTCATCAAGCGATACGCGCAGGTCGCGGGGATTGCCGCGCCACTGTCGCCGCACGGCCTGCGGCACGCATTCGCCACCCATCTGCTGAATCACGGTGCCGACCTGCGCGTGGTGCAGATGCTGCTCGGCCATGCCGACATCTCGACCACCCAGATTTACACGCATGTGGCGCGCGAGCGGCTGAAGTCGCTGCACGCGCGCCATCACCCGCGCGGCTGACCGATGGCTCGCGCTGCGCACGTCTCGGAAACGCCCGCCACGCAGTGGCTGCGCCGCCAGGGCGTGGCTTTCGGCGAGCATGTGTATGACTACGTCGAGCATGGCGGCACCGCGGTGTCGGCGGCGTCGCTCGGTGTCAACGAGCATGCGGTCGTCAAGACGCTGGTGATGGAAGACGAATCGGGCCGGCCGCTGATCGTGCTGATGCACGGCGACCGCAAGGTGTCGACCAAGAACCTGGCGCGCCAGACGGGCCGCAAGCGGATCGAGCCCTGTGCGCCCGAGGTGGCGCAACGCCACAGCGGCTACCAGGTGGGCGGCACCTCGCCTTTCGGCACGCGCAAGCCGCTGCCGGTGTTCGTCGAGCGCAGCGTGCTCGCGCTCGAGCGCATCTACATCAATGGCGGTCGGCGCGGCTATCTGGTGAGCATCGACCCGGCGGTGCTGACAACGCAGTTGCGAGCGCAGCCGGTCGACTGCGCGCTGGTCGAATGATCGCGTGCAGCGCCTCGGCCTGCGATCGCGACGCGGCGGCTGCCGCGGCTTGGCACACTGAGGATGCGTCGTCTGCGCGAAGTGCTGACCGCAGCGTCCCGAACCCTGAGGAGACTTTCGCATGTTGACCCCTACGCTGATCGAACCGTTGGCGCTGCTGGCGGCGTTGCTGGGCGGCTATCTGCTGGGTTCGGTGTCGTTCGCCGTGGTCGTGAGCCGGCTGTTCGGGCTTGCTGACCCGCGCAGCTACGGCTCCGGAAATCCCGGTGCCACCAACGTACTTCGCAGCGGCAGCAAGGCGGCCGCGCTGCTGACCCTGCTCGGCGATGCGCTCAAGGGTGCGCTCGCGGTCTGGCTGGTGCGCCACTTCGGACCGCAGTTCGGGCTGGGCGAGGCTACCGCTGCATGGGCTGGCGCGGCCGCCTTCATCGGCCACCTGTATCCGGTGTTCTTCCGGTTTCAGGGCGGCAAGGGGGTAGCGACCTTTCTTGGCGTGCTGTGGCTGATCAACCCTTGGCTGGGGCTGGCCGCATGCGGGCTCTGGCTGCTGGTCGCCGTACTGTTCCGCTATTCGTCGGCGGCATCGATCTGCGCGGCGGTCGTATCACCGTTCGTGCAGGCGGCGATTGGGGGCATCGACGGCGTGCTGGCCGCGGTTGCGCTGATGGCACTGCTGCTGGTGCTTCGCCATCGCCAGAACATCGCCAACCTGATGGCAGGTAACGAGCGGAAGATCGGTGCGAAGTCCGCGGGCGGCGCGCGCTAGCCCGGACACTTCATCAGGGACGCGGGACGTGCGCGGATGCCCGCGCGCGCCGGTGACGCGGTCAGGGCAGCGCGCCGGCTTCCGCAAGGTTCCAGCGCGGCCGGACTGCAAAGCGGCCACCGGTCTGCGGCTGGTTCAGGCGCGCCAGACCGGCACGGGCGATCATCGCGCCGTTGTCGGTGCACAGGTCGAGCGGCGGAAAGAACAGTTCGATGCCGTCGCGCTGCGCGTCTGCTGCCAGGCGCTCGCGCAACTGCCGGTTGGCGCCCACGCCGCCGGCCACGACCAGACGACGCATGCCGGTCTGACGAAGTGCGGCCATCGCCTTGCTGGCCAGCACGTCGACCGCCGCGTCGACGAATGCCAGTGCGATGTCCGCCCGCGGCTGCTCGCAGGTGTTGTCGATGCGCCGCACCGCGGTCAGCACGGCGGTCTTCAGGCCGCTGAAGCTGAAGTTCAGGTCGCCCGAGTGCAGCAGCGGTCGCGGCAGGCTGACGGCGCCCGGCGTGCCGAACTGCGCCAGGTGCGACACCGCAGGGCCCCCGGGATAGCCCAGGCCCAGCAACTGCGCGGTCTTGTCGAAGGCCTCGCCGGCGGCATCATCCAGCGTCTCGCCCAGCAGCGTGTAGTCACCGACGGCGCCGACCCGCATCAGTTGCGTGTGGCCTCCCGACACCAGCAGCGCCACGAACGGGAAGTCGGGGGCCGGATCGGCCAGCAGCGGCGACAGCAGATGGCCTTCGAGGTGATGCACGCCGACGACCGGCTTGCCCAGCGCCCAGCCGAGTGCATGGCCGATGCTGGCGCCCACCAGCAGTGCGCCCGCCAGCCCGGGGCCCACCGTCACCGCGATCGCATCGATGTCCTGCTTGCGGCGACCCGCCTGCGCCAGACAGGCGTCCAGCAGCGGCAGCACGCGCCGAATGTGGTCGCGCGAGGCCAGTTCCGGCACCACGCCGCCGTAGGCGCGATGCATGTCGACCTGCGAATGCAGCGCGTGCGCCAGTAACCCGTCGGCCGCGTCGTACAGGGCCAGACCGGTTTCGTCGCACGATGTCTCGATGCCGAGGATCAGCACGGGCAGGGTGGGCGCTGGGCGTCAGAGGTCGGAAAGCGTCAGTTTAGGGGTGGCCGCCCATGACCTGTGGCCGGCCCGACACCGGCTTGCGGCGGCACCGGGACCTGGCGTACACTCGCGGGCTTTCCGTCAGGGTTGCTGGATTTCGGAATTCCGAAGGGGTCACCCCCCGGTCGAATCCGATACCCCAGCCGGGGCACGAAACAATTCGTCCCACGCCTGCGCTTCATGCTCGAGAACACCCAGCCCATTCAGGATTTGCATGCCTACCATTCGCGTCAAGGAAAACGAGCCGTTTGAAGTTGCGCTGCGCCGCTTCAAGCGCACGATCGAGAAGAGCGGTCTGCTGACCGAACTGCGGGCGCGCGAGTTCTACGAGAAGCCCACGGCCGAGCGCAAGCGCAAGAAGTCGGCTGCGGTGAAGCGCCACTACAAGCGCCTGCGCAGCCAGATGCTGCCCAAGAAGATGTACTGAGCCTGCGGGCTCCTTCTGCCCGGCGCAGCAGGCGGGCATTGCAGTCTGACAAGCGCGCCTCCGGGCGCGCTTTCGTTTTCTGGCCTCGGCGCTGCGTCGGGGTCGTGTAGCCAGGAGGCAGCATGTCGCTCAAGCAACAACTGACCGAAGACATGAAGACGGCGATGCGCGCCAAGGATGCGCCGCGCCTGGGCGCGATCCGCTTCCTGCAGGCGGCGATCAAGCAGAAGGAGGTCGACGAGCGGACCGAGGCCGATGACGCGGCGATCCTGTCGATCCTCGACAAACTGATCAAGCAGCGGCGCGATTCGATTGCCCAGTTCGAGCAGGCCGGCCGGACCGACCTGGTGGACAAGGAGCGTTTCGAACTTGCGGTGCTGCAGGACTATCTGCCGAAGCAACTCGATGCCGCCGAACTCGACGCCGAGGTCGATGCCGCGATCGCCGCCGTGCCCGGCGCTGCCGGGCAGGGCGCGGCGGCCATGGGCAAGGTGATGGCGATCCTGAAGCCGCGCATCGCCGGGCGCGCCGACATGGGCGCTGCCTCAGCGCTGGTCAAGCGCCGGCTGGCGGGCTGAGCGCACGGTTCGCGCCCAGCCCCTGTGCCGCCCGCTCGAATCCGCCCGCCCTCGACTGCAACGGCAGCGTTCGCATGATCCCGCAGGGCTTCATCCAGGACCTGCTGGCACGCGTCGACATCGTCGACGTCGTCGGCCGCTTCGTGCAGTTGAAAAAAGGCGGCCAGAACTTCCTCGGCCTATGCCCGTTTCACGGCGAGAAGACACCCTCGTTCACCGTCAGTCCGGCCAAGCAGTTCTATCACTGCTTTGGCTGTGGTGCGCATGGCAGCGCCATCGGCTTCCTGATGGACCAGCGCGGGCTGACCTACGTCGAGGCGATCCACGAACTGGCGCAGCAGGCGGGTATGACGGTGCCCGAGGATGTGCGCGCCGACCGCGATGCCGCGCAGCGCAGCCGTGGCCTCACCGATCTGCTGGCGCGCGCCGCCGACTTCTACCGCCGCGAACTGAAGACCAGCAACGCGGCGATCGACTACCTGAAGGGTCGTGGCGTCACCGGGCAGACGGCGGCGCGCTTCGCGCTCGGTTATGCGCCCGATGCGTGGCAGCCGCTGAAGGCCGCCGTCGAGAGCTACGAGGATCCGAAGCTGGCCGAGGCCGGGCTCGTCATCATCGGCGACGAGGGCAAGCGCTACGACCGCTTCCGCGGCCGCGTGATGTTTCCGATCCGCAACCGGCGGGGTGCGGTGATCGGCTTCGGCGCCCGCATCATGGGCGCGGGCGAGCCCAAGTACCTGAACTCGCCAGAGACGCCGGTGTTCCACAAGGGGCAGGAGCTGTACGGCCTGTTCGAGGCGCAGGAGGCGATCCGGCAGCGCAAGCGCGTGATCGTCTGCGAGGGCTACATGGACGTGATCCAGCTCGCGCAGGCCGGGTTCGGCGAGTCGGTGGCGGCACTTGGCACCGCGGTCACCGCCCAGCACGTGACGACCCTGCTGCGACTGACTGATCACGTGATCTTCGCCTTCGATGGCGACGCCGCCGGCCGCAAGGCGGCGCGCCGCGCGCTGGAGGCGGCGTTGCCGGTGATCACCGAGGCCAAGCGCGCCAGCTTCCTGCTGCTGCCCGAGGGCGAGGACCCTGACAGCCTGATCAAGGCGCATGGCGCCGGCGCATTCGAGGACGAGTTGTCGCGCGCGCTGCCGCTGTCGCGCTGGTTCGCGCGGACGCTGGCCGAAGGGCGCAATCTCGACGAAGCCGAGGATCGCGCCGCGCTGCTGGCCGAAGCGCAGCCGCTGCTCGAGTCGATGCAGCCTGGCGCGCTGCGGCTTCAGCTGGTGCGTGAATTGGCCGGCGCCGCGCGCACCGCGATGGACGACATCGAGTCGCTGTTCGGCCTGAAGAAATGGCGGCGCCTGCCCGAGCGCAGCGCCGATGCGGGCCGCCGCGCCGGTCGCACCCGCTCTGCCGGCGACCTGAAGGCGCGCATCCTGCGTCATCTGATCTCGTTTCCCGACCTGGCGCGTGAGTTCAACGCGCAGATCGCCGCCGAGTCGCTCGAAAGCATCGAGCCGATCGACCGCCAGATCGCCGAGGTCTGGCGCGCGGCCACGGGCGGTGCCGGCACCTCCAGCGGCGCGCTGCTCGAGTTGTTGGCGGATAGCGAGTTCGCGCAGACCTATCGCGGCCTGGCGGCGCTCGACCTGTCAGTCAGCGAGGACGCTGCCGCCGCCCGTGCCGATCTGGCCGCCGGCTTTGCCACCCTCGAACTTCGCCGGGTGGAACTCGAGCTGACGGCGCTGGTCCAGGGAACGCTGAACGACGAAACCAAGCTGCGGATCCGCGAGTTGTCGGAACGCCGTATTTCCCTGAAGGCAATGCCGCGAGGCAGCGGCGCGGTGGATGGCTGAGCAACTGCTAGAATGTGCGCTTGCTGGAAAACGACCCCCGACCGGGGTCTTCGGCAGACTCCGCCCCATCCTCGGCTCGCAGAAGCCGTCGGACGCAGGGGCGTGCTGGCGCAGCGGGCCGCGCGTTGACGATGGCATTCCACCGCTTGCAGGCGCCGCAATCGGCTCACGCCTCGATAGGCGGAGCAGGACGGCTTTGAATGCGTTGAGGTCGTGCAGCACGCTTCGCCACAGGCGACGTGCAACCGCAGGCACGAACGCTCGCATGTCGGCAGCGATGCTCGGGGGATTGCCCGGGCGCCGGGGTCGGCGCGACAGCCGTGACAGTTTTCAATCGACCAGGATGCACCAACAGGTTTCGTGACCCGCCGGCCATGGGCCCAGGGCATCTCAACGACGCGTAATCGAGGCAGGCAAGCATGGTGACCAAGAAGGCAACTCCCGCAGCCAAGGCAAAGACCGCTGTGACCCGGACCCCGTCGACCGCCGCCAAGGTGGCGCGCAACGCGCGGCCCGCAGCCAAGCCGGCGAAGCCGGAAAAGTCGGCCAAGCCGGTAAAGGTTGCGGCGAAGGCCGTGGTCAAGTCGGAAAAGGCGGCAGCGCCGAAGACGGCCAAGCCGGCTGCGCCGGCCCGCAGTGCCGTCGCACCGGCAGGCAAGTCCGTCACCGCGAATCCGGCCGCCCGGCCGGGCGCAGCCGCCCCGTCCGCCAAGGGAACCAAGGCGACAGCCGCCAAGTCCGCGGAAGCGGTGCGCCTCGACAAGGCGAAGACGGCCGTCGTGCCTGCGCCGACGAAGGCCGGTGCCAACGCGTCCAAGACGGCGCCCGAGCCCGCCGCCAAGGTGGCCAAGGCATCGGCAGGCGCTGCCAGCAGCGCTCCTGCCGTGGCGGCGCCGCCCAAGGGCAAACCGGGCCGCAAGCCCAAGGCGCAGAACGAGGAGGGCGGTGGCGACAGCGGCGACGCGATCCCCGAGGCAACCGATGATGCGGTCGATCCCAGCGTGCAGGTGGTCGAGAAGATGTCGACCAAGCGCAGCACCAAGGATCGTCGTGCCAAGGAAAAGGCGCTGAAGGAGGCGCTGGAGCGCAGCTACCACGGCACCGAGGAAGACCTCGAGGCGCGTCGCAACAAGCTCAAGGCGCTGATCAAGCTCGGCAAGGAGCGCGGCTTCCTCACCTACGCCGAGATCAACGATCACCTGCCCGAGAGTCTGGTCGATGCCGAGGCGATCGACCAGGTGGTCAGCACCTTCGGCGACATGGGCATCCAGATCTTCGATCAGGCGCCCGATGCCGAGACGCTGCTGATGAATCCGAATGCGCCGGCGGCCACCACCGACGACGACGCGGAAGAGGAGGCCGAAGCGGCGTTGTCCACGGTCGCCGCCGAATTCGGTCGCACCACCGAC
The DNA here is from genome assembly GCA_964616395.1 of uncultured Burkholderiaceae bacterium. Lineage (GTDB taxonomy): Bacteria > Pseudomonadota > Gammaproteobacteria > Burkholderiales > Burkholderiaceae_F > JALHMQ01. The sequence continues at coordinate 28,076 of CAZTUT010000017.1, forward strand.
CCGGGGCGCACGTACAGGCGCGAGCTGGGCCCGGGCGGACCGCCGACGCGCACCGGGGCGGCGGGGCGC
>CAZTUT010000018.1:0-27841 GCA_964616395.1 uncultured Burkholderiaceae bacterium
ACCACCTTCAGGAAGGGCACCACGCCCTGGCTCTTGCCGTTGGTGCCCTTGATGTGGCTGCCCAGCGCGCGCACCGGCGTCCAGTCGTTGCCCAGGCCACCGGCGAACTTGGCTAGCAGCGCGTTTTCCTTGATCGCCTCGTAGATGCCGTCGAGGTCGTCGGACACCGTGCTCAGATAGCAGGACGACAGTTGCGAATGGCGGGTGCCACTGTTGAACAGCGTCGGCGTCGAGCTCATGAAGTCGAAGCGCGACAGCACTTCGTAGAACTCGATGGCGCGCGCCTCACGGTCGATCTCGTTGAGCGCCAGGCCCATCGCCACGCGCATGAAGAAAGCCTGAGGAAGCTCGAAGCGACGGCCATCGTGGTGCAGGAAGTAGCGGTCGTACAGCGTCTGCAGGCCGAGATAGTTGAACTGCAGGTCACGCGCCGGGTCGAGCGCCTGCGCCAGACGCTTCAGGTCGAACAAGGCCAGCTTGTCATCCAGCAGTTCGCACTCGATGCCGTGCTTGATGAAACGCGGGAAGTACTCGGCATAGCGGGTGGCCATCTGCTCCTGCGTGACCTCCTCGCCGAGCACCTCGCGGCGCACCGTGTGAAGCAGCAGGCGCGACGTGACATACGCGTAGGCCGGGTCGGTCTCGATCATCGCGCGCGCCGCCAGGATCGCCGACTTGTAGACCTCGTCCAGCGGAACACCGTCGTACAGGTTCTTGACGGTCTCTTCCACAATCGCCGCAGCGCTGACCTGCTCACCCAGACCCACGCAGGCCGACTCCACCAGCGAGCGCAGGCGTGCCAGGTCGAGCGGCACGCTGCTGCCGTTTTCGATCATGGTCAGTTGCGGCGCTGCCGGCTGCGCCTGCTCGCGCGCGCGGGCGGCGCGCTCCTGGGCACGACGCTCGCGGTACAGCACGTAGGACCGAGCAACGTCGTGCGCGCCATCGCGCATCAACGCCAGTTCGACCTGGTCCTGCACTTCCTCGATATGCACGGTGCCGCCGGCGGGCTGCCGACGCACCAGCGCGCCGACCACGGCGGCCGTCAGCCGCTCGACCTGCTCGCGCACTGCGGCTGACGCCGCGCCCTGCCCACCGCGCACGGCAAGGAAGGCCTTGGTCATTGCCACCGCAATCTTGCCGGGCTCGAATGCCACCACCGCACCGTTGCGGCGGATCAGCTTGTAGTCGGACAGGGACGTCGCCATCGCGCCGCCCGCGGTCACGGGAACCCCTGCAGACGCCGGCGGAGGAACCATTGCGAACGCCGCTGCATTGCCGACCGAGCCCACTTCTTGATGTTGCATCTGACCTCCGATGTCTTGTCTGTTGTTATGACTGCTGACTTGCGACCAGGCGTCGCGCCTGCATCGACCCACAATCTGTTGTTGCGTCGATCACCGGCCCGATATCGCTCCGCCGATCAGACCGGTCCAGCGCCCACCACGCACCGCCTGTCGCCGCCACCGGCAGCCGACGACTCGCTAGTCACCCGGCCCGCCCCGATGACAGACACAAGATATGGTGGGTCACGCGCCGATCACTACAACCCGTAGTGCGGCGGATCATAGGCGGGGCCCCGATGAAACTCAACCTGCAAGTTCATCAACGTGTCATTTTTTGAAGGTGCGGCGCAACATCCGCTTCCGTTGCAACGGAAGCGACAGCAATGACGGGACGCGTGGCGCGGGCCCGCACGGCCCCACGCGCATCGAGCCCCTCTCGGAAACCCGATGCTCAGGAAGCGTCTGCGCGCAGCGCGGCGAGCGCGCTGACCCGACTCCAGTCGAAGCAGGGCCCGGGGTCCGTCTTGCGGCCAGCCGAGATCTCGCTGTGGGCGCGCGCCGCGCTCAACGGATAGCGCCGGACCAGCGCAGGCACGAGCCGTGCCAGCGTCCGGTACTGGGCATCGGCAAACGGGATGAAGTCGGTGCCTTCGAGTTCGACCCCGATGGAAAAGTCGTTGCAGCGCACCCGCCCCCGAAAGCTCGACACGCCGGCATGCCAGGCACGCGCCTCGCAGCTGACGAACTGGGTCAGCGTGCCGTCGCGCTCGATCAGGAAGTGGGCGGAAACGCGCATCGCTGCAATGCTGGCGAAGTACGGATGCGCGGTTGGGTCCAGTTGGCTGCAGAACAACTGCTGCACGTGCGCGCCACCGAACTCACCCGGCGGCAGGCTGATGTTGTGCACGACCAGCAGGTCGACCGCCGTGCCCTGCGGTCGGGGGTCGGCGTTGGGACTCGGACAGCGGCAGGCCGCATCGAGCCAGCCATCGTCGTCGACCCGCCACGCCGGTCGCCCGGCTTGCGGCGTGGGTGCGCTCATCGCAGGCCGAGGCGCTGCATCCGGTAGCGCAGTTGCCGGAACGTGATGCCCAGCAGCGTGGCGGCAGCGGTGCGGTTATGCCCGGTGCGCAACAACGCTGCCTGGATGGCCTGCCGCTCGAGCTGATCGAGGTAGGCCGACAGGTCCGACGGAATCCCCTCGTCCATCGTGAAAGGCGCAGGTTGCGCAGCATCGGCGACGGGCTCAACGGCCTCGCCCTCCATGGCGGCGCTAGAAGCCTCATCGGGTTCGCCCGCTGCCGCCTCGCCCGCAACCGGCGCAAGCATCAGGTCGGCGGCGGACAACTCATCGCTCGCGGCCAGCGCGGCCGCCCGTTCGAGCACGTTTTCGAGCTCGCGCACGTTGCCGGGGAACGGATGCTGCTGAAGCCGCTGCAGCGCCCCAGCCGACAGCTGCAACGGCCGCTCGCTGGCGCGCGCCGCCATCCGGTCGAGGATCGCCTCGGCAATCGCTGGCACATCCTCGGCGCGCTCGCGCAGGCTGGGCGAACGCAGTTCGATCACATTCAGCCGGTAGTAGAGATCCTGACGAAACCGTCCCTCGGCCACCTGTCGCGCGAGGTCCTGATGCGTCGCGCTGAGCAGCCGCACATCGACGCTCTCCTCCGCAGTGGCGCCAAGCCGGCGCACGCGCCGCTCCTGGATCGCCCGCAGCAGCTTGACCTGCATCGCCAGCGGCAGGTCAGCCACTTCGTCCAGAAACAGCGTGCCCCCGGCAGCGGCCTGGAAAAAGCCTTCGCGATCGCGATCGGCACCCGTGAAGGCACCACGCCGATAACCGAAGAACTCGGCCTCCATCAGCGCCTCTGGGATCGCGCCGCAGTTCACCGCGACAAACGGCGCCGCGTGGCGCGCCGAGCTTTCGTGAATGGCGCGGGCCACCAGTTCCTTGCCGCTGCCCGACTCACCGTAGATCGCCACCGGTGCCATGCTGTGCGCCAGCCGCCGGATCATCGAGCGCAGTTGCCGCATCGCCGGCGACTCGCCGATCAGCCGTGCCAGCGCCGCGCCGCCGCTCTCGGTTGCAGAGCCGCCGCGCTCGGCGCGCTCAGGTGACTCGCGCAGCGCCGAGCGCACCAGAACCCGCAGGTGCTCGATGTCGACGGGCTTGGTCAGGTAGTCGAAGGCGCCGGCCTTCAGCGCAGCGACTGCGTTTTCCGGGCTGCCATACGCGGTGATCACCGCAATCGGCGGCGAGTCGACCCAGCGGCCCTGGGCAACCTCGCGCACCAGCTCCATGCCGTTACCGTCGGGCAGCCGCATGTCGGTCAGCACCAGCGCGTAGCGGCGGGTCGACAGCAGGCTGCGGGCGCGCTCGACCGACTCGGCGGTATCGACGTCCAGCCCAAGCCGCACCAGCGTCAGCGCAAGCAGTTCGCGCAGGTCGGCCTCATCGTCGACCACCAGCACGGCCGGGCTGCGCCGGGACAGCTCGCTCGAAGCCTTCAGGGGCGCAAGATCGTTCATGACAACGGAATGGTATCCAGAAACCCGCGATCATCGGCGGGCGCCGCCTCGCCAACGCCGAAGCGCAGCGTGAAGCCGTCGCGGCTGCTGCCATCGACTTCGCGCCTGCCGTCCACCACCAGATCGCTCTGGTTGGCAATGCAGAACTCGCGCGCGATGTACAGACCGAGCCCGGTACCGCCGACCCGCGAGGTGTTGAATGGCTCGAACAGCGCGCTGCGAACATCGAGCGCGATACCGGGTCCGTCGTCGAACACCGACAGCTGTGCGCTAGCGCCACTGACTTCGCTGCGCTCGACGAAGATCCGAACCGCGCCCGGCTGGTTCGATGCATAGCGCAGCGCGTTGTCGACCAGGTTGAACAGCACCTGGCGCAGATGAGAAGGCTCGAAGCGAACGACCAGCGCCGGCGTGGCCGAAAGCTCGATGCGGCCCGGCACGATGCCGCGGTCGCGCTCGAACTCCGCCAGCCAGTCGGCGACGAACGGGCCGAGCTCGAACTCGTCGCCCAGCGGCGCCTCGCGACGCGCGACGCGCAATACATCCTCGACCACGCGGCTCAGGCGGTTGGTGTTCTCGCGCACGATGCCGGTCAGGCGCCGCTGTAACGGGTCGAGCGACTCCTCGCTGAGCAGCTGCGTGGCATGACTGATGGCGGCCAGCGGATTGCGGATCTCGTGCGCGATCGAGGCCGTCAGGCGCCCCATCGACGCCAGCTTGAGTTGCTGCGCGCGCTCCTCGATCTGGCGCACGTCTTCGAGGAACACGACGAAGTCATCGCTTCGCTGGGAGGTCGGTCGCGCAAAGCGCGCCCGCAGCCTCAGCTCCGGCATCGGGTGCTCGTCGCCGACGGCGCGGGCAGTGGCATCCTCGGTACCGGGCTCGGTGAGCGGCCTCCAGCGCAAGAAGGCCAGGGCGAGCGGCCGCGCCTCCTCGAAGTCGAGCAGTTGCATGCCGACGATCTGCGTTGCCGGCGGCATGCCGAGCATCTGCCGGGCCGCGCGGTTGTGCGCCAGCACGCGGGTGTTGGCATCGATCACCAGAACGCCCTGCTCCATCTGTGCGATCACCAGGCGGTTGATCTCCAGTTGCGCCTGCAGGCCCAGGCCCCGCGCCTGCGCCAGTCGCTCCTGCGCAGCCAGTCGCATCGACAGCAATCGCAGCAGCCCGGTGATGCCGAACAGCGCCGCTCCATACAGTCCGGTCTGGAAGATCGACGAGTCCGCGCCTGCGCCGGAAAGCATCCGCAACGCTGACTCGATCAGCAGCGCAAGGACTGCAATCGAGCAGACGAAGAAGGCCGGCACGGTCGGCAGCATCACCGAGGCAGCGGCCAGCGGCAGCAGGTACATGACCATGATGCCGCCGCTGAATCCGCCGGCGGCGGAGATCATCAGCGTGATCAGGATCAGGTCGACCGCGAGCTGGGTCGACAACTGCGCGGCAAAGTGCCGCCGCCAGCCGAGCGTGATCAGCGCCAGCCCGCAGGCAGACGCGAAGTAGCCAAGCGTCAGCGGCAAAATGAAACGGCTGTCTGAACCTGCGGCCGGGCGCTCGCCAGCGACCGCAACCGCGACCAGCAATACGGTGGCGAGCAGTACCCGCGCAAGCGCGAAGTTGCGCAGCGCGCGCCAGGGCGGCGGCGCGGGCGGCGCCGACGCACGGGTCGCGCCAGGCGCCGCCGGCGTCATTGCGGCCGGGCCTCGCGGCGGTGGGCTTCGCAGCAGTACCAACGGCCCGCGGCGGCGTCGGCGCCGGGCAGCGCCTCGGACTGGGGCAGATTCAGCCCGCAGGATTCACAGCGGACCATGTTCTCCGCTGCATCGGCAGACGACCCCGCGCGGGCCGCCGGGGTCGACGATCGCGACCGCCACCAGCGCCACCCAACGTAGGCCGCCAGCGCCAGCAGCAGGAAGAACAGGATGCGTCCCATGATGATGCGAGTCCCTTCAGACAACCCGTCAGGGCACGGACTCAGCCGCGCCCGAGCAGCACTTCGAGCACGAAGCGGCTGCCCACATACGCCAGCAGCAGCATCGCAAAGCCGATCAGCGTCCAGCGCAGTGCAATCCGCCCACGCCAGCCGAATACGGCACGGCCGGTGAGCAGGCCGGCGAATACCAGCCAGGCCGCGATCGCGAATACGGTCTTGTGCTCGAAGCGCAGCGCGCGGCCGAACAGGGCCTCGGAGAACAACAGGCCGGAGGCCACGGTCGCCGTCAGCAGCAGGAATCCGATACCGATCAGCCGGAACATCAGCTGCTCCATTGCCAGCAGTGACGGCGTCTGGCGGAACAGCCGGCCCGGCGGTCGGGCCATGCCGGCACCGCGATGCAGCCGACGATCGAGCGCTGCCATCAGCACGGCGTGCAACGCGGCGATCGTCAGCAGGCTGTAGGCGAGGATGGCGGCCAGCAGATGCAGCTTGAAGGCCAGCCCGCGCTGCGCAGCGATGACCGCCCCCGGAAAGAGCAGCGGCAGCACCAGCGCAACCGCAGCCGCCGGAAGTACAAGCGGCTGCAAGCCACGCAGCGGCACGAAGAAGCCTTCGATCCAGACGATCAGCACGGTCAGCCAGAGCGTGGCCGACAGCGCCAGCGCGAAACCGAAGCGGAAGTCACCGTGGCCGAACACGCCGTGCGCCACCAGCGCCCCATGGCCGATCGTCAGCAGCGGCAGCGCCCAGCGGTCGGTCGAGGCGGCGGCCGCAGTGGCGGCATCGCCATCGCCGAGCGCACGCCAGACGTGGTAAGCGAGCACCAGATAAAGGGCGCCGATGCCCAGATGGGCAGCAACGTAAAATGACTGATCGACCATAAGTCGCTTTATATCGCAGGCATCCCGGTTCATGCAGGTTCCGGGCTGCGAGCAACCGGATCTCCGATGCTGGATCAACTGACCGACAAGCTCGCCCGCGTCGTCAAGACGATGCGCGGGCAGGCCCGCCTGACCGACGCCAACATGCAGGACATGCTGCGCGAGGTGCGGCTGGCGCTGCTGGAAGCCGACGTCGCGCTGCCGGTGGTGCGCGACTTCATCGCCGCGGTCAAGGAGCGCGCGCTCGGCGAGGACGTCGCCGGTAGCCTGACGCCCGGCCAGGCCCTGGTCGGCGTGGTGCACAAGGAGCTGACGCGGCTGATGGGCGGCGACCTGCCGGTTGCCGAACGCGACATCAATCTTTCGGTGCAGCCACCGGCGGTCATCCTGCTGGCCGGCCTGCAGGGCGCCGGCAAGACCACCACCGCCGCCAAGCTCGCCAAGTGGCTGATCGAACAGCGGCGCAAGAAGGTGCTGGCGGTCTCCACCGACGTCTACCGGCCGGCGGCCATCGATCAGTTGAAGTCGGTGATCGCGCAGGCCGGCGCCAGTTTCTGCCCGAGCGAACCCGGCGACAAACCCGAGGCGATCGCCGCCCGTGCGCTCGACCAGGCGCGCAAGCAGTTCTTTGACGTGCTGATCGTCGACACGGCCGGACGGCTGGCCGTGGACGAAGCGATGATGGAGGAAGTGGCGGCGCTGCACGCCGCGCTCGCGCCGGCCGAAACGCTGTTCGTGGTCGATGCGATGCTCGGCCAGGACGCGGTCAACACCGCGCGCGCCTTCTCCGAGCGTCTGCCGCTGACCGGCGTCATCTTGACCAAGCTCGATGGCGACGCCCGCGGCGGCGCATCACTGTCGGTGCGGCAGATCACCGGTAAGCCGATCAAGTTCGTCGGCGTGGCCGAGAAGATCGGCGGGCTGGAACGCTTCGACGCCGAGCGGATGGCGGGCCGCGTGCTCGGCATGGGCGACATCGTCTCGCTGGTCGAGGACGTTCAGAAGTCGATCGACGTCAAGCAGGCCGAGCAGTTCGCCCGCAAGATGCAGTCGGGCGACCGCTTCGACCTGACCGACTTTCGCGATCAGATCGGCCAGATGCGCAAGATGGGCAGCCTGTCCGGCATGCTCGATAAGCTGCCGGCGCAGTTCTCGGCCGCCGCCTCGCAGATCAACGACAAGGACGCCGACCGCCAGATCCGGCGTGTCGAGGGCATCATCAACGCAATGACGCCGCAGGAGCGGGCCCGCCCTGAACTGATCAAGGCCTCGCGCAAGCGCCGCATTGCCGCCGGCAGCGGTGTGCCGGTGCAGGAAGTCAACCGCATGCTCAATCAGTTCGAACAGATGCAGTCGATGATGAAGCAGATGAAGAAAGGCGGCCTGGCCAAGATGATGCGCGGACTGGGCGGCATGCGCGGGCTGCCCGGCATGCCGCGCCGCTGAGCGCGGCCGAATGAAAAACGGCGGGCCGCGGCCCGCCGTTTTTCATCGGAACATCGATGTTCAGAAACGATAGCCGACGCCGATCGACCAGAGGTACGGGTCGAGCTTGGCCTTGGTCACCGTCGCGCCACCGGCCTTCAGTGTCACATCCGTCTGAATCTGCACGTACTTGACGTCGAAGTTGATCAGCCAGTTCTTGTCGATGTTGTAGTCGAGGCCGGCCTGCAGCGCCAGGCCGACGCTGGACTTCTCCAGATCGAGCGCGCCCACACCCGGCACGTTCAGATCGACGTTCGAGATGCGCGTGTAGTTGACGCCGGCACCCAGATAGGGATTGAACTGACCCGCCGGGTTGAAGTGGTACTGCGCGAGCAGCGTTGGCGGCAGATGCTTGAAGGTGCCGATCTTGGTGCCCGCCACGGACACGTCGTGCTTCTGCGGTACGGTCAGCACCAGCTCAAGCGCGATGTTGTTGGTGAGGAAGTAGCTGATATCCACTTCCGGGATCAGTTTGTCGCTGACGGTGACCGCGTCCGCGGGCACGCCGAGTGACGGAATGGCATCGGACTTGTCCGCGGGGTTGATCTGGGTGGCACGCGCCCGGACGATCCAGCTGCCTGCCTGTGCGGCCGCCAGGTCAGGCAGCAGCGTCGCGGTCGCCGCGATGGCCAGGGCCAGTGCAGTCTTCTTCATGTTGCTCTCCTTTGCAGATGATCGAAGTTGACCTGCAAAGTGTCTCCGCCTGCATCAGTGCGCCATTGATGAAGATCAGGCTCGGCGCGAGCGCGCGCCGCGAATGCGTGACGGCCGTGGGCATTGCGCGACAGTCAGCGACGGCAACCGCACACTGTGGCGCTGGCTTGCGCCCCCGCAAGGGCCATCGCGCACGCCGCAGCGGGCGTGCCGATCAGGCGCGCGGCGCTGCTGCCGGGTCGTAGTGCCAGCGCTGCTGCCAGGCGGCCCGTACGGCATTCGGGTACTCGGGTCGACCCCGGCTGCCGTTGTAGCGACCCAGCGCAAGGAACAGATCGCCCCGCTCGATATCCAGGTAATGGCGCAGGATCACGCAGCCATAGCGCAGGTTGGTGCGCATGTCGAACAGCTGGCGCACGTCGCCGTCGCCGATCACGCGGGTCCAGAACGGCATCACCTGCATGTAGCCGCGCGCGCCGGCGCTGGAGATCGCGTACTTGCGGAAAGCACTTTCCACCTGGATCAGGCCCAGCACCATCTGCCGGTCGAGTCCGGCCCGCGTGCACTCGTAGTCGAGCGCACGCAGAAACTCCATCCGCACCGGGTACTCGGGCTTGCGGGGCTTGAGCCGCTCCGACATTTCCCCGAGCCAGTGGATGAACTGGACGCGCGCCTGCGGATCATCAAAGCTGCGAACCGGCGGACGGCTGTCGGCAATCTGCGCCGCCATCGCATTGCGCACCGCGACCGCGAGCGGCTCGTATTGCTGGGCGCCAGCACGTGCTGTGCGTGGCAGGCCGACCAGCGGCAGCGCGCCCAACGCGGCTGCATGCAACAGCGCACGACGCCGCCCCGGCCTCACCGGGTCAGGATTGCAGTTGCCGGCGCACGAACGCGAACGCATCGCCGACTCCCACGGCGACCGGCTGCAACTGACGGCGCGCCACGTACTCGACCTCACCGTTCTTCAGCCCGCGCTCGCCGACCGTGATCCGGTGCGGCACGCCGATCAGTTCCCAGTCGGCAAACATCGCGCCCGGCCGCTCGCCGCGATCATCGAGCAGCACGTCGACGCCAGCCGACGCCAGCTCGGCGTGCAACTGATCGGCGACCTGCCGTACCGCCTCGGACTGCGCATAGCCAACGGGGCAGATCACCACCGCGAACGGCGCGATCGCCTGGGGCCAGATGATCCCCTTGTCGTCATGGTTCTGCTCGATCGCCGCGCCCAGCAGGCGCGTGACGCCAATGCCATAGCAGCCCATCACCATCGGCTGCGACTGCCCCTTTTCGTCGGTGTAGCTGAGCTTCATCGTCTCGGCATAGGGCAGGCCGGCGAACACGTGACCGACCTCGATGCCGCGCTGGATCGCCAGCACGCCCTTGCCGTCGGGCGAGGGATCGCCGGCCACCACGTTGCGGATGTCGGCGACCTGCGGCTCGGGCAGGTCGCGGCCCCAGTTCACGCCGGTGTAGTGGAAGCCCTCGTCGTTGGCACCACAAACGAAGTCGCTCATGCGCGCAACGGTGCTGTCGGCCACCACGTTGACCGGGTGCGTGGTTCCGATCGGCCCCAGGTAGCCGGGCCGGCAACCGAAGGCGGCGCGGATTTCGGCCTCGGTGGCGAAGCGGAAACCGCCGTCGAGCCCCTTGACCTTGCCGGCCTTGACCTCGTTGAGATCGTGATCGCCGCGGATCAGCAGCAACCAGATGTCGGCCGGCTGCGCGTTGCCCTTGTCGTCGCGCCGCTCGACCGCCAGCACGATCGACTTGACGGTACGCGCCAGCGGCAGCCCGAGCAGTGCCGCGACGTCTTCGCACTTCTCCTTGCCGGGCGTGGGCGTCTTCGTCAGCGGCTCGCCGGGCGCTGCGCGCTCGGCGATCAGCGGCAGCGCCGTGGCCATCTCGATGTTGGCGGCGTAGCCGGAATCCGGGCAGTAGGCAATCGCATCCTCGCCGGTATCGGCAATCACCTGGAACTCGTGGCTCGCCTTGCCGCCGATGTTGCCGGTGTCGGCCGCCACCGCGCGGAAGGTCAGCCCCATCCGGGAGAAGATCCGGCCATAGGCGTCGTACATCGCCTGGTAGCTCGTCATGCAGCCGGCCTCGTCGCGATCGAACGAGTAGGCGTCCTTCATCGTGAACTCGCGCCCGCGCATCACGCCGAAGCGCGGCCGGCGCTCGTCGCGGAACTTGGTCTGGATGTGATAGAAATTGACGGGAAGCTGCTTGTAGCTGCGAACCGACTCGCGCGCCACGTCGGCAATCACTTCCTCCGATGTCGGCTGGATGATGAAGTCTCGCTCATGCCGATCCTTCACCCGCAGCAGTTCCGGGCCCATCTTGTACCAGCGGCCGGACTCCATCCACAGTTCGGCCGGCTGCACCACCGGCATCAGCAGTTCGACGGCGCCAGCGCGGTTCATCTCCTCGCGAATGATGTTCTCGATCTTGCGGATCGAGCGCAGCCCCATCGGCATATAGGTGTAGATACCGGCGGCCAGCTTACGGATCATGCCGGCGCGCATCATCAGCCGATGGCTGACGACCTCGGCGTCGGCCGGCGCCTCGCGCAGGGTGGAGATGAAGAAGGCGGATGCACGCATCGGGGACTTTCATGCGGCCCGCGCGATGCTCGCGGCGGCCGTTGGCGCCTGCCCACGGTCCGGCCGAAAACGCTCTGAGTGCGCGTGCACCGCGGAGCCGACCCTATAATCGGTCGCAGATGATAAAGCTTCAGGTGGTGGCATGCTGGACAAGGACGGGTTCCGCCCGAACGTCGGCATCATCCTGCTCAACCAACGCAACGAGGTCTTCTGGGGTAAACGGGTAAGGCAGCATTCCTGGCAGTTTCCGCAGGGCGGCATCAAGTACGGCGAATCGCCGGAGCAGGCCATGTTCCGCGAACTGTACGAAGAGATCGGCCTGAAGCCCGACCACGTGAAGATCGTCGCGCGCACGCGCGAGTGGCTGCGTTACGAGGTCCCCGAGCAGTGGATCCGGCGCGATATGCGTGGCAACTATCGTGGCCAGAAACAGATCTGGTATCTGCTGCGCATGCTGGGGCGCGATACTGATGTGTGCCTGCGCCGCTCCGAGAAACCCGAGTTCGACGCCTGGCGGTGGCACGACTACTGGGTGCCGCTGGACAGCGTGATCGAGTTCAAGCGCGAGGTTTACCAGCAGGCGCTGCAGGAGCTGTCGCGCTTTCTCAACCGCGGTGGTCGACGGCCACCGACGCGCAATGCGCCCGGACAGTCAACTGACGCGACCAACGAAGCGGCGGTCGATGCGTCAGGCAACAGCCCACCAGCCTGAATAAGTGCCACGCGATGCGGCCACGGCCGCATCGCGCTGCGTCAGCTCAACACCAGGTTGTCGCGATGAATCAGTTCCGGCTCTTCGATGAAGCCGAGAATCGCTTCGATCTGCGCCGTGGGCCGGCGCGCGATCAGCTGGGTCTGCGCGCTGCTGTAGTTGACCAGGCCGCGCGCCACCTCGCGACCGCTGCCATCCACGCAGGCGACCACGTCGCCACGCGCGAACTCGCCCTCCACCGCCACCACGCCGATCGGCAGCAGGCTCTTGCCGCCGGCCCGCAGCGCGCGCGCCGCGCCCTCGTCGAGCACGACCCGGCCGCGCATCTGAAGGTGATCCGCCAGCCACTGCTTGCGCGCGCTCAGCACCGCGGTGGCCGCGGTCAGCTGGCTGCCGACACGCTCGCCGCGGGCCAGCCGTACCAGCACCTCGGGCTCGCGGCCGCTCGCGATCACGGTGTCGGCGCCGCTGCGCGCCGCGCGCTTGGCGGCCATGACCTTCGTGATCATGCCGCCGCGCGCGATCTGGCTACCGGTTCCCCCGGCGATGGCTTCCAGCGCCGGATCGCCGGCGGTGGCCTCCGCCACCAGCGTGGCCGACGGGTCGCGTCGCGGATCGGCGCTGTACAGCCCCGGCTGATCGGTCAGGATCACCAGCGCGTCCGCCTCGACCAGATTGGTCACCAGCGCGCCGAGCGTGTCGTTGTCGCCGAACTTGATCTCGTCGGTGACCACCGTGTCGTTCTCGTTGATCACCGGCACCACGCCCAGTTCGAGCAGCGTAAAAAGGGTCGAGCGCGCATTCAGGTAGCGCGCCCGGTCCGCCAGATCAGCGTGGGTCAGCAGGATCTGCGCCGAGCGCAGTCCATGCTGCGCGAAGCGCGTCTCGTACGCCTGCGCCAGGCCCATCTGGCCGACCGCGGCGGCCGCCTGCAACTCGTGCACGTGCTGTGGCCGACGCGACCAGCCAAGCCGCTGCATGCCCTCGGCGATCGCACCGCTGGATACCAGCAGCACCTGCTTGCCAAGCGCGTGCAGCGCCGCGATCTGCGCTGCCCAGTTGGAAATGGCCTCGAGATTCAGACCACGGCCATCGTTGGTCACGAGACTCGATCCAACCTTGACCACGACCCGGTGCGCCGCGGCAATGCGGCTTGGCGTCATCGTCCGCCCTCGCCACTGAAGCGTGGGTCGCCCGCCGTCGTTGTTGCGGCATCAGGCGTGTCGCTGAACAGGAAGCGCTGGATCGCCCACATCAGTTCGCGGCAACCCTCGCCGGTGGCCGCCGAGATCGCAAACGCCGGTGCCTTGCTGCGCAGCCGACGACGAATCCCTGACAGCAGCGCGTCGCGCTCGTCGGCCGGGATCAGGTCGATCTTGTTGAACACGAGCCAGCGCGGCTTGCGATGCAATTGCGGGTCGTAACGCTTGAGCTCGGCGACGATCGCGCGCGCGTCACGCACCGGATCGGCCAGTGGATCGAGCGGACAGACATCGATCACGTGCAGCAGCAGCCGGGTGCGGGCCAGGTGTCGCAGGAACTGGTGCCCAAGGCCGGCGCCCTCGGCTGCGCCCTCGATCAATCCGGGAATGTCGGCGATCACGAAGCTGCGCTCGGCCTCCATCCGAACCACGCCGAGGTTCGGGTGCAGCGTCGTAAACGGATAGTCGGCGATCTTCGGGCGCGCGTTGGAGACCTGTGCGATCAGCGTTGACTTGCCGGCGTTGGGCAGCCCAAGCAGGCCAACGTCGGCCAGCACCTTGAGTTCGAGGCGCACGCGGCGATGCTCGCCGGGCTGCCCCGGCGTTTTCTGGCGCGGTGCGCGGTTGGTACTCGACTTGAAATGCAGGTTGCCCAGGCCGCCCTCGCCACCACGCGCCAGCAGCACGCGCTGGTCATGGGTCGCCAGGTCGGCCAGCACCTCGCCGCTCTCTTCGTCGGTGATCACGGTCCCGACCGGCATCCGCAACTCGATGTCGGAACCCGCTGCGCCGTAGCAGTCGGCGCCGCTGCCATGCTCGCCATTGGACGCGGCGTGGCGACGCGCGTAGCGGTAGTCGATCAGCGTGTTGATGTTGCGGTCGGCGCGTACCCAGACGCTGCCGCCTCGACCGCCATCACCGCCATCGGGTCCGCCCTTCGGAATGAACTTCTCGCGGCGAAACGAGGCGCAGCCATTGCCGCCATTGCCTCCAAGGACCTCGATGCGCGCTTCGTCGATGAATTTCACTGGTACTCCCTGCGCGAATCGTCACGCAAAAACAAAAAAGCCCTGCCGGTTGAAGGCAGGGCTTTCCTGGCGCTGCGCTTCGCGGAGTCGCGTCAGGCCTGCGGCACGACGGTGACGGTCGAGCGGTTGTTCTCGCCGCGAACCGTGAAACTCACCTTGCCGTTGACCAGCGCAAACAGCGTGTGGTCACGGCCCATGCCGACGTTGTCGCCCGCGTGGAACTGGGTGCCGCGCTGGCGCACGATGATGCCGCCCGCATTGATGGCCTGCCCACCGAATACCTTGACGCCGAGGCGCTTTGCCTGAGAGTCGCGACCGTTGCGGGATGAGCCGCCTGCCTTTTTGTGTGCCATGTCTGTACCTCGAAAGCCTGGTTGCCGAGATGCGCCGCGACCGCTCAGGCGATGGCGTCGATCCGCAGCTCAGTAAAGTTCTGACGGTGCCCACCGCTCTTGGCGAAGTGCTTGCGGCGCTTCATCTTGAAGATCGTGATCTTGGGCCCGCGACCATGCGCCAGCACGGTTGCCGTGACCTGCGCGCCGTCGATGCGCGGCGTGCCCACGCGCAGGCTGCTGCCATCGCTGAGCGCCAGCACGTCGGTCAGCGCGACTTGCTGACCGACCTCAGCCGTCAGCGTTTCGACCTTGACCTTGTCACCCGGCGCGACGCGGTACTGCTTTCCACCGGTCTTGATCACTGCATACATGTTCTGCTCCGCTGCGCTGTGCAAATTCAGCGCTGTCTTCTACGGTGTCGTTACAGCTTGACGACAAAGAAACGATCCCTTCCGCCCTTGCCCGCAAGCGGCCCCTGCCACGTAAGTCCTGTTGGACATTCGTACTGGCGACATGGGAACTGACGGCAAGCCGGTAATTATGTCTGACCCGGCTCCGGCGGTCAAATCCACCGGGCTGAGGCCGGCCTCGTCGCAGCAATGATCCAAATCAGACGACGGGCCAACGGACACGACGGGCAGTGCCCGGGTTCGACGCCGAAGGGCCCGTATAATTTTGGTCCTCAGACGCTCGTTCGTCCTCAGGCCATCGTGCCCCACGCCGACTCCCTGCTCACGTCCCCGTTCACCGCCACCAACCTTCACTCGGTCATCGAGGAGGACATGGCTGCGGTCGATTCGGTGATCCGCCGCAGCCTCGATTCGGATGTGGTGCTGATCCGTACCATCGCTGATTACATCATCGGCGCGGGAGGCAAGCGGTTGCGGCCGGCGGTCCTGCTGCTGGTCAGCCGTGCGCTTGGTTACAGCGGCGCCGCCCAGCATGAACTGGCTGCCACCATCGAGTTCATCCATACGGCGACTCTGCTGCACGATGACGTTGTCGATGAGTCCGCTCTGCGTCGCGGCCGCCCGACATCGAATGCTGCTTTCGGCAATGCAGCCAGCGTGCTGGTCGGGGACTTCCTTTACTCGCGCGCCTTCCAGATGATGGTCGGCGTCGGCAGCATGCGCGTGATGCGCATCCTGGCAGACGCCACCAACCGCATCGCCGAGGGCGAGGTCCTGCAGTTGCTCAACGTACGCGATCCCTCGGTGTCCGAGTCGCGCTACATGCAGGTGATCGATCGCAAGACCGCCACGCTGTTCGAGGCGGCGACCCGAATCGGCGCAGTGCTGGCGGGCGCTGACGCCGACACCGAGGCTCGCTGTGCACGCTACGGGGCGAGCCTGGGCAAGGCCTTCCAGATCATCGATGACGTACTCGATTACTCTGGCCATGTCGACGAACTGGGCAAACAGCTCGGCGACGACCTGAAGGAAGGCAAGGCCACGCTGCCCCTGATCCACGCGCTGTCGGTCGCGCCGGCGCACGACCGGGCGCTGATCGAGTCGGCGATCCGGGACGGCGGCGGCGACTTTCTTGCCATTGCGCGCATCGTGCAGGACAGCGGATCGCTGCAGTACGCGCAGCGCATCGCAGAAACCGAGGTGCGGCAAGCATGCGACGCGGTGGCCGTGCTGCCTCCAACGCGCTATCAACGCACTCTGCTAGACTTGACGTCCTTCGCGATGCAGCGAGATCACTAGCCGTCGAAACACGGGCGGCTTGGTACGCACGGGAATCAGCATCTTTCGGTGCCGGCGCCCAACGTCGCGAAGCAGCGAGTCAGCTGCCGGCGGTCCGGCCTCGCGCAACCACCCGTCCGGGTGTTCGCGAAGATCAGGCTTCCTGCGGTCAACACGCATTCGGGGTGTAGCTCAGCCTGGTAGAGTACTGCGTTCGGGACGCAGGTGTCGGAGGTTCAAATCCTCTCACCCCGACCAATTTCTTTCCAAAGCCGCACGTTCTTGCGGTGATCCGCCAGCGGCGCACGCACGACCCGCGCCGGCATCGGTCCTTCAGCCGACCCAATGCGCGGGAATGCTCCGACTCGTCACGGACCCGAGGACCGATAAGCTTTACAAAATAAGGCCTTGTCGGCACTATCTTCCGGCTTTGCTTCAAGTTTTTTCTGCTAGAAGATCAGTCCGAACTTTCGAGTCGACGCCGCCCGCATGTCCGCCGTTTCGCAAGGAGCAGGTCCCTCCGCCGCCGCCAGTGCCCTGACGGGGCTGGCGCGCGCCCTTGTGCAACAAGGCAAGTTGCGGCCCGATCGCGCGGAGTCGCTGGCGCGCAAGGCGGCGCAGGCCAATACGCACTTCATCGACGAACTGGTTGCGTCGGCCGAATCCACCGGCCTGACAGCCGCCGAGATTGCGCGCTTTGCCGCCAACACCTTCGGACACCCGATCTGCGATCTGGCAGCGATCGACAACGAGCAGTTGCCCACCGACGTCATCGACAAGAAGCTGGTCGGATCGTTGCGCGTGCTGGCGCTGCGCAAGCGCGGCAACCGGCTCGCGGTCGGCGTCTCCGACCCGACCAACTTCCAGGCGCTCGACCAGATCAAGTTCCAGACCCAGCTGACGCTCGATGTCGTGGTTGTCGAGCACGACAAGCTGATGAAGCTGGTGGAGAGCACGGGCCGTACGGTGACCGAGTCGCTCGAGCGGCTGGTTGACGACGACGTCAACTTCGAGGATCTGCTCGGCGACGACGCCCAGGCCA
This sequence comes from uncultured Burkholderiaceae bacterium, assembly GCA_964616395.1. Lineage (GTDB taxonomy): Bacteria > Pseudomonadota > Gammaproteobacteria > Burkholderiales > Burkholderiaceae_F > JALHMQ01. The sequence continues at coordinate 17,385 of CAZTUT010000018.1, forward strand.
AGCAGGAAGAGGCCGCTTCCGTCGAGGTGGATGACGCACCGGTGGTGCGCTTCCTCCAGAAGCTGCTGCTCGATGCGATCACCGAGGGCGCCTCGGACCTTCACTTCGAGCCCTACGAGAAGTTCTACCGGGTGCGCTTCCGCGTCGACGGGGTGTTGCGCGAGGTGGCGCAGCCGCCACTGGCGATCCGCGAGCGTCTGGTCACGCGCATCAAGGTTGTCTCCAAGCTCGACATTTCAGAGAAACGCGTCCCGCAGGACGGCCGGATGAAGCTTGCGCTGTCCGGCCAGCGGGCGATCGACTTCCGCGTCAGTACCCTGCCCACGCTGTACGGCGAAAAGGTGGTGATGCGGATTCTCGACCCGTCGCAGGCGAAGATGGGCATCGATTCGCTCGGTTACGAGCCTGAGCAGCGCGACTCGCTGGTCGCTGCCATCAACCGCCCCTACGGAATGGTGCTGGTCACCGGCCCGACCGGCAGCGGCAAGACGGTCTCGCTCTACACCTGTCTGAACCTGCTCAACCAGCCCGGCGTCAATATCTCGACGGCCGAAGACCCGGTGGAAATCCAGCTTGCGGGCATCAACCAGGTCAACATCAACGAGAAGGCCGGGCTGAACTTCGCCAACTCGATGCGTGCCTTCCTGCGCCAGGATCCGGACATCATCATGGTGGGCGAGATCCGCGACCTCGAAACCGCCGACATCGCGATCAAGGCGGCCCAGACCGGTCACTTGGTGATGTCCACGCTTCACACCAACAACGCGCCGGCCACGCTGGTGCGGATGGTCAACATGGGCGTGCCGGCATTCAACATCGTGTCGTCGGTCCACCTGATCACCGCGCAGCGGCTGGGACGCCGGCTTTGCACCTGCAAGCAACCGGCCGACCTGTCCAAGGAAGCACTGCTGTCGGCCGGCTTCGCCGAGACCGATCTCGACGGCTCCTGGATCACCTACAAGCCGGTCGGCTGCGACCGCTGCAAGGGCACCGGCTACAAGGGCCGCGTCGGCATCTATGAAGTCATGCCGCTGAGTCCGGCGATCCAGGAAATCATCCTGCACGGCGGCAGCGCGAACGACATCGCGCGACAGGCAGAGCGCGACGGTGTGAAGAACCTGCGGCAGTCCGGCCTGCTCAAGGCGCGGCAAGGCCTCACCTCAGTCGAGGAAGTCCTCGGCTGCACCAACGAATAGCACGACGAACCGCAAGACCTGCGAGGACGAACCCGATGGCAACCCGAGCAATCCCGGCAGCGCGTGAGCAGTCCCGCGACGCCCTGTTCCATTGGGAAGGCCGCGACAAGCTTGGCCGCGTCGTCAAGGGCGAAATGCGCGCCGGCGGCGAATCGGTGGTCGCCGCGTCGCTGCGCCGGCGCGGCATCATGCAGGCGAAGATCAAGAAGGCTGCGTTCTCGCGCGGCAAGAAGATCTCCGAAAAAGACATTGCAATCTTCACGCGCCAGCTGGCCACGATGATGAAGGCCGGCGTGCCGCTGATGCAGTCGTTCGACATCGTCGGCCGCGGCCATGCGAACCCGTCGATGGGCCGATTGCTCAACGACATTCGCGCCGACATCGAGACCGGCACTAGCCTGAATCAGGCGTTCCGCAAGTACCCGCTGTACTTCGACCCGCTTTTCTGCAACCTTGTGGCCGCTGGAGAGCAGGCGGGCATTCTGGAGTCGCTGCTGGACAGGCTGGCGGTCTACAAGGAAAAGACGCTGGCACTGAAGGGTAAGGTCAGGAAGGCGATGTTCTACCCGGCGACCATCATCATCGTCGCCGCACTGATCACGGCGATCATCATGATTTTCGTGATTCCCTCGTTCAAGTCGGTGTTCGCCAGCTTCGGCGCCCAGTTGCCGCTTGCCACCGAGATGGTGATCGCGATGTCGGACTTCATCGTCGACTGGTGGTGGATCATCCTGCTGGGCACCGGTGGCGGGCTCTACTTCCTGATCCAGGCATGGAAGCGGTCGCCCAAGGTGCAACTCGTGCTCGACCGCACGCTGCTGAAGATGCCGGTCCTCGGCGACCTCGTGGTCAAGGCATCGGTCGCGCGCTGGAGCCGCACGCTGGCTACCACGTTCGCCGCGGGCGTTCCGCTGGTCGAAGCGCTCGACTCCGTAGGTCCGGCCTCGGGCAATGCCGTGTACAAGGACGCCACCCGCTCGGTGCAGAGCGAAGTCAACATGGGTACGGCGCTGGCCGTGGCGATGCAGAACACCAACGTGTTTCCCAACATGGCGGTGCAGATGACCAGCATCGGCGAGGAGTCAGGCTCGCTCGATGCCATGCTGTCCAAAGTCGCTGACTACTACGAGCGCGAAGTCGACGACACCGTCGATGCGCTGGCCAGCCTGATCGAACCGGTCATCATGGTCGTGCTCGGCGTCGTCATTGGCGGCCTCGTCATCGCGATCTACCTGCCGATCTTCAAGATGGGTCAGGTGGTCTGAGCGCGCTCCGAAGCTCGGGCGCCGCAGTGATCCCACCTCGTGCAGGCGGGGCGCAGCGGCCCCCTCCGCATTAGCCTGCTCCCGACCTCTTCCGCCGCGATGTCTGCCGACGTCCTGTTTGCCGTTGCCGCCGCGCTGATCGGGCTGGCCGTCGGCTCCTTCCTCAACGTTGTTATCCATCGGCTTCCGAAGATGATGGAGGCCGAATGGAAATCGCAGTGCGCCGAGCTGCGCGGGGAAGCGCCGCCCGAAGAGGCGCGCTACAACCTCTGGACACCTCGCTCCCACTGCCCGGCCTGCCGCACACCCCTGCGGGTGACCGACAACGTGCCGCTGCTGTCCTGGCTGCTGCTGAGGGGCAAGTGCGCGCACTGCGGCGTACGAATCTCGGCGCGCTACCCGATCGTCGAGGCGCTCACCGCCATTCTGTCCACCGTGGTGGCAATCCACTTCGGCTGGGGCTGGGCCGGCGCGCTGGCGATCGTCTTCACGTGGACGCTGATCGCACTCACCTTCATCGACGCCGACACCACGATCCTGCCCGACAGCCTGACGCTGCCGTTGTTGTGGCTCGGGCTGCTGGCCAACGTGCATGGCGTGTTCGTGCCGCTTGATCAGGCGGTGCTGGGCGCCGCTGCTGGCTACCTGGCACTGTGGTCGATCTTCTGGCTGTTCAAGCTCGCCACCGGCAAGGAGGGCATGGGGTACGGCGACTTCAAGCTGCTGGCCGCGCTCGGGGCCTGGATGGGCTGGAAGATGCTGCTGCCGATCGTGCTGCTGTCGTCGGTCGTGGGCGCGCTGGTGGGCATTGCACTGATCGTCCTGCGCCATCTGGGACGCGAAAACCCGATTCCCTTCGGCCCGTATCTGGCCGCCGCCGGATTCATCGCCCTGCTGTACGGCGAGGTGCTGGCGCACCATGTGCTGCGCTTCTGACCGGATGCCGCCGCGGATCGGACTGACCGGCGGCATCGGCAGCGGCAAGTCGCTGGTCGCCGATCTCCTTGCGCAATCGGGTGCCGCGGTCGTCGATACCGATGCCATCGCGCGCGAACTCACCGCGCCTGCTGGTGCGGCGATCGACGCGATCCGTGATCGCTTCGGCGCCGACATGATCGACGCTGCTGGCGCGCTCGACCGCGGCCGCATGCGCAGTCTGGTGTTCGCCGATGACCATGCGCGCGCTGCGCTCGAGACGATTCTGCATCCGCTGATCCGCCAGATCACCGACGAGCGCGCCGCCGCCGCGCAGGATGCGCCCTACGTGCTGCTGGCGATCCCGCTGCTGGTCGAAGCCGGCAACTGGCGCGACCGGGTGGCGCGTGTGCTGGTGGTCGACTGCCCGGTCGCCGTCCAGGTCGAGCGCGTGACCCGCACCCGCGGACTGGCCTGCGCGCAGGTCGAGGCCATCATCGCGCGGCAGGCAAGCCGCGCGCAGCGGCTCGCGGCGGCTGACGACATCGTCGTCAACGACGGCAGCGACCCGCACGCACTGGCTTCGCGCCTGCGTCCGCTGCACCTGCGCTACGCGGCTCTCGGCCACATCCAAGCCGACGTACCGCGAGCGCTGTGATATCGTCTGACGAACCGTCCCGACCCATGTCCAGCAGCGATCGCTTCGTCCTGTACGAGTATCCGTTCAGCGAGCGGATCCGCACGCTGCTCCGCCTCGAAGATCTGTTCGAGCGCCTCGCCTTCTTCCAGAGCCATCCGCACCCGCATTGCCATCACGCGGCGCTGCTGACGCTGTTCGAAATCCTGGAGATCACCTCACGCTCGGACCTCAAGGGCGAACTGCTGCAGGAGCTCGAACGTCATCGGCAGACGCTGCTGGCCCTGCGTAACAATCCTCAGGTCGCAGAGGATCGGCTCGCCGCCGTGCTCGCCGATGTCGACAGCGCGCACACCGCACTGAACACCGCGACCGGCAAGGTTGGACAGCAGTTGCGCGACAACGAGTGGCTGACGCTGATCCGCAGCCGCGCCAGCATTCCAGGCGGCACCAGCGAGTTCGACGTGCCCTGGTATCACGCCTGGCTTTCCGGCGATCCGGCGGCACGCAGCGCCGATCTCGATGGCTGGATCCAGCAACTCGCGCAGTTCAGTGGCGCGATGAGCATCGTGCTTCGGCTGCTGCGCGAGACCGCGCACAGCAGTCGCCAGACCGCGGCGGGCGGTTCCTTCCAGTTGCAGCTCCAGGGACGCACCTGCTCGCTGCTCCAGGTACGCGTGGCCGCCAGCGACGCGGCGATCCCGGAGATCAGCGCCAACAAATACATGTTGTGGATCCGCTTCGGCGCCGCCGAGCGCGACCTGAAGCCGCGTGCGGTCGACCGCGACATCGGCTTCGAACTCAGTCTCTGCGCGTTCTGACGCGTTTCGGCCGTGGTGACCGTCGTCAAGTGTCCGGCCTGCGCCGCGCCGGTGCCCTGGACCGAGTCCAGCCGCTGGCGCCCGTTCTGCTCCGAGCGCTGCAAGACCATCGACCTCGGCGCCTGGGCGGCCAACCGCCATGTGATTCCCGGTGATCCGCTCGAACCGCCGATGGATGCTGCCCCAACGCCATCGCAGGCCGCGGCCGTTGCAGCGGCTCGCGCGTCACGCGATCCGTCGGGCGACGCGTAATCCATGCACCCGCCACGTCGATGACCGTGCGTCATCGCTGATCGGCCTCCGCTGGTCGTCGCGGCGGCTATTCGCTACCGATCAGCCCCTTGGTTGTCGCCGGACGGTGCAACCAGTCCGCGAGCGGCAGCGCGATTCCATGCGCGCCCGCCGACTGCGCCGCCGACAGATCGGCTGCCGACAGCCCTCCTCCGACAAACACCGGCAGCGGCGCATGTCGCAACACCGCGCGCACGCCATGCCAGCCCAGCGGCGCATTGGACTCGCCATTTGCCGCGAGCACGGGCGACAACAGTGCAAAGTCGCAGCCCCGCGCAGCCGCCTGAACCAGCGTCGCACGCGACGACGCATCGACCCCCACCCAGCCGGTGCCGGTACCGCGCCGCCAGTGCGCCAGCGCGGGCTCGGCAAGATGCCGATCGCCGTTGTCGTCGGCCGTGCCCGATGCGATCAGCAACGCGCCGCAGGCGGCCGCGCGCAATGCAATCGGCGCGATGACCGCCCGATGCGCCGATTCCGATTCAGCCGGTGGCGCGCCGCGTACGATCAGCAGCCGCAGGCCTGCCGCCAGGGCGGCATCGACCTCCGGGAGAAGCTCGATCGGGTCGCGGTCGGAATCGACGTTTGCTGCCCGAACCGGCAGCGTCAGCCAGCGCAGCGCCGGCTGCGCCGCCGGCAGCAAAGGCTGCGGCAGCGGCTGGTCGAGACGGAAGAACCGAAGCTGCTGGCCCTCGCGCCCCTGCGGCTCGCCGCGCCAGTCGTACACGCGGCAGAAGTGCAGCCGCACATAGGCGTGCGGGTAGTCGAACTCGAACGTGACCCACGGCAGCGCCGGACCGATATCGATGCCGAGTTCCTCGTTCAGCTCGCGCGCCAGCGCATGCTCGACCGACTCGCCCGGCTCGATCTTGCCTCCCGGAAACTCCCAGTAGCCGGCATACGGCTTGCCCGCAGGCCGATCCGCCAGCAGCACCGCGCCATCGGCGCGCCACAGCACGCCCACGGCAACCTCGGTGACCTTGCGGCCGTCGGGTGCGAGCGCGCCGGGCACCCGACTCATTCGCCTGCGGCGCGCTGCTGCGCCAGCCGTCCGGCGTGATCGCGCGCGAACTGCAGCGCCACGCGACCGGAGCGCGATCCGCGCTGCAGCGCGAACTGCAGCGCCTCGGTGCGCGCCTGATCGATCTGCGCGTCGGTCAGTCCATAGTGGCGCAGCCAGTGACCGACGATGCTCAGGTAGTCATCCTGGCGGAACGGCTGGAACGACAGCCACAGTCCGAAGCGTTCCGACAGCGAAACCTTTTCCTCGACCGTCTCGCCGGGATGGATCTCGCCATCGTCCTGGTAGCGGGTGTCGAGGTTCTCGCGCATGAACTCCGGCATCAGGTGGCGCCGGTTCGATGTCGCGTAGATCAGCACGTTGTCGCCGGCCGCGGCGACCGAGCCGTCGAGCGCGGCCTTCAGCGCCTTGTAGCCGCCCTCGCCTTCCTCGAACGACAGGTCGTCGCAGAACACGATGAAGCGCTCGGGCCGGGCCGCCACGCAGCCGACGATGTCGGGCAGATCGACCAGATCGCGCTTGTCGACCTCGATCAGCCGCAGGCCGTCCTGGGCGTACGCCGCCAGGCAGGCACGGATCAGCGATGACTTGCCGGTGCCGCGCGCGCCGGTCAGAAGCGCGTTGTTGGCGGGCAGGCCGCGCACGAACTGCGCGGTGTTGGCCAGCAGCGCCTGCTTCTGGCGCTCGATATGCTGGAGATCGCCGGCCTCGATGCGGGCGATGCGCGACACCGGCTCGAGCCGGCCACGCGCGCCGCCCAGATAGTCGCGCCGGCACCAGCGATAGGCGAGCGCGCTCCAGTCGGTCGGCAGCGTTGGCGGCGGCAGCAGCGGCTCGAAGCGCTGCAGCAGCGCGAGCAGCGCATCCAGGCGAGCCAGCAGCGCGGCGTCCATGCCCGCCTCAGCTGCGGTAGTCGGCGTTGATCGACACGTAGTCGTGCGACAGGTCGCAGGTCCAGACCACGCCGCGCGCGCTGCCACGGCCGAGGTCGACCCGCACCACGATCTCCGCGCCCTTCATCACGCGCTGGCCGTCTTCCTCGCGATAGTCGGGATGTCGGCCGCCGTCGCGCGCAACCCAGACTTCGTTCAGGTGAAGCTGCACACGGGTCTGGTCGAGATCGGCGATGCCGGCGTTGCCGACCGCCGCCAGGATGCGTCCGAGGTTCGGATCGGAGGCGAAAAACGCGGTCTTCACCAGCGGCGAATGCGCGATCTGGTAGCCCACCTGGGCGGCCTCGCGCTCGTCGGCAGCCCCCTCGACCACGATCTCGATGAACTTGGTAGCGCCCTCGCCGTCGCGCACGATCGCCTGCGCCAGCTGCTGCGCGACGCGCGTCAGCGCCGCCGTCAGCTGCTCGAGACGCGGATCGCCGAGCGACTCGATGCGCGACATCGACGACGCGCCGCTGGCGATGATCACGAACGAATCATTGGTCGAGGTGACGCCGTCGATCGTGATGCGATTGAACGAGGCATCGGCGACCTGGCGCGCCACCCGAGGCAGCAGCGCCGGGTCGATCGCCGCATCGGTCGCCATGAAGCCCAGCATGGTCGCCATGTTCGGCTTGATCATGCCGGCGCCCTTGGAAATGCCGGTCACAGTGATCGTGTGCGCACCCACCGACGCGCGCAGCGACGCCGCCTTGGGCAGCGTGTCGGTGGTCATGATCGCCTCGGCCGCCTCGCTCCAGTGGCCGGGGGCCAGCCGCGCCACCGCCTGCGGCAGCCCTGCCACCAGCCGCGCCACAGGCAGCGGCTCCATGATGACTCCGGTGGAAAACGGCAGGATCTGCACCGGATCGCATCCCAGCTGGCTGGCCAGCGCCGCACAGGTGTCGCGCGCGGCGGCCAGTCCGGGCTCGCCGGTCCCGGCGTTGGCATTGCCGGTGTTCACCACCAGCGCGCGAATGCCGCGGCCGATGTTCAGATGGGCGCGGCACACCTGCACCGGTGCTGCGCAGAAGCGGTTCTGCGTGAACACGCCAGCGACCGCGCTACCCTCGGCCAGCCGGATCACCAGCAGGTCCTTGCGATTGGCCTTGCGAATGCCCGCTTCGGCCCAGCCCAGTTCGACGCCGGGCACGGGCAACAGGGAGGAAGGATCGGGCGCGGACAGATTGACGGGCATGGCGGCAGGCAGGGTCGCGGTAAAACCGAAACCTTACCGCAAGCGGCCGGCGCACGCCGCGCCGGACCGCGCTGGCGTCAGGCCAGCTTGCCGTGGCACTGCTTGTACTTCTTGCCGCTGCCGCAGGGACAGGGATCGTTGCGGCCGATTTTGTCGCCGAAGCGCTTGAACGGCTGCGCCTTCGGGTCAGCACCCGGTTCGGGCAGCGTCAGCGACTCGACATCGGCCGGCTCCTCGCTGGCCGGTGCGGCCAGGCTGGCGTGCTGCGCCTGCGCCGCCTCGGCGCGGCGCTCGGCCTGCGCCTCGATCTGCTGCTCGGCCTGCGCAATCTCGTCTTGCGACTGCACGCGCACGTTCATCAGCACGCGGACCACGTCGGCGCGCACGCGATCGATCAGCGTGCTGAACAGCTCGAAGGCCTCGCGCTTGTACTCCTGCTTGGGCTGCTTCTGCGCATAGCCGCGCAGGTGGATGCCCTGGCGCAGATGATCGAGCGCGGCCAGGTGCTCGCGCCACTGCTGATCGAGTGTCTGCAGCGTGATCGAACGCTCGAAACTGGCAAAGCCTTCCTTGCCGACCAACGCGACCTTGGCGCCATAGGCGTCATCGGCCGCCTTGAGCACGCGCGCCAGCAGATCGTCGTCCGACAGGTTGTCTTCCGCATCGACCCATTGCCGCAGCGGCAGGTCAATCTGCCAGTCGCTGGCCATGACCGTCTGCAGGCCCTCGAGATCCCACTGCTCGACCACCGATTCCGCAGGCACATGAGTACGGAACAACTCGGTGAAGAAGCCGTGGCGCAAGCTCGTCACCATGTCGGTGGTGTCTTCGGTGCCCAGGATCTCATCGCGCAGCCGATAGATCTCGCGCCGCTGGTCGTTGGACACGTCGTCGTATTCGAGCAGTTGCTTGCGAATGTCGAAGTTGCGCGCCTCGACCTTGCGCTGCGCGGTCTCGATCGAGCGGCTCACCATGCCGGCCTCGATCGCCTCGCCCTCGGGCATGTTCAGGCGGTCCATGATCGCCTTCATGCGGTCGCCGGCAAAGATGCGCAACAGCGGGTCTTCCATCGACAGATAGAAGCGTGACTCGCCCGGATCGCCCTGGCGGCCCGAGCGGCCGCGCAGCTGGTTGTCGATGCGGCGCGACTCGTGGCGCTCGGAGCCGATGATCTTCAGGCCGCCGGCGGCCACCACCTGGTCGTGCAGCGACTGCCACTCGCCGCGCAACTGCGCGATGCGCGCCTGCTTGGTGGCCTCGTCGAGGCTGGCGTCGGCTTCGACGAACTGCACCTGCTTCTCGACGTTGCCGCCGAGCACGATGTCGGTGCCTCGACCGGCCATGTTGGTGGCGATCGTGATCATCTTCGGCCGACCGGCCTGGGCCACGATTTCCGCCTCGCGCGCATGCTGCTTGGCGTTGAGCACCTGGTGCGGCAGCTTTTCCCGCGTCAGCAGGTCGGAGAGCACCTCGGAGTTCTCGATCGACGTGGTACCCAGCAGCACCGGCTGGCCGCGTTCGAAGCAGTCCTTGATGTCGGTAACGATGGCCGCATGCTTTTCGCGGATGGTCCGATAGATCTTGTCCTGCTGGTCCTTTCGCACCATCGGACGATGGGTGGGAATCACCACCGTCTCCAGGCTGTAGATCTGCTGGAACTCGTAGGCCTCGGTGTCGGCCGTGCCCGTCATGCCCGCCAGCTTCTCGTACATCCGGAAGTAGTTCTGGAACGTGATCGAGGCATAGGTCTGGTTCTCGGACTGGATCGACACGCGCTCCTTGGCCTCGACCGCCTGGTGCAGGCCCTCGCTCCAGCGCCGGCCCGACATCAAGCGGCCGGTGAATTCGTCAACGATGACGATCTCGCCATCCTGCACCACGTAGTGCTGATCGCGGAAGTACAGGTGATGCGCGCGCAGCGCGGCGTTCAAGTGGTGCATCAGCACGATGTTCTGCGGCGCATACAGGCTCTCGCCCTCGGCCAGCAGCCCCTTGCGGGCGAGGATGCCTTCGATCTTCTCGTGACCGCTCTCGCTGATGTGGACCTGATGCGCCTTCTCGTCGACCCAGAAGTCGCCTTCGCCCTTCTCGTCCTTCTGGCGAGTCAGCAGCGGCGGCACCTCGTTCATCGCCTGATACAGCGTGGTGTGATCCTCGGCTGGCCCCGAAATGATGAGCGGC
>CAZTUT010000019.1:0-6015 GCA_964616395.1 uncultured Burkholderiaceae bacterium
AGGCGGGGCAGCGGGCGGGTCTCGCGGGTGAGCTGGAGGTCCACCTGCTCGAGGTGGTTGAGGTAGATGTGGGCGTCGCCGAAGGTGTGGATGAAATGCCCGGGCCTCAGACCGCTGACCTGCGCGACCATGTGCGTGAGCAGCGCGTAGCTGGCGATGTTGAACGGCACGCCCAGGAAGATGTCGCAGCTGCGCTGGTAGAGCTGGCACGACAGCCGGCCCTCGGCCACGTAGAACTGGAACAGCAGATGGCACGGGGGCAGCGCCATGCGCGGAATGTCGCTGACGTTCCATGCGCTGACGATCAGCCGGCGCGAGTCCGGGTTGCGGCGGATCTGCTCGACCACCTGCGCGATCTGATCGATGTGCCCGCCATCGGGTGTGGGCCAGCTGCGCCACTGCACGCCATAGACCGGACCGAGCTCGCCGTGGGCATCGGCCCACTCGTCCCAGATCGTGACCTTGTGTTCGTGCAGATAGCGCAGGTTCGACTCGCCGCGCAGGAACCACAGCAGCTCGTGGATGATCGAGCGCATGTGCAGCTTCTTGGTGGTGATCAGCGGAAAGCCGGCGCGCAGGTCGAAGCGCATCTGGTGCCCGAACACCGAGACGGTGCCGGTACCGGTGCGGTCGGTCTTGGGCACGCCATGCTCGAACACATGGCGCATGAAGTCTTCGTATTGCTGCATCGCTGTCGGGTCCTGCGCGGGCTCGATCGGGGTCGGAGCCGGCAGTTTACGTGGTGCAGGCCGGCCCCCTGGGCGCGCGGCATCAGGCCTGCCGCGGGGCCGAACGGCGCCGCACCCGTCTCGGATCAGCCGGCGAACTGCAGTGCGGCCAGCTGCGCGTACAGGCCGCCGCGGGCGATCAGCTCGGCGTGGGTGCCGGCATCGACCAGCCGGCCCTGGTCTAGCACCAGGATGCGGTCGGCGCGCTGCACCGTGGCCAGCCGGTGCGCGATCACCAGCGTGGTGCGGCCGTGCATTGCGCGTTCCAGCGCTGCCTGCACCGCGCGCTCGCTGGCGGCATCGAGCGCGCTGGTGGCTTCGTCGAGCAGCAGCAACGGCGCGTTCTTGAGCATCGCGCGGGCGATCGCGATCCGCTGCCGCTGTCCGCCCGACAGCCGCACGCCGCGCTCGCCGACCTGGGTCGCGTAGCCGTCGGGCAGGCGCGCGACGAATTCGTCGACGAAGGCGGCCGCGGCTGCGGCGCGCACCTCGTCGTCGGTGGCGTTGGCGCGGCCGTAGCGGATGTTCTCCAGCAGCGTGCCGGAGAAGATCACCGGCTCCTGCGGTACCAGCGCGATGCGGGCGCGCAGATCGGCGAGTGCTGCTTCGCGCAGGTCCACGCCGTCGAGCGCAATGCTGCCGCCACTGACGTCGTAGAACCGCTGCAGCAACTGGAACACCGTGGTCTTGCCCGCCCCCGACGGGCCGACCAGCGCGACCGTGCGGCCGCGCTCGACCGTGAACGCGAGGCCGCGCAGCACGTCGATATCGGGCCGCGACGGGTAGGCGAAGCGCACCGCATCGAAGCGCAGTTCGACTCCTGCGTCCGCGTGCGGCAGCGGCCGCGGCGCGGCCGGTTCGGCGATCGGCGAGCGGGTGTCGAGCAGTTCCATCAGGCGCTCGGTGGCGCCGGCGGCGCGCAGCAGGTCGCCCCAGACCTCGGCCAGCACCGCGGCGCTGCTGGCAATCAGACCGATGTACAGCGCGGTCTGGCTCAGCGCACCGGCGGTCATCCGACCCTCCAGCACCGCCTGCACGCCGCCGTACAGGCTCCACAGCAGGAAGCCGAAGATGCCCACGATCAGAAATGCGGTCAGCAGCGCGCGCGTGCGGGTGCGCCGCACCGCGGTGCGGAAGGCCTGCTCGTTGGAGGCTGCGAAGCGCTGCGTCTCGGCCCGTTCCTGCAGGAAGCTCTGCACGATCGGGATGGCGCCCAGCACCTCGCCTGCAATGCCGCTGGCATCGGCGATCCGATCCTGGCTGGCGCGCGACAGCCGACGCACGCGCCGGCCCACCAGAACGGCCGGCGCCACCACGCCGACCACCACCGCGACCACGGTGAGCATCAGCGCCGGCTGTGTGGCCAGCAGCAGCGCCAGCGCGCCCGCGCCCATCACCGCGCTGCGCAGCCCCATGCTGATGCTGGAGCCCACGGTGTTCTGGATCACGGTCGTGTCGGTGGTCAGGCGCGACAGCACCTCGCCAGTCTTGAGCGTCTCGAAGAACTCCGGGCTCTGCGTCAGCACGTGGGCGTAGACCGCCTGCCGCAGATCGGCGGTCACGCGCTCGCCGAGCCAGGTCACCGTGTAGAAGCGCGCGGCGGTGAAGACGCCCAGCGCCACGCAGGCGGCGAACAGCAGCATGAAGCGGTCGCCGATGGCATCGATCCGCACGTCGGCTGGCGTGCCGCCAGGCATCATCAGGCCACCATCGACCAGCACGCGGATCGCGGCCGGCACCGCCAGCGTGGCGGCCGCGGCGCACAGCAGGAACAGCGCAGCCAGCAAGATGCGACCGCCGTACGGCCGCAGGTACGGCAGCAGGCTGCGCAGCGGGCGCAGCTTGCGCGCGGGCGCGATGTTGCTGCGGCTATCGGACACCTAGCCTCCGAAGGCGGCGCGCAGCACGCCAATGCTGCCGAGCACCGCGAGCGCGCCGAAGGCCAGCATGCTGACCAGGAAGCCGCCGCCGCGCGTCTTCGGGCTGCGCGTGTACGCAAGCGCGTACCAGACGCGCCCGACCAGCCACAGGCCGGCCAGCGCGGTCGCCCACAGCGTGGAAAACGCGAGCGCGCAGATCCAGAGTGCCGGCAGGAACATCATCGCGCCTTCGATCGTGTTCATCTGGATGCGGAATGCGATGTCGAACTGTGGGTGGCCGCTGGTCGCGGGCGCGGCCACGCGGTACTTGCCGCGAGCGCGGCCGACGTTGGCGGCAGTCAGGAACAGCAGCAGCACGGTGGCCAGCGTGGCCAGCGCGGGGCCGGTGGGCAGGACAAAGGTGTTCATCGTGGTGTCGGGACAGGCCCGCCGTCAGGTCAGCAAGGATGCAGATTAGTCGACTGGCGGCGCGGCCTTCGCGCCCGTCGCCGATGGACGCTACAGCACGATCGGTGCCAGATAGCCGGTCATCTCCAGATAGCCGCGGCCGACGCGGCGGCCGCCGTCGAGCAGCAGGCTGGCGCCTTCCCAGTAGACCGCGCCGGTGCTGGCGCGCGAGTCGAGTTCCTGATCCGGCATCAGCGGTCGCGTTTCGAACGCGCGGCTGCCGACCGTGATCCGCTGCGCCACTGGCCAGTCGGCGCGCGTGCGCGGCGAGTTCCACCGGGTCAGCGGCTCGAATCGCACGTCGCTGCCGCCGAAGACCCGGGTCGCGCCGCCGGCCGCGCGCAGCGACGCATACGTGTGCACCGCCGCGCCCCCGCCACGCCGCCGGACCTGGAACGCGGTCAGCGCGCTGCCATCGTCGAGGTTCATGCCGATCCAGTCCCAGCCGGCGCCGGTGTCGTCGAGCACCTCGGTCGACCACTCGTGATCGAACCAGCCGCTGCCGCGTGCCTCGATCGCCGTGCCGTCGCGCTCGATGCGCGCCGCGAGCTGCAGGTGCGGCTGCGAGTAGTAGTGGCTGGCCTGCTGCGGCTTCGGGCCCTTGCGCGAAAAGCCGGCCTCGCCTTGCAACAGCAGCGGTTGCGTCGGCTGCGCGGTCAGCGTGAGCGTGAAGCCGCGCGCCGGGATCACGGCCTCGTAGGTACCGGCAGCGGTACGACGCAGGCGCCAGCCATCGAGCCGCACGTCGGTGTCGTGCTCGGCCGCGCCGACCAGGCCAAAGCCGGCGCGCGCCACCCGCTCGTCTTTCAGCAGGCTGCCGCGCGCCGGGTCGGCGATCGCTGCGTGCGCGATGATCAGCTGCTGCGCGGCAAAGCCGCTCGGGTTGGCCGGATCGATCGGCGTGCGCACGCGAAAGAACGTCACCTGGATGCCGACCATGCCGGCCGGCGTGTCGAGCAGCCCGGTCAGGTACCACCACTCGGTGCGGTAGGCCGGATGCGCGCCGAAGTCGCGCGGAAACACCAGCGGTCGAGGCTGCACCGCCGGGTAAGCGACGGCAGAGGCGGCACGGGCAACCGGGGCAATCGGTGCCATGGCGGCGGCCAGCGGCAGGCCGGCGGTCGCGAGCAGCAGGCGGCGGCGGGCAGCGCGAGGCATCGTCACCAGTCCTCGCGCACGGCCAGTACCGCATCGGTCGACACCGCGCGCCGGCCGGCGACGAGCGCGGTCAGCGCAGCCGCGGCCAGCAGTGCGCTGACCAGCCCGGCGATCAGCCCGAGCGGCAGCCTGAAATCCATCGTCCACAGGAACGACTGTGGGTTGACGATGTCGACCAGCACCCAGGCCACGGCCAGCCCGGCCGCGAGGCCCAGCGCGATCGCCAGCAGCGTCACCAGCAGCCCTTCGATGGCCAGCAGCGCCAGGATCTGGCCGCGCGTCACGCCCAGGTGACGCAGCATGCCGAACTCGCGGGTGCGCGCGATCGCCTGCGCCGAGAAGGTCGCGCCGATGCCCACGAGACCGATGACGATGGCCACCAGTTCCAGCACGTAGGTGACGGCGAAGCTGCGGTCGAAGATGCGCAGGCTCAGCGCGCGGATCGCGCCGCTCTCGGTGAAGTCGGCCGAGCGTGCCTCCAGCTGCGCGGCCAATTGTTCCATCACCTGTGCGGCGTTGGCGCCGGGCCGCAGCCACAGGCCGGCCTCGGTGCGGGTGTCGTCGCCGCTGGCGCTGGCAAAGTCGGCGTTGTCGATGATCACGGCGCCGGTCTGACGCGCGTAGTCGCGCCAGATGCCGGCCACGAAGAACGGCTGCGCGCGACCGGCAATCGGCAGGTCGGTGGTCTGGCCCACGCGCGCGCCGTACAGCTCCGCGAATGCCTCCGACACCCACACCGGCGGCGGCATGCCTTCGCGCCATGTGGCCGCCGTGCCGGTCAGCGGCAACTGGCGTGCCGCCTCGTTGCGGCCGATCGGACGCGCGATCAGCGACACCGGCGCGCGCGCGGGGTCGATCAAAATCTTCATGTTGCGCGTGAACTCCACCCGCGCGACCTGCGGGTGGCTGCGCAGCGTCTGCTGGTCGCGCGCGCCGAGCGTGGCGGTGGTCGCCCCCAGGCTGCCGCCGCTGGCCGCCCCGGCGCGCACGTAGATGTCGGCAGGCAGCACCTTGCCCAGCCAGTCGTCGACCGAATGGCGGAAGCTCGACACCATGGTCGCCATCGCCACCATCAGCGCGAACGAAGCCACGATGCCGGCAGCCCCTACGGCCGCGAAGCGCGGCGTGGCGGCCAGCCGCGCGACGGCAAGCCAGGCCGGCGCCGGCGCGATCCGGCGATCGATCCAGCGCGCCAGCGGCGCGAACAGTGCCGGCGCGATCATCGGCTTGAGCAGAATGGCGGCCACCAGCAGCACCGCGATGGCCAGGTACGCGCCGATCGGAATGCCCGCCCACGGCGGCAGCATCAGCAGCCCGGCCGAAGTACCGAGCAGCAGCAGGCCCGGCCAGCGGCGGCTGCGGTCGTGCTCGAGCGCCAGCCCGGAGCCGCTCTTCAGCGCCAGCGCGGGCGGCGCCGCGGCAGCCTCGCGGGCCGGTAGCCAGCCGCCGGCCGTGGCGGCGGCCATGCCGAGCAACGCGAATCCAGCCGCGACCCAGGGGTCGATCACCAGCGTCGGCGTGACACCCGCGAAGTACCCACCGCCGAGATCGCCGCCCAGCAGCCGCAGCGCGGCAGCAGCAATCGCCAGCCCGGCCGCGATACCGAGCGCCGCACCGACCGCGCCCAGCAGCGCCGCCTCCAGCAGCAGCAATCGCTGCACTTCGCCTTGCGTGAGACCGATCACGCGCAGGAAGGCCAGTTGCATCCGGCGGGCGGTGACCGACTGCGACTGCAGCGAGTACACAAGGAAGGCGCCGGTGAACAGCGCGACCAGCGCCAGCACGTTCAGGTTCACGCGGTA
>CAZTUT010000019.1:6115-27769 GCA_964616395.1 uncultured Burkholderiaceae bacterium
CAGCGTCTGCGCGGCCGCGCCGGCCTGCAGCGTCAGTGTGTCGCCGACCCGCAGGTCGAGTGCTGTCAGCGCCGCGGCCGACAGGTACAGGCCATCGTCGAGCAGCGCGAAGCGCCGGTCGTTGCCCGCCGCCGGCTCGCCGAGCCAGGCCGGCGACAGCGCAGCGGCGCGCAGCACGTCAACGCCCACCACCGGCAGACTGCGTCCGCGCAGCCGGGCCGGCTCGACGATCGGCGCTTCGACCTCCAGCACCGGACTGGCCAGCGCCACGCGCGAATCGGCGGCCACACGCGCGAACACCGCGTCGCTGAAGCCCTCGCGCGGGCCGATGATCGACGCATCAGCCTGTCCCGACACCTGACGTACCGCGGACGAAAACTCGGCCAGCGCCGACGCGTTGATCAGATGGACCGCGTAGCCAAGCGCCACGCCGATGGCAATCGCCAGCAACTGCACGGCGGCGCGCACCGGATGCTGGCGTGCGTAGCCGCCCAGCACGTGCGCAATCAGCCAGCGCCAGCCGCGTGCGTCAGGCTGCGGCATGCAGCGCGCCCTGGCGCAGTTGCAGCACCCGATCGGCGGTCGCTGCCGCGTGCTGCGAGTGCGTGACCAGGATGCCGCAGGCGCCGCTGCGGCGGATCGTGGTGGCGAGCAGTGTCAGCACGCCGTCGGCGGTCTCGGGATCGAGGTTGCCGGTCGGCTCGTCGGCCAGCAGCAGCGCCGGACGGTGCACGATCGCCCGTGCGACCGCGACGCGTTGCAGTTCGCCGCCTGACAGTTCGCGTGGTGCCGAGGACCCGCGATCGCCGAGGCCGACCTCGGCCAGCAGGGCCTGGGCGCGCGCGCGCCGTTCGTCGGTGGCCACGCCCAGCAGCACCAGCGGCAGCTCGACGTTCTGCGCCACGGTCAGATGCGGCAGGATATGGAAGGCCTGGAACACGAAGCCCACGCGCTGGCGGCGCAGCCGCGTGCGGCCAGCCTCGTCAAGCGCGCCGATGTCGTCGCCGCCGATCTCGATGCGGCCGCCGTCGGGCCGGTCGAGTCCGGCGATCAGGTTCAGCAGCGTGGACTTGCCGGCGCCCGACTCGCCGACGATCGCTACATACTGGCCAGCGGCGAGCTCGAGCGACAGATCGTGCAGGATCGCGCGCGGGCCGAAGGCGCGGCGCAGGCCGTGGATGCGAAGGCCGACGGGTTGCATGCGCCGATTGTACGAACCCGCTCCACGAACCCCGGTCGGCGGTACCGCAGGCGATGTGCCCGGCGCGGTTGCCGAAAGCCCGGTGCCAGCGCAGACTGCGCGACGCCAAACGCCGAAGCCCGCGCGTCCGACGGCTGCCGGCGCCGCAATTGCCGCAAGCCGTGGTCGTTCGCCGGGCGCGCCGGTCCGATTGATCCCACTTGATCCCGCTTCATCCCACGTCATCTGCCCCCCGCATGGACTGCCGCATCTTTGCTGCCCACGATCGCGATGCGCGCGCTGCGGCCCGGGCCGATCGACTGCCCGATTCGGTCCCGCTGCCGCAGGGGATCGATGCGGCTGCGTTGCAGCGGCTGTGGGCCACGCTGCAACGCGTCGAGTACCAGCCTGGCTGGCATCGGCTGATCGATCTGGACTTCGGCACGCATGACCGCAGCGCGCTGGGCCGCTGGCGTACACGGCTGCGCGTCTGGTGGAGCGCGGCGCGCGCACTGGGTGGTGCGGCGGCGCCGCGCGCCTGGCTGCGGCGCTTCCCGGCGCCCTTTACCGAGGCCCTCGCGAGCCTGCCGGATGACGCACTGGACGCCGCGGCAGACGCGTGGCGCACGACCTGCGGCCTGGATGCCCTGCTGCCCGCCGTGGCACGCGAGACGCTGGCGGCGTTGCGCGATCGGGCGCGCATCGCGCAGGCCGAGGGCAGCGCACTGTTTCTACGGGTCGGCCCATAGGTCTGACCAATACGGCCTGCCCACAACGATCCGCCGACGACGACGGCCAGATCGGAAGACCACGACGACGCGGAATGCCGCCGCCGCCTCGCTACACTCGACCGCCCGCGATGCCGCTTCACCGCTGACGCCTCATGCCCCAGACCGCCGATTCCGTGACCCTCGATGACGTCCGACGTGCCGCCGAGCGGCTTGCCGGCCAGGTCGAGAACACGCCGTGCCTGCATTCGCGCACGCTGTCGCAGATCACCGGCGCCGAGGTGTATCTCAAGTTCGAGAACCTCCAGTTCACCGCCAGTTTCAAGGAGCGCGGAGCGCTGAACCGGCTGCTGGCGCTGACCGAAGACGAGCGCCGGCGCGGCGTGATCGCGGTGTCTGCCGGCAATCACGCGCAGGGCGTGGCCTACCACGCGCAGCGGATGGGCGTGCCGGCAGTGATCGTGATGCCGCGCTTCACGCCCACGGTGAAGGTCGAGCGCACGCGCGGCTTCGGCGCCGAGGTCATCCTGAGCGGCGACAGCTTCGATGACACCAAGACCGAGGCCGCCCGGGTGGCGGCTGAGCGCGGCCTGACGATGGTGCATCCGTACGACGATGCCGCGGTGATCGCCGGGCAGGGCACGATCGCGCTGGAGATGCTCGCTGCGCATCCCGATATCGACTGCCTGTGCGTCGCCATCGGCGGCGGCGGGCTGATTTCCGGCATCGCCACCGCCGCGCGCGGACTGCGGCCCGGCATCGAGATCATCGGTGTGCAAGCCGAGCACTTTCCGTCCATGTACGCGCTGTTCAAGGGCACCGAGATGGCCAGCGCGGCGGCTACGCTGGCCGAGGGCATCGCGGTACGCGAGCCCGGCTTGCTGACGCGGCAGATCGTGCGTGAGAAGGTCGACGACATCGTGCTGGTGTCGGAAGGCGACATCGAGCAGGCGATCGTGATGCTGCTGGAGATCGAAAAGACGGTGGTGGAGGGTGCGGGCGCGGTTGGGCTGGCGGCGCTGATCCGCTACAAGGCGCGCTTCGCCGGCCGCAAGGTCGGCATCGTGCTGTGCGGCGGCAACATCGATCCGATGGTGCTGGCGGCGATCATCGAGCGCGGTATGGTGCGCGCCGGCCGGTTGGCGCGCATCCGCGTGGCCTGCCGCGATGTGCCGGGCGAACTGGCGCGTGCCGCCACCGTGGTCGGCGGCGCCGGGGCCAACATCGAGGAAGTCCAGCACCAGCGCGCCTTCACCACGCTGCCGGCGCAGACCGCGCAGCTGCAGATGGTGCTGCACACCCGCGGCGCCGAGCACATCGAGCAGGTGCTGCGGGCGCTGCGCGATGCCGGCCTGCCGGCGGAAGTCGACCGTTACTGACGCCGACCGCGACTGACGTCGACTGTTACTGCGGTGGCGCCTCGGGCCGGGCGCTGGCGCCGAGCGCCACCACGCGGTCGACCGAGCGCACCGTGTCGGGCCGGTGGCTGACGATGACGATGCCCAGGCCGCGCGCCCGCAGCGCGTCGGTGATGCGGGTTTCCAGGCTCAGGTCGAGCTGGTCGAAGGCCTCGTCGAGGAACAGGATCTGCGGCTGCCGGTACAGCGCGCGCGCCAGCAGGATGCGCTGCTTCTGTCCGGCCGACAGCGTGTGCGCGAGGCTGCCGACGATCGTGTTGTAGCCCATCGGCATGGCCTCGATGTCGGCGTCGATGGCAGCCAGCTGCGCGCATTCGCGCACGCGTGCGGCGTCGTGCTGCGGATCGAAGAAGCTGATGTTGTCTTCGATGGTGCCGGCGAACATCTGGTCGTCCTGCAGCACCACGCCGATGCGCCGGCGGAAGCTGGCGCGATCCCACTCGCGCAGATCGCGGCCGCACACCCGCAGCTCGCCTTCGGTACGCTCCAGCAGGCCGATCAGCACCTTGACCAGCGTGGTCTTGCCGCAGCCCGACGGTCCGACGATGGCCACCATCTCGCCACTGGCCACCTGCAGGCTGACGTCGCGGAACACCGGGCCTTCTGGGCCGTAGGCAAAGCCCAGGCCACGCGCCTCGATCGTCAGCACCGCATCGGCCACCTCGCGGATGCCGGCGGGCACCGACTCCGGGTCAGCCAGCGCGATGTCGCCGATGCGCTCCGCATGCAGGTCGAGCATGCGGAACTCGATGCCCTTGTCGACCAGGTTGTTGACGCGCGTGAGAAACAGCAGCTTGAACGCCAGAAAGCCGAACAGCATGCCGGTGGAGAAGCTGCCATCGAGCACCAGTTGCGCGGCAAGCCAGACGACAGCCACGTTCTCCAGCCCGAAGATCAGGCCGTGAACCGCGCGATGCGCGATCGTCAGCCGCTGGCCGGCCACGCTCGCATTGGTGTGCTCGACCACCAGGTTCTGATAGGCGCTGCGCCTCTCGGGTTCGCGCATGTTCAGCTTGATCGCCAGCATGCCGCGCAGCGTCTCGATGAAGTGGGTGCTGGCGCGCGCCTCGTGGATCAGCGCCTCGTCGGCGGCGCGCCGCTGCGGGTCGTAGAACAGCCAGCGCGCCAGGCCGTAGGCAACGCCGGCACCGACCACGACCAGCGTCAGCAACGGGCTGTACCAGAGCATCACGAAGAAGGTCAGCACCACCATCAGGCCGTCGACCAGCGCTTCGAGGAAGGCCAGCGACAGCGTGCGCTGGACCGCGTCCACGCTGCGGAAGCGCGACACGATGTCGCCGACATAGCGCTTCTCGAACCACGACAGCGGCAGCCTCAGCAGGTGCGAGAACAGCGCATCGAGCAGCCGCAGGCTCAGCTGCGTGCTCAGGTAGACGCCGAGCCAGGCGCGCACCGCGGTGGTGGCCACGCTCATCAGCACCAGCAGCGAGAAGCCGATGCCGAGCACCGCCAGCAGGTCGCGGTCGCGGCCGACCACCACGCGGTCGACCACGATCTGGACGAAGAACGGCGAGGCGATCGCCAGCACTTCGAGCACCAGCGACAGCAGCAGTACCTGCAGCAGCGCGCCCTTCAGGCCGCGTGCCACGCCGAGCAGTTGCCAGGCGCTGATGCTGCCGCGCTCGTCGCGCTGCCGGAAGTCGGCGGTCGGCAGGATCTCCATCGCCACGCCGGTGTAGTGGCTCGAGGCCTCCTCCAGCGTCATCACGCGGCGCCCGACCGCCGGGTCGTGCAGCGTGATCTTGTTACCGGAGACCGCGGTCAGCACCACGAAGTGATTCATGTCCCAGTGCAGGATCGCGGGCAGCTGCAACTGGCCGAGCGCCTTCAGCGGCGCCTGCAGCCCGCGCGCCGACATCTGCATCTGCTGGGCCAGCGCGGCGACGTGCTTGAGCGTGATGCCGCGCATCGACGGCGACAGCCGGCGGCGCATCGCGGCCAGGTCGGTGCGCAGGCCGTGGTAGCCGGCGATCATCGCCACACAGGCGATGCCGCACTCGGGCGCCTCGGATTGCAGGATCAGCGGAACGCGGCGGCTGAACATGATGTGCGGTGGCCGATCAGGAGCGCAGCCGCTGCGCGAATTCGAGCACCGGCTCGAACACCCATTCGAACACGCTGCGCTTTTCCAGCAGCAGGTCGGCGTTGACCAGCATGCCGGGGCGCAGGCCGAATT
The DNA here is from genome assembly GCA_964616395.1 of uncultured Burkholderiaceae bacterium. GTDB lineage: Bacteria > Pseudomonadota > Gammaproteobacteria > Burkholderiales > Burkholderiaceae_F > JALHMQ01. The sequence goes on from CAZTUT010000019.1 coordinate 11,639, forward strand.
CCTCGCCGCGCGCGTTCACGCTCTGTCGCTCAAGCTGCACGTCGATCCGGTAGGCAGGCTCCTTGATCGTCATCGGCCCGACCCGCTCGCCCGGCGTCCACGCGGTGCGGCTGATGTTGGTCACCTTGCCGCGGTAGTGGCCGAAGCGCTGGAACGGGAACGCCTCGTAGCGCAGGATCACTTCGTTGCCGAGTTTCACGAAGCCGATCGCGCGGGTGGGAACCAGCAACTGCGCGTGCAGCCCGCTGCCCCTGGGAAGCACGGTGGCGATCGGCGCGTCGGCCGACAGCGAATCGCCGCGCGCCGGCACGATGTTGGTCACGGTCCCGGCAAACGGCGCGCGCACGATCACTTCGCGCCGTGCCTCCTCCTGCACCAGATCCTGCTGCACCTGGCTGCGGGCCCGCGACAGCTGGTCAGCCGCCTGCCGGGCGCGCGTCTCGATCGTCGGCAGCTCGGCCAGCGCCTGCGACAGGTCGCGCTCGATGCTGCTCTTCTGCCGCGATAGCGCCTGCAGCTTGACCTGCTGGTCGAGAAGCACGTTGCGATCCTCGGAAATCTTGCTGTCCGAGTAGAAGCCCTCGCGGCGCAGGTCCTGCGAGCGTTGGAAGTCGGAACGTGCGGCCGCCACGCGGGTCGACTGCAGCTTGATCTCGGCGTCGAACTGCGCGATCTCGCGTCGCAGGTTCTCGACCCGCACGCGCAACTGGGTGGCCTGTTGCGACGCCAGCAGCTGCGCCTGCTCGGTCTCGCTGCGCAGCGAGGTCAGCCGCTCGCGCAGCTCGCGTTGCACGGCTTCGCTGGCGCTGCCGCCGCTGGTGGAGCGTTCCAGCGACAGCCGCGCCACTGGCGCGCCCTCGGCGACTTCCTGTCCCTCGCGGACCAGCAGCTCGGCCAGCACCGAGATCTCGGGCGCCAGCAGACGCGCGGCACCGGCGTCGAGCGCGAGGAACCCTTCGACCCGCTCGCGTCGCGTCGACTCGGCGAGGAAGACGAAGGCCACCAGCACCGCGGCAAAGGCGATGGCCAGCGTCGTGAATACCCACCAGGGCAGCGGCCGGGCGACCGACACCGTGCCCAGCAGCTTCTCGCGCTGGGCATCGACGGCTTCCTGACGAAAGAGGGGACGCATCGCCGTCGATTATCGGTGATGCCGGGCGTGCGTGCTGCGGTAAGCGTGCCGTTCGCGTCAGCGATGACGAGGATTGGGACGTTGCGTTGTCGCGCGCAGGCAGCGGGCGACCGCAAGTCGCAGTGCGGCCTGCTCGCGTTCGGGCGTGAATTGCCGCGCCAGTTGCGCGCACGCGCGGGCGAGCCGGGCGGCGAAGCGCGCATCGCGCCCGGCGCGCTCGATCAGCGCTGCCGCGGCGGCCGCGTCATCCGCGTCGAACAATCCGGGGTAGGACGCGCCAAGCAGCCCGACGTTGCCGGCCACGCGACTGGCGATCACCGGCGTGTGCGCCATCAGTGCCTCGATGATCGCCAGCGAGCCGCCCTCCATGTGCGACGGATGAAGCAGCAGATGCGCGCTGGCGACGCGCCGGCGCAAGGCGCTGCGCGGTCGGGCGCCGCGCCAGTGGTAGAGCGGTCGTTCCCGTTCGACCTGGCGCGCCTGGTTCCCGAGTGCCGGTTGCAGCGCCGCGCCAATGTGTATGAGGCGCAGCGGCACCTGCGGCGGCCAGTCGCGCACCAGCCGCCAGACCAGCTGCGGATTCTTTTCATCCCGCAGATGGCCCGCGACCACGACCGTGAAGGCACGCGACTTGGGGCACGGGCCGATCGGCTCGGCCGACTGCAGCACGATGTCGAGCTTGGGCCGAAGCCTCGCGGGCAGGGCGTCTGCCGCGCTGCGGTTGAGCGCGACCAGCCGGGTCGCGAGTTCGAGCGAGCGCTTGGCGTGTGCGTCGGTCGCGATGTCGCGATACAGGTCGGTGCCGGTCAGCACGACCAGTCGCGGGCGGGTCGGCCAGGCAGCGGCGAAGGCCGCCACTGCCGCGGCCGAGCGGCGCGCGTGCAGCGCGATCAGCAGGTCGGGCGCCGTATCGTTGGGCTGCCAGTCCTGCGCGACGCGCACGTCGTACAGCCCGCGCAGCATGCGCGCCCAGCGCGACGCTGTCTGCCAGTTGCCGTTGTTGGTGCGCGCCGTGTACGGCGTGACGATCAGGATGCGCGGACGGCGCTGCGCAGCCGCGCGTCCGGCGCGGGCGTCAGATTGACTCACCCTTGGCCGGGATGACGACATTGAAGCCGCCATCGACGAAGGTGATCTCGCCGGTCACGCCGGAGGCGAGATCCGAAAGCATGAACGCCGCCACGTTGCCCACTTCGTCGATCGTGACGTTGCGGCGCATGGGCGCGTTGGCGGCGTTGAACTGCAGCATCTTCGAGAAGTCCTTGATGCCGCTGGCGGCCAGCGTCTTGATCGGGCCGGCCGAGATGCCGTTGACGCGGATACCCTTGGGCCCGAGGTTGGCCGCCAGGTAGCGGACGCTCGCTTCGAGCGAGGCCTTGGCCAGCCCCATCGTGTTGTAGTTCGGGACCACTTTCTCCGCGCCCAGGTAGCTGAGCGTCAGCAGCGCGGCGCGACGGCCTTCCATCATCGGTAGCGCGGCCTTGGCCAGCGCCGGAAAGCTGTAGGCCGAGATGTCATGGGCGATTCGGAAGCCCTCGCGCGAGAGTCCGTCGAGTAGGTCGCCGGTGATCGCTTCGCGCGGCGCGAAGCCGATCGAGTGGACCAACCCGTCGAGCCCGTCCCAGGACTTGCGCAGTTCGCTGAACACGCCATCGATCTGGGCATCGTCGGCCACGTCGCACGGGTAGATGAGTGTGGAGTCGAACTCGCGCGCGAAATCGGTGATGCGCTCGCGGAACCGCTCGCCGACATAGGTGAACGCAAGCTCCGCGCCCTCGCGTCGGCACGCGCGCGCGATGCCGTAGGAGATGGAGCGGTCCGACAGCAAGCCGGTGATCAGGATGCGCTTTCCAGAGAGAAGGGCCATGGCAGTTTGGGGGTCGGGGTCGAAGGCAAGTGGGCGGAGAGGTGGGAGCAGGCTGACAGGGGTGTGCGGGCTGCGCCGGCGCAAACGTCCGCGGCGGGATCGGATCAGTTGCGTGTGCTGGCTTGTGCCGATCCGGCGGCCAGCGCGCGTGAACCCGCGCTCGACGCGGTCGGGCGGTTCGCCGCTCTTTGCGGGTTGGCTGTTCCCGACCGACTCGACGAGGCGGTCGATTTCGATGCTGATTTCGACGCCGCCGCCTTTCCCGAGGGCCGCGTCGCCGCGGTGCGTACGGTCGTTGGTCGGGACTGCGGCCGGTTCACGTGCAGATCAAGCCGTTGGCCAGCGAACAGGGTCGGCGAACGCAGGTTGTTCCATGCCTTGATGTCGTCGGGCTGCACCCGCCACTGGCGAGCGACCGATTGCAGCGTATCGCCACGCCGGACCTTGTAGGTGACCCGACGTGAATTCGTGGTCTCGGGCAACAGCGCGAAGGAGGCCTTGAGGTGCTCGGGCGAGATGTCATCCATGGTCTCGTCACGCGGGATCAACACCACCGAACCCGGTGCCAGACGCGCTCGGGCCGGGATCCGGTTGGCCTCGCGCAGTTTCGCCTCGCTGATGTCAGCGCGTCGTGCAAGTTCGGCCAGCGTGTCGTTCGGCATCAACACATAGGTGGTCCAGCTCGCGAGCGGCTGACCGGTGGCGACGTAGGCGGCCAGATTGCCGGCAAACACCTCGGCACGATCGGCGGGAAGCAGCAGCGTGGGCTGGGCCGCGCCAACGATCACCGGCCGGTTGAAGCCGGGATTGAGGGCCAGGAACTCCGCCAGCGGCATCTCGGCCAGCCGCGCCGCCGTCTCGACATCGATATCGCGCTCCTTGGAGACGGCGACAAAGTAGGGCTCGTTGCGTATGGCCGGCAGCGTGATGCCAAAGGCCTTCGGGTCGCGCACGATGTTCTTGATTGCCTGCAGCTTCGGCACGTAATGCTGGGTCTCGGCCGGCATCCTCAGGTTCACGTAGTCCGTTGGCTTGCGCTGCGCCTGGTTGCGGGCGATTGCCCTGCCAACCGAGCCTTCGCCCCAGTTGTAGGCCGCCAGCGCCAGATGCCAGTCGCCGAATTCGGCATGCAGCTTCTGCAGATAGTCGAGTGCTGCGCGGGTCGACTCGACCACGTGACGGCGCTCGTCCTTCCACATGTTCTGTTCAAGTGCGTAGTGCTTGCCGGTGGACGGGATGAACTGCCACAGCCCGGCCGCCTTGGCTGAGGAGACCGCTTCTGGCTGCATCGCGCTTTCGACGAAAGGAAGCAGCGCCAGTTCGGTGGGCATGCCGCGCCGCTCGATCTCCTCGACGATGTGAAAGAGGTACAGGCTTGCGCGCTGTGCCATGCGGTCGATGTAGGCGGGTTGGCTCGCGTACCAGCGGGTACGCGTTGCCGCCAGCGGCGTTTCAAGGTCGGGCATGGCGAAACCGCGGCGGATCCGTTCCCATACGTCGGCCGGCGGCGGCGGTCCTGCCGGTCTTGCCTCGGCAGACGCAGCGGGCATCGCGGATTTCGCCAGCAGCGCGTTGATCGGATCGGAGGTGGCGGGTGCCGACCGGGTGGCGTCGGCTGGCGCGCTGCCTGCCGTCACGGGCGACGGATCTGCGGCGGTCGCGGGGGCAGGCGCGGCAGTGATCGCGGGCGCCGGGACTGGATCGCCCGATTGCGGCACGGTGGAGCAGGCAGTGATCAGCGCGCACGCCATCAGCGCGGCCAGACGGCGCAGTGGTCGTGCGAGGAGATGTTTCAGGGGCGCCAGACTCACTTCGGATCGACGATCGACCGGTACTGCGATGCAGTCTCCCGGCGCAAGCGGAACATCGCGCAAGTATAGAGGCGGCCTGCGCGTCATCTGGCGAACCCGCGTGTCTCTCGCTATCGGCTCACCTGAATACGTTTTTCCACTCTCGCAGGGCGGCGAACACCGATGTATCACCTGCGTCGGCTCCTGGCCGGAACCGTTCGGCGGCGGCACGCAGCGCTGGCTCGCCGATGCGCAGGAACGGATTGGTCGCCAGTTCGTCGGCAACCGTCGACGGCACCGTCGGTTGCCCCTGGGCGCGCGTCGCTTCGCAGGCTGCAATGCGCTGGCGCAGTGCGAGGTTGTCCGGATCGGCAGCGATCGCGAACGCGAGATTGGAAAGCGTGTACTCGTGCGCGCAAAAGACGCGAGTATCGGCGGGCAGCGCGGCGAGTTGCTGCAGCGAAGCGACCATCTGCGATGCCGTCCCCTCGAACAGCCGGCCGCAACCGCCGGCGAACAGCGTGTCTCCGCAGAACAGCGCGCGCAGCGATGCGGCAAAGTAGGCAATGTGGCCTGCCGTGTGGCCCGGCACGTCGAGCACCTCGAAGGTCTCGCCGAGGATGGTGACCCGATCGCCCTGGCGCAGCCGGGTCGGCGTCGCGGCCCCGCAGTCGATCCGCTCGCCCGCCGGCACGTACACTGCGGCGCCGGTTTGCTCGGCAAGCTCTGCGACGCCACCGCTGTGATCGGCGTGATGATGGGTGACTAGAATCGATGTCAGGATCAGTTCGCGTCGGGCCAAGGCTTCGCGCACTGGCACCGCATCGCCCGGATCGACGATCGCTGCGCACCCGTCACGGCTCAAAAGCCACAGGTAATTGTCGCGGAATGCCGGAATGGGTTCGATCAGCATCGAGCAGCGTGGTTGTCGCAGGAGTCGGTTCGGTGATTCGCGAAGGTCGCCCGCACGGCGACCGGCGCATCCGATGCGACCTCGCACTTTAATGATGTTGACAGAGGATAGGGCGCCTTGATGCGCGGCAATGCCGCCGTCATCACTTCAGCTGCACACGATGGACACCGAGCCGATGTTCCCGGGCGCCGGCTTTGGCACCCCTCCGCCGGAGCACCCGATCGAACACCTGTCGGAGTTCCTGCGCTCGCCTCAGGGGCGCTACGTGGTGGCGTGGGAGCAACATCAATTCGACCACTTGGTGGCTGACATCTTTGGCTATCACGCGCTGCAGCTTGGCCTGCCCGAGATCGACGCCCTGCGGGAAAACCGGATGCCGCTGCGCATGTGCGCAACCGACGGGGCCGGCAGTACGCCGAGCTGCCCGCTGGCGGTGCTGACGCGTTACGACGAATTGCCGTTCGACAGCCAGTCGATCGATCTGGTCGTGCTGCCGCACATCCTCGAGTTCGCCGCCGAGCCCCATCAGGTGCTGCGTGAGGTCGACCGTGTGCTTGTGCCCGAGGGGCAGGTGGTCATTGTCGGCTTCAACCCGCTCAGCCTCTGGGGACTACGCCAGGTGCTGACACGCCTGGGCCTGCCGCCCTACCTGCCGCAGCGCGGACAGTTCATCGCGCTGCCGCGCATCAAGGACTGGCTGAAGCTGCTCTCGTTCGACGTGCATCGCGGCCGTTTCGGCTGCTATTTGCCGTGGGTGCGCAGCGAGCGCTGGCTGCAGCGCTGGCGCTTCATGGACAAGGCGGGCGACCGCTGGTGGCCGGTGTTCGGCTCGATCTACATGGTGACTGCCATCAAGCGGGTGCGCGGCATGCGCATGGTTGGCGCGCTGCCACACCGGTCCGAGGCCCTGAGGCCGGCGCTGTCCCCTGCTGCATCCCGCGTCGGCGGTGCTGCGGCCACCCACGCACGGCCGCAGTCGGCGCTTCGATCGTCGCAGGACGCCGATACCGCGGTTGCGTCACATCAGGACTGATTCGATGAGACATGCCAAGAGCGTGCAGTTGACGAACGCGAACACACAGGCCGACGCAAGCGTGGCGGCGACCCCGCACCCGGCGCCCAGTGCAGGCGACAGCCTGCCGGCCACACGGGTCGAGATCTGGACCGACGGTGCCTGCAAAGGCAACCCAGGCCCGGGCGGCTGGGGCGCCTGGCTGCGCGCTGGCGAGCACGAGAAGGAGCTGTTCGGCGGCGAGCGCGAGACCACCAATAACCGCATGGAACTGACCGCGGTGATCGAGGCGCTTGCCTCGCTGCGTCGACCCTGCCAGGTCAGGGTGCACACCGACAGCCAGTACGTGCAGTTGGGCATCAGCGAATGGATGCGCAACTGGGTGCGCAGAGGCTGGAAGACCGCCGACAACAAGCCGGTCAAGAACGCGGACCTTTGGCGTCGGCTGGCGGAGCTGTCGGCGCGTCACCAGGTCGAGTGGCGCTGGGTCAAGGGCCATGCCGGCGTGGATGGCAACGAGCGCGCCGATGCACTGGCCAACCGCGGTGTCGAAGTGGCCTTGGGGCAACGGTCTGCTCCGGGAAACCCCTGATGTATGGGGTGCGGTGCTATTGTCTCCGGTCAACTTTTATGACCGGTCCATGGGCAAGCACAAGGTACTTCTGATCGCGGTTGTTGGTCTGCTGGTGGCGGGTACGGTCGCCTATTTTGTGCAGAGGGGAACGACCCCCGCGACGCTCGCAGGCAAGGCATCCGCTCCGGGGGCAGGCGCCAAGGGCACGGACGCAAAGGCTGCCGGCGGTGGCAAGGGCGAGGCGAAGAAGGGCGGCGGGCCGGTCCCGGTTGAGGTTGTCACGCTCGCCCCTCAGCGGGTGACCGAAGAACTGCAGGCTGTCGGAACGATGCGCTCCAACCAGAGCGTGCAGTTGCGTCCGGAGGTCACGGGGCGGGTTGCGGTGATCGGTTTTCGCGATGGCTCGCTGGTCAAGCAGGGGCAATTGCTGGTCGGGCTCGATGCGTCGCTCAATGAAGCGGAGGTCGCGCAGTCGCGCGCGGAGCTCGATCTTGCGCGCGCCAACCTGAAGCGCACCGCCGACCTGGCGAGCAAGAATTTCGTGTCGGGCAGCGCCCAGGACACCGCGCAATCCAATGTCACCGTGCTGGAGGCAAGGTTGCAACTGGCCGAGGCCCGGCTTGCCAAGATGCGCATCGTCGCGCCGTTCGACGGTGTGGTCGGGATTCGGACGGTGTCGGTCGGCGATGTGGTGCGCGATGGCACCGATCTCGTCAATGTCGAGGACATTCGTCGTCTCAAGGTCGATTTCCGGCTGCCCGAGCGTTCCTTCACCAAGCTCAAGCCCGGGCTGGCGGTCGAGGTCACCACGGATGCGCTTGCCGGCAGCACGTTCCGCGGGCAGATCGAGGCCATCAATCCGCGCCTCGATGCGGCCGGTCGCTCGCTCGAAGTTCGCGCGGAGTTGCCGAACGTCGACGGTCGGCTGCGGCCCGGCATGTTCGCGCGGGTCAGGGTCGTCGTGGGCGACCGCGCGGAAGCGTTCCTCGTGCCTGAGGAAGCAATCGTGCCGCTCGGCGAAAGCTTTCTCGTCTATCGGGTCGATGGCGAGGTGGCGCGCCGGGTGCCGGTGCGCCTGGGCGTGCGCCGCGATGGCCTGGTCGAGTTGCTCGGCGAGGTCAAGGCAGGCGATCGCATCGTGACCGCTGGCGTGCGTGTCCAGCGCGACGGGCAACCGGTTCGGGTGGTGTCGGCTGTTGCGCCTGCGGGGCAGGGCGGGGCGGCGCCAGCCGGTAAGCCGGGCGACGCTGCGGCGCCCAAGTCTCCGCCCCCGCCGGCCGCCAAGTCCTAGACGCCTTCCGGCGATCGACTCCAGCTCGCTTCCGCCAGACATCCAAAGGCCTGCCATGTCGCTGTTCGAGATATGCATTCGCCGTCCGGTGCTTGCATCGGTGCTGTCGCTGATGGTGATCGTGATCGGTGCGGTCAGCTACACGCGCCTGGGCGTTCGCGAGTACCCCAAGATCGACGAGCCAGTCGTCAGCGTGAGTACCACCTACCTTGGTGCCTCGGCCGAGGTCGTCGAGTCACAGATCACGAAGATTCTCGAGGACTCGCTGGCCGGCATCGAGGGTGTCGAACTGATGACATCGCGCTCGCGCTCGGAGCGTTCTGACATCGACGTGCGTTTCCGCATCACGCGCGATCCGGATTCCGCCGCCGCCGATGTGCGCGACAAGGTGGCCCGGGTGCGCGCCAGGCTTCCCGATGGCGTCGATGAGCCCGTGGTCGCCAAGGTCGAGGCGGACTCGTTCCCGATCATCTGGATGTCGGTGACGCAGGGCGGGCGCACGCCGCTTGATGTCTCCGACTACCTCGCCCGCTATGTGAAGCCGCGGCTGTCCGTGCTGCCGGGGGCCGCCGACGTACGGATCTTCGGCGAGCGGCGCATGTCGATGCGCATCAATGTCGATCGTGACCGGCTTGCGGGGTATCGCCTCACGGTCCAGGACATCGAGGACGCGCTTCGACGGCAGAACGTCGAGCTGCCGTCGGGGCGAATCGAGTCGCAGCAGCGCGAGTTCAACATCGTCGCGGCCACTGACTTGCAGACAGTGCAGCAATTCGAGAACGCCATTGTTGCCAATGTGGCCGGCTATCAGGTGCGGCTGCGCGATGTGGCCGAGGTGCGGATTGGCGCGCAGGACGAGCGCGTGATCGCGCGCTTCAACGGTGAGCCCTCGATCAACATGGGTGTGATCAAGCAGGCCACCGGCAACCCGCTGGAACTGTCTCAGGCGGTACGCGCCGAGGTCGACAAGATCAACCAGTCGCTGCCGTCGGGGATGAAGATCACGATCTCTTACGACAGCTCGGTGTTCATCGACCGCTCGATTGACTCTGTGTTCAAAGCAGTCGGCGAGGCGGTGCTGCTGGTCGTGCTGGTGATCTTCTTCTTCCTGCGCAACCTGCGGGCGACGCTGATTCCGCTGGTGACCATCCCCGTCGCGCTGGTGGGCGCCTTCGCGCTGATGTACGCGTTCGGCTTCACCATCAACACGCTGACGCTGCTGGCGATGGTGCTGGCGATCGGTCTGGTGGTCGACGATGCGATCGTCGTGCTGGAAAACATCTATCGCAACATCGAAGAGGGCATGGATCGCGTGCAGGCCGCGGTCAAGGGGATCAAGGAGATCGGCTTCGCGGTGGTGGCGATGACGCTGACGCTGGTGGCTGTGTTCGCGCCGCTGGCCTTTGCCACCGGCCGGACCGGCCGGCTATTCGTCGAGTTTGCGCTCGCCCTGGCCGGCGCCGTGCTGGTGTCGGGCTTCGTTGCGCTCACGCTGTCGCCGATGATGTGCAGCAAACTGCTGCACCATGAGACCAAGCACGGAGTTTTTTACCAGGCGATCGAACGCTTTCTCAACTGGCTGACGAAAAGCTACGCGCAGTCGCTCGCATGGATGCTGCAGCGGCGCTGGCTGGTGGTGCTGGGCTGGGTGGGCGTGTTCGCGCTTGGCGGCTGGCTGTTCACGGTGATCCGTTCCGAACTGGCGCCGCTCGAGGACCGGGGCGTGATCTTCGGGCGTGTCACGGCGCCGCAGGGTTCGACGGTCCAGTACACCGCGAATGCGCTCGGTGCCATCGAGAGCTATTACGCGACGATCGAAGAGGCGTCTGCGTACAACGCGGTGGCCGGCTTCCCGACCGTCGCCGACGGCAACGCGATCCTGCGGCTCAAGCCGTGGGAAGAGCGCACCCGCAAGCAGCAGGACATTGCGCGTGAGTTGAATGCGCGCTTCTCGCAACTGCCGGGCGTGGTCGGCTTCGCGGTCAATCCGCCGTCGCTGGGCCAGTCGCCACGCGCACTGCCGATCGAGTACGTGATCATGTCGCAGGTGCCGTATCCGGAACTCGACCGCATGGTCAACACCTTTCTGGCCGAGATGCAGAAGTACCCCGGCGTGCAGAACCTGCAGACCGACCTGCGCCTGAACACACCGGAACTGCGCGTGAACGTCAGCCGGGACAAGCTCGGCGACCTCGGGATTCCGGTGCAGACCGTCGGTCTGACGTTGCAGTCGATGTTGGGTGGCCGGCAGGTCACGCGCTTCAAGAAGGATGGCGAGCAGTACGACGTGATCGTGCAGGTGGCGCCTCGTGATCGCAGCCGGCCCAACGACATCAGCGACATCTACGTGCGGGCGCGCGATGGCGGCATGGTGCAGCTGGCCAACGTCGTCGATGTGGCCGAAGGCGTCTCGCCGCAGTCGCTGAATCACTTCCAGCGGCTGCGAGCGGTGAGCATCACCGGCCAGATCGCGCCGGGCTACACCCTTGGCGAAGCGCTGGCGGCGATGGATGAAACCGCCAAGCGGGTGCTGCCGCCCAGTGCCGTCACGGATCTCAATGGTCAGAGCCGAGAATTCCGCGATGCGCGCGGCAGCATCTATCTGGTGTTCGTTCTGGCGCTGGTCTTCATCTACCTGGTGCTGGCGGCACAGTTCGAGAGCTTTGCCGATCCTTTCGTGATCATGCTGTCGGTGCCGTTGTCGATGACCGGCGCGCTGCTGGCGCTTTGGTGGGCCGGCGGGACCATGAACATCTACAGCCAGATTGGATTGGTGACACTTGTCGGCCTGATCACCAAACACGGCATCCTGATCGTCGAGTTTTCCAATCAGCTGCGCGAACGCGGCGCCGGTCTGTACGAGGCCGTGCAGCACGCGAGCGTGTTGCGGCTGCGCCCGATTCTGATGACAACTGGCGCGATGGTGCTCGGCGCAGTCCCGCTCGCGCTGGCGACCGGAGCGGGCGCCGAGAGCCGGATGCAGATCGGCTGGGTGATCGTCGGGGGCCTGTCGTTCGGCACCGTGCTGACGCTGTATGTCGTTCCGACCGTGTACACGCTGGTGCGCGAGTTCCTCGACCGCAAAACGGCGCCGGGTGCTGCGTCGGCCAGTCCGCATGCGGCCGAGTGACGGTCGGTCGCCCGAACGCGGGAGAATCGGATGAGCGCGCGTCAGGTGGTACTGGATACCGAGACGACCGGCCTTGAAGCGCGCGAGGGTCATCGGATCATTGAGATCGGCTGCATCGAGATCATCGGCCGCCGCGTGACCGAGCGTCGGCTGCACCACTACATCAATCCGCTGCGTGCCAGCGATGAGGGTGCGCTCGCGGTCCATGGCCTGACCGAGGAGTTCCTCAGCGACAAGCCGACCTTCGATGCGATCGTCGACGACCTGCTCGCTTTCGTTGCCGACGCCGAGGTCATCATCCACAACGCCAGCTTCGACTGCGAGTTTCTGGATGCCGAGCTGCGCCGCCTGGAGCGTCCGCGATTCGCTGATCACTGCCTGACAGTCACCGACAGCCTGAAGCTGGCGCGGGAACTGCACCCGGGCAAGCGAAATTCGCTGGACGCGCTGTGCGAGCGGCATGGAGTCTCCAATGCGCACCGTACGCTGCATGGCGCGCTGCTCGACGCCGGTCTGCTGGCCGAGGTCTACCTGGCGATGACACGCGGCCAGGACACGCTGGTCATCGATCTGGCGCAGGATCGCGCCGAGGTCGAGGGAGGGCCGCTCGATTGTTCGGCATTGATGGTGATCGAGGCCAGTGCCGACGAGTGCGAGGCGCATTCGCGCGTCGTCGCAGCGCTGGACAAGGCCAGTGGCGGCCGGGCGGTCTGGACCGCGTGAGGCCAGGAAGCGCCTGCAGAGCAAGCGCGGGGATCTGCATCTGGGGCGCATCGGCACCTGCGCGAAGCGCATCCCTGGCCTTTCGTTGGCAAGTGGGCGCGGCAGCTTGTGTAGAATCTACGCTCCGTTGTTGCTGGCAGAGCTGCGATTAGATGCGGCCAGCATTTCGGGTGGTTAGCTCAGCGGTAGAGCACTGCCTTCACACGGCAGGGGTCACAGGTTCGAACCCTGTACCACCCACCATCTCCCCGTGCGCGCGGCGCCCTTCGACATCGGGCGAAACAATCCGGCGCCTTCCCTGGAATTCATGGCGTCAGCGCTGTCGGCGAGGGCGTGATACCGGCGCGCCGCGTCGCGCTGTACAACGTGATTGGCGGCGTGCTGTGGGTGACGCTGTTCGTGTATGCCGGGGCGCTGCTCGGCAGCCATCCGCTGGTTCGCAAGCACGTGGGCCTGCTGGCCATCGGCATCGTTGTCCTGTCGGTGCTGCCGGTGGTGTGGGGAGCGATCCGCGGCGATCGCGCGTCTCGTCCCTGACCGGCAAATCGCTCGGGCCCGCCGCGGCGCCGCCGTCTACTTGACGGGCTTGGCCGGGCGTTCGCCCAGTTCGCGTGTCGGTCGGCGCGGCGGCTCAGCCTTGCGGGCGGCCTCTTCCGCGAGCGCGCGCTTTTCGTCTGCGGGCAGATCCTTGTACTCCTGGATCAGCGCCTGTCGCTGGTCGGCAGGCAGTTCGTAGGCGCGCTTGAAGTTTTCGCGCGCGGTGCGCCGCTGCTGCGACGACATGTCGGCAAACTCGCCCATGCGTTCGTGCAGGCGTTGCTTGCCTTCGTCGGACAGGCTGGGATAGCGCTCGGCCATTTCGAGCCACTTCTTGCGGCGCGCCGTGTCGAAGCCGGCCCAGCGGTCTTCGAGCGGCGCAAGCGCCTCGCGTTGCGCGGCTGACAGTTCGCTCCACGCGGGGCGCGCGCTGCTGCGGGTCGCAGGTTTGGGCGCGGTCGCCCCCGCACCGGCGGCCGACTGCGCATACGCGGCCGGAACCGCTGACAGCAGCGCGAGCGCGAATACGGGGGCAGCGAATCGCAAGCGCATGGGGATCCCGGCCTACTGTTGATCCGAGGTCGTTGCCGGCTCGCTCGCGGTGTCGGACGACGCTGCTTCGGCGGCCGCCGTTTCCTCGGTGGCGACGGGCTCAGCCGCTTCCGGCGCCACGCTGACCGCGCGCCGCTCCAGCATGGTGCCGAAGCCACGGTCGGCATAGGCATCCAGCGGCGCCTCATCGAGCAGTACGGCCAGATCGATGTCGGCCAGCTCGTTGATGAAAGTGCGGTGGTGCCACTCGTAGATGCCGACGAAGCCTGCCACCAGCGCGAACAGCGGCGCGATCAGGCCGGCACTGCGCAGCCAGCCCCAGAGCCCCGATCCTTCCGCGGGCAGTGGACCGGCGCCGGCGGCCGCCAGTTGCAGCGCCGGCGCCAGTGCTTCGGCGGGGCGGGTCCGGGCAACGCCATCGCGCGCCCGTGCGACGGCCATGTGGCGAGCGCGTTCAAGCCGCAGGCTGGCCTTGTAGCTGACGCTGTCGGCACTCTCGTCGAGCGCCTGCCGGATGCGGATTGCGAAGTCGGTTTCGTTCATGGCTTCAGACCCCGGGCGCGCAGCGCCGTGGCCAGGGTGTGGGTGGCGCGGGAACAGTGGGTCTTGACGCTGCCTTCCGAGCAACCCATGGCGGCGGCTGTCTCTGCCACATCGAAGTCCTCCCAATAACGCAGCAGGAATGCTTCCCGTTGACGCGCAGGCAGGCGCGAAAGTTCCTCTTCGATGATGGCGATCACCTGCTTGCGCTCGACCTTGTCGGCCGCGCTTTCCGCGCCATCGGAGCCGGCCAGAGCCTCCAGGGTTTCCAGGGGGTCGGCGTCCTCGTCGTCTGGCGTCAGCGAGGAAAACAGCGTCATCCAGGTCGAGCGCACCTTCTGGCGCCGGAAATGGTCGAGCTGGGCGTTCTGCAGGATACGGGTGAACAGAAGCGGCAGTTCGGCGGCCGGCCGGTCGGCGTACGAGGAGGCAAGCTTCATCATCGCCTCCTGCACGATGTCGAGCGCAGCGTCCTCGTCGCGGACCGCGAACTGGGTCTGCTTGAACGCGCGTCTTTCGACGCCTGACAGGAATTCCGAAAGCTCTTCTGGCGTGGCCATCGCGGCGCGCACGTTGCAACGTGCCGGAAGCACGCCGCACGAGCGCTCAGGATCGAGGCGGCGGATGCTATCAGAGGGGGCGCTGGAAGCACGCCGCGCTGTGCGCGGTGCATTGTGCCCGACCCAGGTGCGCGAGGCGCGGATTTGCTCTTGGTGGTGCGGTGCAGTATCGTCGAGGGTTCTTGCACGACAAGAGAACCCCCCGGAACACAGCAGCCGACCGCGCTGCTGCTGGTCCGGACGCTGTGAAAGCGCATCGGCCGGCGGCAACGCGTCGGCAGGGGCGCCGCGCAATTTGCCGCACCAGTCGCCACAAGCGGCCATGGAACGGCATCCAATCAATCTCCAGCAGGATTTGAGAGGAGTCGCAACATGCAGTCCATCAGCGCGGAATCCGCGTCGCGCGCGGCATCTTCAGCCGCCACCATCACCGGCGCCGAAATCGTCGTCCGGTGTCTCAAGGAAGAGGGTGTCGAGCACGTTTTCGGGTATCCCGGCGGCTCGGTCCTCTACATCTACGACGAAATCTTCAAGCAGGACGCGTTCCAGCACATTCTGGTACGTCACGAGCAGGCGGCCGTGCATGCGGCCGACGCCTACTCGCGCGCCAGCAACAAGGTGGGCGTGGCGCTGGTCACCAGCGGCCCCGGCGTGACCAATGCGGTCACCGGCATCGCCACTGCCTACATGGACTCGATTCCGCTGGTCATCCTGACCGGCCAGGTGCCGACCCATGCAATCGGCGAGGACGCGTTCCAGGAGTGCGACACGGTTGGCATCACGCGGCCCTGCGTCAAGCACAACATCCTGGTCAAGGACGTGCGTGACCTGGCCTCCGCCATCCGCAAGGCGTTCTTCATCGCCACGTCCGGGCGTCCGGGCCCGGTGCTGGTCGACATTCCCAAGGACATCACGATCGCGCGCGCGCCGTTCGAGTACCCGCGCGATCTGACGATGCGGTCGTACAACCCGGTGGTCAAGGGCCATCAGGGCCAGATCAAGAAGGCAGTGCAACTGTTGCTGTCGGCCGAGCGGCCGATGATCTACACCGGCGGCGGCGTGATCCTGTCCGACTCCTCCGAATTGCTGAATCGCCTCGTGAATCTGCTGGGCTTCCCCTGCACGAATACGCTGATGGGGCTCGGTGGCTTCAAGGCGACCGATCCGAAATTCGTGGGCATGCCGGGAATGCACGGCACCTACGAGGCCAACATGGCGATGCAGCACTGCGACGTGCTGCTGGCGGTGGGCGCGCGATTCGACGACCGGGTGATCGGCAACCCCAAGCACTTCGCGCAGAACCCGCGCAAGATCATCCACATCGACGTCGACCCATCGTCGATTTCCAAGCGCGTGAAGGTCGATGTGCCGATCGTTGGCGACGTCCGCGAAGTGCTGGTCGAACTGATTGCGCAGATTGAGGCATCGCCCGTCCGCCCGCCGGTGGCGGCGCTGAAGGCGTGGTGGAGCCAGGTCGGCGAATGGCGCAAGCGCGAGTGCCTGAAATATG
>CAZTUT010000020.1:0-27577 GCA_964616395.1 uncultured Burkholderiaceae bacterium
CGACTTCGTGACGGCGATGATGGCCTTCTTCCTGCTGATGTGGCTGCTGGGCTCGACCACCAAGGGTGACCTGCAGGGCATCGCGAGCTACTTCACGTCGCCGCTGCAGGTCGCACTGGCCGGCGGCAGCGGCGCAGGCGACGCCAACTCGATCATCAAGGGCGGTGGCAAGGATCTGTCGCGACCTACCGGTCAGACCAAGGCCGCCGACTCCGAATCGGAGCGGCGGCGCCGGGTGCGCGAGCGCGCCGAGCAGGCGCAGCGCGAACGTCAGCAGATGGAAGCGCTGAAGCTCAAGCTCGACAGCGCGCTGCAGGTGTCGCCCAAGCTGTCAGAGATGCGCAACCAGATCCGGGTCGAAATCACGCCCGACGGCCTGCGGATCACGATCGTCGATGACCTGAACCGGCCGATGTTCGCGCTCGGCGGGGCCGAGGTCCAGCCCTACATGCGCGACCTGCTGCGCGAGATCGGCGGCGTGCTCAACACGGTCGACAACAAGGTCACGCTGTCGGGACACACCGACTCAGCGCAGTACAGCGGCGGCGAGCGCGGCTACTCGAACTGGGAACTGTCTTCCGATCGCGCCAATGCGTCGCGGCGCGAACTGATCGCCGGCGGCATGAAGAGCGAAAAGGTGGTCCGGGTGGTCGGGCTGGCCGACTCGAACCTCAGCATCAAGGACAACCCGCGCGACCCGCTGAACCGCCGAATCTCAATCATCGTGCTGAACAAGATCGCCGAGGAACGAATGACGCGGGCGGGTGGCGAGATCGAGGCGGGCACGATCGACGAGTTCGAAGAGAAGCTGCCTCAGGCCGGGTCGGCGAACGGCCCCTCGGTTGTGGCGAATACCGCGCAGCCGACCCCGGCGGCCCCCGCCGCTGCGGCGGTAACGCCTGCCGCGCCGGCAGCCGCGGCGGTCGCGGCGCCGCGCTGAGGCGAAGCACCGATCCGCCCGGAAAGGCGGCGGCTTATCGGTCGATCGCCGCGCCGCCGCCGCTATCAGACTGTATCGAGCATCTGGCCTTGGGCCGGAGCTGCCCTGTTCGTGGAGCATTTGATGAGCGACCCCCGATTCCTGATCGTCGACGACTTCTCGACCATGCGCCGGATCGTGCGCAACCTGCTCAAGGAGATCGGCTACTCGAATATCGAGGAGGCCGAGGACGGCGCGATCGCGCTCAACATGCTGCGCTCGGGCAAGTTCGACTTCGTGGTGTCAGACGTCAACATGCCCAACATGACCGGCCTGGAACTGCTGAAGAACATCAAGAGCGATGACCGCCTCAAGACCGTGCCGGTGCTGATGGTGACGGCCGAGGCCCGCAAGGACGACATCGTGGCCGCCGCCCAGCACGGCGCGGCCGGCTACATCGTCAAGCCGTTCACCCGCGCCACGCTGGAGGACAAGGTGCACAAGATCCTGCAGAAGCTGGCGGCCTGATCATGCCGAACGACCGTCTCCCGATCGTTCATGGCGCCGCCGAGCAGGCGGCCGAGCACGATGAATCCGGTGTCCACCAGCATATTGGTCACCTGACCCGAACGCTGCACGAAACACTGCGCGAACTGGGCATCGACGGTGCGCTGCATGGCACCCGTGCGCAGTTGCCCGATGCCCGCGACCGCCTCAGCTATATCGCCCGTGTGACCGGCGAAGCCGCCGAGCGTGTGCTCAACGGCGTGGACCGTGCGCGTGTCGTCCAGGAGCAGATGACGACCCGCGCCACCGAACTGCACGATCGCTGGCGCGCGCTCGATACGCAGCCCGGTACGAACGCGCAGACGCACGCGCTGATCGAAGCCACCTGCGAGTATCTGGCCGCCGTTGGCACCGAGTCCGAGGCCACGCGCGCCATCCTGACCGACATCATGCTGGCCCAGGATTTCCATGATCTGACGGGCCAGGTGATCCGCAAGGTCGTCACGCTGGCGCAGGACATGGAGCGCCAGCTCGTGACCCTGCTGCTGGACACCGCCTCGCCGGAACAGCGTCGACGCATCGAGGCCGAGCATGCAGCCACCGGCGACCGCACGGCCGGTCCGGTCATGCGACCGGAAGGCCGCTCCGACATCGCCGCCACCCAGGCCGACGTCGACGAACTGCTCGGCTCGCTGGGCTTCTGACGAAGGCGGCCGCGCTCAGACGTGGCCGAGCACCCGATGCGGCCGGTACGGCGCGCGCAGCCGCGCATCCTCGTCGGCCGACAACGTCAGGTCGAGCGCAGCCAGCGCGTCGTCGAGCTGCTCGGGCCGGCTGGCGCCGACGATCGGGCATGACACGCCGGGCTGGTTGAACACCCACGAATAGGCAATCGCGGCATTGGACACACCGCGTGCCTGCGCCACTTCGGTGACGGCATCGACCACCGCGAAGTCCGCCTCCTGGTAGTAATAGCTCTGGGCAATGTCGTCGGTGCTGGCGCGGTCCGTCGCACCCTGCCGCGCACGGTCGGCGGCGGCCCGGTTGCCGGCCAGGAAGCCGCGCGCCAGCGGACTCCACGGCATCACGCCCACCCCGGTGGCGCTGCAGTACGGAATCATCTCGCGCTCCTCCTCGCGGTAGGCGAGGTTGTAATGACTCTGGATCGAGATGAAGCGCGTCAGGCCGAGGCGCTCGGCGGTGAACTGCATGGTCGCAAACTGCCAGGCCCACATGCTGGAGGCGCCGAGGTAGCGCACCTTGCCGCTCTTGACCACGTCATGCAGCGCGGTCATCGTCTCCTCGACCGGCGTCTCGGCGTCGAAGCGGTGCACCTGATACAGGTCGATGGTGTCGATGCCCAGGCGCTTGAGGCTGGCATCGACCGCGGCAAAGATCCGCTTGCGCGACAGCCCGCTCATGTTGGGGCGCTTCGGCGGCTTGGCCGCGGGCGAGTTTCCGCCCTTGAACGCCAGGTCGACCGGGAAGAACAGCTTGGTGGCGATCACGATCTCGTCGCGCGGCGCGTACTGGCGCAGCAGCCTGCCGGTGATCTCCTCCGACAGGCCGGCCGAGTACAGATCGGCAGTGTCGAACACGTTGATGCCGGCATCGAGCGCGCGCCGCACGACAGGCACGGCCAGCGGCTCCGGACGTACCCACGGCCGCCACTCCGGACTGCCGAAGGTCATCATGCCCAGCGCAAAGCGCGAGACCTTCAGGCCGCTGTTGCCGAGGTTCCTGTATTCCACGAGCGATCTCCGATCGAGCCGGGCGCGACGCGCCGCATCGGGCCGCAGTGTAGAGCGCCGCCGTGGCCGCGCCCGGTGGCCGTCAGACCGGCATGTTCATGATCGATTCGTAGGCCTGGACCAGCCGGTTGCGTACCTGTACCGCCGCCTGGAACGACAGCGATGACTGATTCATCGCGATCATCGTCTGCTCGAGGCTGACGTTGGGATTTTCGAGTTGGAACTGACGCTGCAGTTCGCTCGAACGCTGCTGGTTCTGGCTCACCGTTTTCAGCGCGGAGTCCAGCGATGCCATGAAGTCGCTACCACCGCTGGCGGCTGCGGGCGCGGCCGGGGCCTTGATGCTGGCTACGGCCTGGGCGATCTGGCTGTTGATTGCGCGGATTTCCATCGGGACGGCGATATCGGTGAATCACGAGGTGTGAAGTTAGCGGTGCAAGGCGTCGATAAGCGGTCCGAATACCGCGCTGTTTCGGCCTCAATTCCGCGCCAACGCGGCCGATATCGCGCTGCGCGAGGCGCCGCCCCGGCGTGCGTGTCCGCATGTAGGAATTCGCCTGACAGGCGATCGAAGAGCGCGCGGATTGGGGGGCTTATTCGGCGCTTTGACACCCTCAAGTCCTCCGAATAATTGCCGCCTGCGCGTGGTCTCAGGCCACCGCCGCCCGATCAGCCTCACCGAGAACAGGCAGCATGGAAAACACGGCAGTCGTCCCCAGCACGCTGCAGCCCGCCGGCAGCGGCGTCCTTGTCCGCATGTCGCCACGCACGCGCGGCCTGCTCGTCCTGGGCGCCGCCGCGCTGGCGGCGATCGTCGCAGCGGCGTGGCTGTGGAGCGCCTCACCCACCTACCGGGTGCTGTTCACCAATCTCTCCGACCGCGACGGCGGTGCCGTGATCGCGCAGTTGTCGCAGATGAACATCCCGTACCGCAATGCCGACGGCGGCACGGTGCTGGTGCCGGCCGACAAGGTGCACGAGGCGCGCCTGAAGCTCGCCTCGCAGGGCCTGCCCAAGGGTTCGGTGGTCGGCTTCGAGATCATGGAGTCGCAGAAGCTCGGCATCACGCAGTTCCAGGAGCAGGTCAACTACCAGCGCGCGCTCGAAGGCGAACTGGCGCGCTCGATCGGGACGCTGGCACCCGTGTCGGGCAGCAGAGTCCATCTGGCGCTTCCCAAGCAGAGCGGCTTCCTGCGCGACAAGCAGCCGCCCACCGCCAGCGTGCTGCTGCAACTGCATCCGGGCAAGACGCTGGACCGCGCGCAGGTCGCCGGCATCGTGCACCTGGTGTCGTCGTCGGTGCCGGAGCTGTCGCCGAAAAGCGTGTCGGTGGTCGACCAGCACGGCAACCTGCTGGCCAGCGAGCGCCAGGGCACGGCCGGGCTGGACGCAGCACAGCTCGATTACGTGGCCCGTATTGAAGCAGACACGATCAAGCGCATCGAGGACATCCTCGAGCCGATCATGGGCCGCGGCAACGTGCGCGCCCAGGTGACCGCCGACGTCGACTTCACGCAGGTCGAAAACATGGCCGAAAGCTACGCGCCGAATCAGGGACCGGAGGCGAAGTCGACGGTGCGGTCGCAGTCGCTGTCGGACTCCTCGCAGCCGGGCCCGGCCGTCACCGGCGGCGTGCCTGGCGCGCTGTCGAACCAGCCGCCCACGCCGGCCACCGCGCAGATCAATGCAGCGCCAGGCGCGCCAGGCGGCGCACAGGCCGCTGCCTCGACGGCAAACAACAACACGCGGCGCGACTCGATCACCAACTACGAGCTCGACAAGACCGTCCGGCACACCAAGTCGGCCAGCGGCCAGATCAAGCGCCTGACCGCCGCCGTGGTCGTCAACCATCGGATGAAGGCGGGCGAAAACGGCGCTGCCGCCACCGCCACGCCGCTGTCCGAAGACGACCTGAAAAACGTCAACGCGCTGGTGCGGGAGGCCATGGGCTTCAACCAGCAGCGCGGCGATTCGCTCAACGTGGTCAACAGCGTGTTCAGCACGGTCGACCTCGGCACGCCGGAAGCGCTGCCCGCGTGGAAGCAGCCGGAGATGGTGGCCCTCGGCAAGCAGATCGGCCAGGCGATGCTGTTCCTGATGCTGACGCTGATCGTGGTGTTCGGCGTGGTGCGGCCGGCACTCAAGGCGATCGCGACCGTGCCGCGCCCGGTTGCCCCACCGCCCGCTCCCGAGGCCATGGCGGCGGCCGGTGCCGCGCCCGGCGCACTCCCGCAGCTCGAAGTCAGCGCACCCAACCCGGCGCTCGAGAACCTGCGCAACATCGCGAAGAACGATCCGGCCACCGTGGCCAACGTGGTCAAGGCCTGGGTCGGCGACAGCAAGGCGGCCTGATGGTCTGCAACTCGGATAAGCGGGGAGTGCAATGAGCACGGAAACGACCGATGGCCTGCGCGAGGCGGCGATCCTGCTGATGAGCATCGGCGAGGAGCAGGCCGCCGAGGTCTTCAAGTTCCTGTCGCCCAAGGAAGCGCAGAAAGTGGGCGCGGTGATGGCGCGCATGAAGACGGTGCCGAAGGAGAAGATCGACAGCGTCATCACCAAGTTCAACGAGTCCAAGGACGAGCAGTATTCGCTGGTCGGCGACACCAACGCTTTCGTCAGCGGTGTGCTCAAGCGCGCGCTCGGCGACGAGAAGGCCGGGATGCTGCTGGACCGCATCCTGCAAGGCCGCGATGTCTCGGGCATCGAGTCGCTGAAGTGGATGGACCCGGGCGCGATCGCAGAAATGCTGAAGAACGAGCATCCGCAGATCGTCGCCTCGATCGTCGTGCATCTGGAGCGCGACCACGCGGCCGAGATGCTGAAGAATCTCGGCGAGCGGATGCGCAACGACGTGCTGCTGCGCGTTGCGACGCTCGACGGCATCCAGCCGCAGGCGCTGCAGGAACTCAACGACGTGCTGGCCAAGGTGCTGGCCGGCGGCGAAAAGCTGAAGAAGGCGACGCTCGGCGGCACCAAGGCCGCAGCCGAAATCCTCAACTTCCTCGGACCGGCGATGGAGACGCCGACCGTGGAATCGATCCGCGAGACCGACCCTGACCTGGCGCAGCAGATCCTCGACCAGATGTTCACGTTCGAGGACATCAACGGCATGGACGACAAGTCGGTGCAACTGGTGCTGCGCGAGGTGCAGAGCGAGAGCCTGCTGATTGCGCTGAAGGCGGCCGACCAGTCGCTGCGCGAGAAGATCTTCGCCAACATGAGCCAGCGCGCGGCCGAGATGCTGCGCGAGGATCTCGAGTCCAAGGGCCCGGTGCGGGTCAAGGAAGTCGAGACCGAGCAGCGCGAGATCCTGAAGATCGTGCGGCGCCTGGCCGAAGAAGGCCAGATCCAGATCGGCGGCAAGAGCAGCGAGGAGGAATACGTCTGATGAACACGCAGGCTTCATCCGGTTGCAGGGATCGACGGCGTCGGTCGCGCCGGGCGCGTGGCGGCTGACACGATGGGCGCACCGGACAAACCGCTGGGCCGCTTCATTCCGCGCGAGCAGGTCGGGCAGGCCGCCGCATGGGAGTTCCAGTCGCTGGCCGGCGCGATCCCGCCCAGCGTCAAGGAAAAGCTGCTGTCGGACCGCGAGCAGCGAGCCTACGAGCGCGGCCATGAGGACGGCCATGCCGCCGGACATGCCGCGGCGATGCAGGTGCGCGCACAGCACGCCGCCGAGATGGCGCGCGTGCTCGACGCGCTGCGGGGTCGCTTTGGCGAGCTGGAGTCCGACGGCGCCGAGCAGCTGCTGACGCTCGCACTGACCATCGCGCGCCAGGTCATGCGGCGCGAGATGGACGTGGACCGCGCCGCCGTGATGCCGGCACTGCACGAAGCCGTGCATGCGGTGATCGACCAGCAGGCGCATCCGCGCGTCCACATGAATCCGCAGGACCTTGCGCATCTGCGCGACAGCCTCGATGCCGACGGTCTGCTCAAGGGCTGCCGCTTCATCGCCGACCCGGCGATCTCGCGCGGCGGCTGCCGCGTGGAAACCGGTCACAGCGATGTGGATGCCACCATCGAGTCGCGCTGGAACCGGGTGCTGGCGGCAGTCGGCATCGATCCGCGCCGCGCGCCGCGCGAGCCGCTCGAATGAACCCCCACCCCCCTGCGGGCGCGGCGCCGTTCAGCCGCTTCCTGACACAGACCGCGGCCATGGCCGCATCAGCGCAGCCGATCCTGACCCGGGGCCGCCTGACGCGCGTGGCCGGGCTGGTGATGGAGGCGGTCGGCATCAAGCTGCCGCTGGGTGCGCAGGTGCATATCCTGCAGGGCGATGTGCCCGCGGTGGAGGCCGAGGTGGTCGGCTTCGCGGGAGACCGGCTGTTCCTGATGCCCACTGTCGAGCCCTATGGGCTGCGCCCCGGTGCGCTGGTGGTGCCGATGGAAGCGACCGCGCCGCATCCGCGGCTACACCGGAACAATCATGGCTGGCGTCGCAACGAGGACCGGGCACGCCATCTGCCGATGGGCAATGCACTGCTGGGCCGTGTTGTCGACCCCAACGGCAAGCCGCTGGACCGGCTCGGCCCGCTGGAAGGCGCGGAGCCGAAGCCGCTGGCGCGGCGGCCGATCAACGCGATGGAACGCGACCCGGTGCGCCAGCCGCTCGACGTCGGCGTGCGCGCGATCAACGCGCTGCTGACGGTCGGACGCGGCCAGCGCATGGGCCTGTTCGCCGGATCCGGTGTCGGCAAGAGCGTGCTGCTGGGCATGATGGCCAAGTACACGAGCGCCGATGTAACCGTGGTCGGGCTGATCGGCGAGCGCGGCCGCGAGGTCAAGGAATTCATCGAGGACATCCTCGGCGCCGAGGGCCTGAGCCGCGCGGTCGTGGTGGCCGCGCCGGCCGATGTGCCGCCGCTGCTGCGCATGCAGGGCGCGGCCTATGCGACTGCGATCGCCGAGCACTTTCGCGACCAGGGCAAGCAGGTGCTGCTGCTGCTGGACTCGCTGACCCGCTATGCGATGGCGGCGCGCGAGATCGCGCTGGCCATCGGCGAGCCGCCCGCCACCAAGGGCTATCCGCCCAGCGTGTTCGCGCGGCTGCCGGCGCTGGTCGAACGGGCCGGCAATGCCGGCGCCGATGGCGGTGGCGGCTCGATCACCGGCTTCTACACGGTGCTGGCCGAGGGCGACGACCAGCAGGATCCGGTAGCCGACTCGGCACGTGCGATCCTCGACGGTCACATCGTGCTGTCGCGCCGGCTCGCGGAGGCCGGTCACTACCCGGCCATCGACATCGAGGCCTCGATCTCGCGCGTGATGAACGCCGTATCCGGCCCGCAGCGCATGGAGCTGGCCCGGCGCTTCAAGACTTTGTACTCGAACTACAACCGCAACCGCGACCTGATCTCGGTCGGCGCCTACGTGCAGGGCGCCGATCCCCAGCTCGACACCGCCATTGCCGCCTATCCGCGCATGGCGGCCTATCTGCAGCAGACGATGGAAGAGTCGTCCTCGCTGCACGCGTCGCACGAAGGCCTGGCCTCGCTGCTGGCATCGCTGTAGCCGCGACCTGCGCGAACCGACGAGGACCGACGGCTTTCACCCGCTCCTGACGCGATCGTCGCGGCGTTGCAGGGCGCAACATGCGTCATCGAACCCGACGCCGCCTCTGATGGACAACCATAACCTGCGCATGCTGATCGAACTGGCCACCACGGCGCGCGACGGCGCCGCTGCCCGCCAGGCCCAGGTCCACGCGCAATTGATGCAGGCCGAAGCGCAGTTGCAGACGCTGCGTGGCTACGTGCGCGACTATCAGACCCGGGCCGACGATGCGATGCGACAGGGCTGCGACATCGCCGCGCAAGGCAATCAGCGCGCGTTCCTGGCGCGTCTGGAGCGCGCGATCGTGCAGCAGGCCGACGAGGTCCAGCGGCGCACCCGCCTGCTGGAGGCCGCCGCCGCCGAAGTCGCCCAGTTTCAGCGCAAGCTCAAGAGCCTGGAAGCACTGGCGCAGCGCAAGCTCGATGCGCAGCGCACGGCGGAGGAGCGACGCGAGCAGAAGACCATGGACGAGCTGGCCCGTCAGGCCAGCGCCGCCGCGCCGCTGGCACGCAACGCCTGGTAGTTGCTGGCTCCGCCCCCCATCTACGACCGCCGAATCCGAACTCCGCCAACGCGATGAACGACTTTCGCATCACCCTGGCGCGTAATCCGCTGATCGCTGCGCAGCGCGACGATGCACCCCGACGCGGCGAGACCGCTGCCGCGCAGCGCGTCGAGCGCACGACCTTCGACGCGGCGTTGCAACGCTCCGCGACACGCGAGCCGACTGCCGCGCGCCCGTACGACGACAACGGTGTGCGGCCGTCTGGCGCACCCTCCGCCCCGACCCGCGATGCCGGTTCTCCTCCTGTCCGACCGCAGGCCAACACATCCACGCCGCCCGCGCCGGCAAGCCGCACGATGAAGTCCGACGAAGATACTCGCCCCATGCAGCCGCGTGCCGATGCCGGCAGCAACGCGTCGACCGACACCGCGGTCGATGCACAGGCGGCGGCTGTCGCCGCCGGAATCGCCACCCATGACGGCGTTTCCTCGCCGGCATCCGATACGCCGGCGACCGATGAGCGCACCGCGGCCGACGCGGTCCCGGCGGTCGGCGATCCTGCCTTGACCGCGGGCCTGATCGCCGCGTCGATGGCGATCGGCAACGCAGCCGCGCGGGCAACGGCGGCGGCTCAGCTTGCAGAAGACGAGACCGACGCGGACAACGCAGGCGAACCCGTGGTGGCCAGCACTGACCTCGCAGAGACATCGAGCAAACCCGCTTCGGCCGTCGGAAGCACCGAGGCTCTCGCCGATGCTGACAGCGCTCTGCCCGGCGCCCTGCCGGCACTGAGCGAGGAGCTGACGCGCAGTCCAGCGCGCGACCGGCTGATGCAGGATTTCGAGCAGCGCTTCGAGAACTCGCTGGCGCGCGCAGTCGGCGCACCCGGCAGCGCAGCCGGCGGTACCAGTCCACTCCTGCTGGCGGGTCTGCCGCCGCAGCCAATGCCGTCGCTCCTGTCGGCGCAGGTTGCGCATGCCAGCATCGCCACGCCGCTTTCGCATCCGGCCTTCGGCGACGACCTTGCGCACCGCGTGCTGCTGTTCGCAGGCCAGCGGCTGCAGAGCGCGGAGATTTCGCTGTCGCCCGCCGACCTCGGCCCGATCCGCGTCTCGCTCGAACTGCGCGGCCAGGAAGCCGCGGTGCAGTTCAACGCCGCTCACGCCGCCACACGCAGCGCGATCGAGGACTCCCTGCCGCGGCTGCGCGAAATGCTGGCAGCGCAGGGCCTGCAGCTGACCCAGGCCGATGTTGGCGACCGCGCGCCGCGCGACCCGCAGGGCGGTCGCGGTGGCGAGCCTTCGCGGCAGCAGACCGGCCTGGCCGATGCCCGCGCCGCCGCGCTCGGCGCCGCCGTCGATGCCAGCGCCGCCGGCACGGTCAGCGGCCGTCGGGTCGGCCTGATCGACGTGCGCGTCTGATCGCCGGCTGCCCCGCCCATCGCCGCAGCCGATCGCTCGCGTACGCGCGCTTCCGGGCCGCTTATCGCCCGATCGGCCCCCTCAAGGAAACGAATAATTCGGTCGATATCTGCCGCGGCGCGCAGGGCGTCGCCGGCATGAACGGAGAGCAGCATGGCAGAGAAGAAGGCTGAAGCCGCGCCACCGGCCGCCGATGCGGCTGGCGCGCAGGCCGCGCCCAAGAAAGGCAGCAAGAAGAAGCTGATCATGATCGGCGCGGTGGCTGGCGTGCTGCTGCTCGGTGGTGGCGGCGCGGCCGCCTGGATGTTCCTCGGCAAGAAGCCCGAGGGGACCGAAGAGGCCGTCAAGGCGGCGCCGAAGAAGGTGCCGGTCTTTGTCGACATGGATACCTTCACCGTCAACCTGAAGAGCGCCGATGACGAACGCTTCATCCAGGTCAAGCTGGTGGCCGAGGTCGGCGACGCGGCCACCGGCGAGACCCTGAAGTCGGTGATGCCGGCAGTGCGCAACGAGATCCTGCTGCTGCTGAGCTCCAAACAGGCCGAGGAAGTCTCCTCGCGCGAAGGCAAGGAGCAGCTTGCCAAGGAAATCGTCGTTGCCTCCAACAAGATCCTGGAGACCACGCCCGCCACCAACACGATCGAGCGCGTGAACTTCACGCACCTGATCATCCAGTAGGCGGCCGGACCGCACCGCCATGGCAGACCAGTTCCTCAGCCAGGACGAAGTCGACGCGCTGCTGGAGAACGTCACCGGCGAGTCGCAGACGCTGGAGCAGCCCGAAGAGGAAAAGGGCGGCACGCGCAGCTACGACATCGCCAGTCAGGAACGGATCATCCGTGGGCGCATGCCCACGATGGAAATCATCAACGAGCGCTTCGCGCGCAACCTGCGGATCGGCCTGTTCAACCTGCTGCGCAAGACGCCCGAGATCTCGGTCGGCTCGGTGCGCGTGGTCAAGTACTCGGCGTTCCTGCGCGACATCGTGGTGCCGACCAACATCAACATCATCAGCGCACAGCCGCTGCGCGGCTCGGGCCTGGTGATCTTCGATCCGAACCTCGTGTTCTGCGTGATCGACAGCCTGTTCGGCGGCAGCGGCAAGTACCACCTGCGGATCGAAGGACGCGACTTCTCGCCGACCGAGCAGCGCATCATCCAGCGCATGCTCGAAGTCGTGCTGGGCGAGTACGCGAAGGCCTGGGGCACGCTGTGCCGCTTCAACTTCGCCTACCAGCGCTCCGAGATGCACACGCAGTTCGCCAACATCGCCTCGCCGTCCGAGGTGGTGGTGGCCGCGACCTTCAACCTCGAAATCGGCGGCACCGGCGGCGAGATCCACATCTGCCTGCCCTACTCGATGCTGGAGCCGATCCGCGACGTGCTGTATTCGGCGATGCAGGGCGACGGCCAGGAGCCGGACCGGCGCTGGGTCCGCCAGCTTACCCAGCAGGTGCAGCAGGCCGAGATCGAACTGGTGGCCGAACTGGCCAAGACCCGGCTGTCGGTGCGCGACCTGATGAACCTGCGCGCCGGCGACTTCATCGAGCTGCCGCTGAAGGAAATCGTGCAGGCCAAGGTCGATGGCGTACCCGTGATGGACTGCCGCTTCGGCACCGTGAACGGTCACACCGCAATCCGGGTCGAGAACCTGCTCAAGTACTCGAGCCTCTCTGAAAACCCGACCAATCCGACGGAAGGCAAGGACGCCGCATGAACGACACCCAACCCGAGGTCTCGGCCGAAGACGACTGGGCCGCCGCCATCAGCGAGCAGCAGCATGCCGAAGGCGCGGTGGTCGACAACGCCCAGCCGGCCAACATCTTCCAGCGCCTGAACCCGGCCGACGGCCTCGGCCAGGCCAACAACGACCTCGACCTGATCCTCGACATCCCGGTCGTGCTGACGGTCGAGATGGGTCGCACCAAGATCCCGATCAAGAACATCCTGCAACTGGCACAGGGCTCCGTGATCGAACTCGATGCCCAGGCCGGCGAGCCGATGGACGTGCTGGTCAACGGCTGCCTGATCGCGCAGGGCGAGGTGGTGGTGGTCAACGAGAAATTCGGCATCCGCCTGACCGACATCGTGACCCCGAGCGAGCGCATGCGCCGCCTGCATCGCTGAGGTCACACGTGCCGCATTCACTCTCCCCCGCGACGCCGGATCGGCCGGGCCATCCAAACGCATTGATGCCTGCTGATCGTCATATCGGCGCGCCGCGCCGCTTCTTGAGGGCGCCGCTGCTCGCGCTGTCATTCAGCGCACCTGCCGCGCTGGCGCAGGCGCCGGCTGCGGCCGACAGCGGCCCGTCGCTGCTGCCGATGCTGTTCGCGCTCGTGCTGGTGCTGGCGTTGATCCCGGCCTCGATGTGGCTGCTCAAGCGCCTCGGTGCCGGCAGCAACGCGCCCGGCGCCGGCATGAAGGTGATCGCGCAACTGACGCTGGGGCCGCGCGAGCGGCTGGTGGTGGTGGAAGCCGGCGACCGCTGGCTGCTGCTCGGCGTCACGGCCAGCAGCGTCAACCGCGTCGGCACGCTCGCCAAGGGCGAACTGCCGGCCGGCATGCCGCCCGCCCAGGGCTTTGCCCAATTGCTCTCGGCTGCCCGCAAGCATGGCGCACGCTGACCTGTCTCGCGTTGTCGGTGCGTTCGGACGCGCGCTGCCGCTGCCGCTTCTGGCTGCGCTGACGCTGGCGGCCGAACCGGCACTGGCGCAGGCCACACCGATCCAGATCACCAGCACGCCGGGCGCCGGCGGCAGCACCACGTACTCGGTGCCGGTCCAGACGCTGCTGTTCTTCACGCTGCTGACCTTCCTGCCGGCGGTGCTGCTGCTGATGACGAGCTTCACCCGCATCATCATCGTGCTGAGCCTGCTGCGGATGGCGCTTGGCACCCAGACCACGCCGCCCAACCAGGTGCTGATCGGGCTGGCGATGTTTCTGACGTTCTTCGTGATGGGCCCCACGTTCGACCGGGTGCACGACGCCGCCTACGTGCCCTATCGCGACAACAAGATGAGTTTCGATCAGGCGCTCGCTGCCGGCAGTGATCCGCTCAAGGGCTTCATGCTCAAGCACACGCGGGCCGCCGACATCGAGCTGTTCACCCGCCTGGCCCGGGTCGACGAGAAACAGCAGCAGGTCAACCGGCCCGACCAGTTGCCGATGCGCGTGATCATTCCGGCGTTCGTCACCAGCGAGCTGAAGACCGCGTTCCAGATCGGCTTCATGGTGTTCATCCCGTTCCTGATCATCGACATGGTGGTGGCCAGCGTGCTGATGTCGATGGGCATGATGATGCTCAGCCCGGTGCTGATCTCGCTGCCGTTCAAGCTGATGCTGTTCGTGCTGGCCGACGGCTGGAACCTGCTGATCGGTTCGCTGGTCGCCAGCTTCCAGACCTGACCCTCGTCAACCGTCCACGCAAGCGCACACCACTCCGGGAGAACGCGTGAATCCGCAATCCGTCATCACCATCGGTCAGCAGGCTCTCTACACGATGCTGCTGCTGGCCGCCCCGCTGCTGCTGGCTGCCCTGGTGGTGGGCCTGGTGATCTCGATCCTTCAGGCGGCCACCCAGATCAACGAAATGACGCTGAGCTTCATCCCGAAGCTGATCGCGATGGTGGCGGCAATGGCAATCGCCGGGCCCTGGATGATCAGCTTCTTCATCGACTACATGCGGCGCATGTTCGAGGCGATCCCCACCGCCATCGGCTGAGGCGCGGGAACCCGCCGCCAGAGCGCAGCCGATGATCGGCTTCACCTCCGAGCAGCTTGCCGGCTGGTACGGCGGCCTGTTCTGGCCGCTGGTCCGCGTGCTGGCGCTGATCTCGGTCTCGCCGCTGCTGTCGCACCGCGCGATTCCGGCCCGCATCAAGCTGGGCCTTGGCGTGGCCATCGCGCTGGTGCTCGCGCCCAATCTTCCGTCGCCGCCGATCACCGACGTGCTGACCGGCCCCGGACTGGCGCTGCTGGTGCAGAACATCGTGGTCGGCGTGATGATCGGTTTCGCGGTGCGGCTGATCTTTGCCGCGCTCGAACTGACCGGCGAGCTGATCGGCCTGCAGATGGGCCTGTCGTTCGCCGGCTTCTTCAATCCTGCCTCCGGCATGGCGCAGAACGCGGTCGGCAGCTTCATGTCGCTGCTGGCGCTGCTGATGTTCCTGGCGATCGACGGCCACCTGATGCTGGTCAACGCGCTGGCCGAGAGCTTTCGCGTGTTCCCGCTGGCCGGTGGCGGCACGTTGCCGATGAGCTTCGAGCAGGTGGTGCGCTCAGGCGGCGCGATGTTCTCGATCGCGCTGTCGCTGGCGCTGCCGTTCCTCGCGGTGATGCTGCTGACCAACGTCGTGCTCGGCGTGCTGGCGCGCGTCGCGCCGCAGTTGAACATCTTCGCGGTCGGCTTCCCGCTGACCGTGCTGGTCGGCCTGTCCACGCTGCTGCTGCTGCTTCCGTACATCGAGACGCCGCTGCGCAACGCGCTGATCCGCTCGTTGATCTGGTAGCGAACACCGCCATGCAGCGCGGCGGCACGCGGGTTTGCCGCCCGCCAGCGATGCTGATGTAATCGACCCTGTCGCACGCACGGCGGTGGTTGATACAGCGGCCGTGCCGGTTCCTCTGCCATCACTCGGTCCACCGCCACGATGCCCGACGCACTCGCCAGCGCGCCGCTTGCCGCCCTGCTCGGCTGGGCGCTGTTCTTGCCCGCGCTGCTGCTGGCGCTTCGTCCTCTGGGGGGCGGCTTCCTTCCCGATGCCCGCCTGCAGCACGCCTGGCTGGCCGGCGTGGTGTGCGTGGCGCTGGCCTGGCAACTGCAGGCGCGTCTGGCCGGCGGCATCAGCGTCGGCCTGCTGGGGGCGCCGCTGTACGTGCTGCTGTTCGGCTTCCGGCATGGCCTGCTCGGGCTGGCGCTGGCGCTGGTGCTGCACGCCGCCGCCGGTCACGGGGACTGGGCGCTGCTCGGACTGCGCGGCGTGTTCTACGCGGTGCTGCCAGCATTGCTCACAGCCACGATGCAGGCGGCGCTGGCGCGCTGGCTGCCGCGCAACGTCTTCATCTTCATCATCGGTAACGGCACGTTCGTCACGTTCGCAGCCGCTGCGCTGTCAATGCTCGCGTACCTGGCGCTGCAGGCCGCACTCGATCACCCGGCTGTTCCGGGCAACGCAGCCGACTGGGTCGCCTACACGCTGCTGATGGCCTGGAGCGAGGCGCTGCTGTCGGGCATGTTGCTCTCCGCGCTCGTCATCTACCGGCCGCATCTGGTGATGACGTACCGGCAGGATCTGTACCTGCCACCGCGCCACGCCCGACTGTAGGTGCCGACACTATTGCGGCCGGCCCCAGTAGAGGAACACACCGCTGGAACCGCCGAAGGTGCGGCCGAGCGCCAGGAATACCGGGCCGACGTACGTCTCTGCGCTGACGAACAGCGACGCAGCGTGCCGCAGTTCCTCGCTGCTCAGGCTCTCGCCGCGCTTGACCGCACCGCCAGCCTCGAGCGAAAAGCCTGCCACCAGCGGCGTACGGACGGACACCAGGTCCGAGATGTTGCGATAGAACAGGCCGCGCAGCAGCACGCCGCGATCGCCGGCTACCTGACCGGCGCGGGTGCCGGTCAGGTTGAACAGCCCGCCGAGCTGGTAGCGGCCTTCGAGCGTCGAGGTGCCGCCGGCCAGCCTCAGGTTGGCCGTGTAGCGGTCCCAGGTCCACGGCACGATGGCCTCGAAGCTCACCGCCTGCTCGCCGCCGATCACCGTCACTGTCTGGTCGTAGCGTCGATAGCGAAGGTCGAGCATGTGGCCGCGCCGCGGAAACAGCACGTTGTCGAGCGTGTCGCTGCGCCAGCTGAGCTGGACACTATTGACGGACTGGCCACTGGACTCGAACGGCAGACCGATCAGCGGATTGCGCTTGAAGCTGCTGCGGCCGAAGCCGGCGCGGATCGTGCCCAGCTGCGGCAACTCGCGGCCGACCAGAACCTCGCCGATCTCGCTGCGGGTCTCGAAGCGCG
Source organism: uncultured Burkholderiaceae bacterium (assembly GCA_964616395.1). GTDB lineage: Bacteria > Pseudomonadota > Gammaproteobacteria > Burkholderiales > Burkholderiaceae_F > JALHMQ01. The sequence goes on from CAZTUT010000020.1 coordinate 16,688, forward strand.
TCAGCAGAATATCGTTGAAGTAGAGGTCGCTCTCGGAGCGGGTCGACTCGACCCGCGGCAGCACGAACCAGGGACTGCCGACACCGAGTGGCTGATACCACTCGCTCATCAGCCGTCGCGTGTTGCCGATCTGGATCTCGTTGCGCCACTCGGCGCCGTAGCGGTTCATCCAGCGCCATGAGTGCGCCAGCAGCAGGTTGAAGGTGTTGTCGTCGTTCAGGTTGCTCTGCACGTTGCCGCCGAAGCGCAGCACGTTGTAGCCCCAGGACTTTTCGAAAGGCGTGATCAGAAGCGTGGTCCGCCCGCCCGATTCGATCAGGCTGTAGGACACCACCTCGAAGTCGCCGCTGCTGTAGATCCGGTCCAGCGTCGGTGCGATCTGCTGCGCGGTCAGCTCGCGGCCCGTCAGGTCGTTGGCCTGGGCCTCCAGCACGCGCGGGTTGACCGTGCGCATGCTGGCCACCCGCACCTCGTCGACCTGGGTTGGCTTCTCGTTGCGCACCAGCCGCGTTCGCTGCTGCTCGTGGCTAGCAAATGCCGCCTCGGGCATGCCCAGTTGCGCCAGACGCGCCACCACACGGCGGGCTGCTTCCTCGCCGGCTGCAACGATCTGTTCGCCCTTGCTGAAGTCCGACGAACCCAGCTTGTCGAGCTCGGGAGTGATCAGCACGTCGCCGGGCCGCAGCGAGGCAATGCTGCGATCGACGTTTTCGAGCCCCATCATCAGGATCAGCTGACCCGCCACGTTGACGATGTCGGTCAGCTTGTCGCGCGGCAGCAGCGGCGTGCCCACGTTGACTGCGATGATGATCTGCGCGCCCATCGCGCGCGCGGCCTCGACCGGCAGGTTGTCGACCACCCCGCCGTCGACCAGAAGCCGCCCGCCGACCTCGACCGGCGGAAACGCACCGGGCACCGACATCGATGCCCGCATCGCGGTCGACAGCGACACATCCTTCTGCAGCAGCACCCGCTTGCCGTTTTCCAGATCGGTGCCGATCGCCGCGAACGGCACCGGCAACTGATCGAGATTGCGGATGCTCTTGCCGGGCGCCGACAGCGAGCGCAGGAAAAACTCGAGCTGCTGCGTGCCGGCCAGGCCGCGCGGCAGTGTCAGGCCGCCGTCGATGATGCCGACCTCGAAGTTCGACAGGTTCTTGTAGTCGTCTTCCTTGCGCCGCCAGTCCAGTTCGCTGCGCGGAGGGCGGTTGTTGAAGATCCCCTCCCAGTCGGTGCCACGCACCACGGCGTCGAGTTCATCGGCCGAGTAGCCCGCCGCGTACAGCCCGCCGATGATGCTCCCCATGCTGGTGCCGGTGACCACATCGATCGGCACCTTCAACTCACGCAGTACGCGCAGCACGCCGATGTGCGCAAAGCCACGTGCCCCGCCCCCCGACAGCACCAGACCGATGCGCGGGCGCGCGGGCGGCGGCGTGGCCGGCGCTGCCGCGGTGGGTGCACCCTGCGCTGCGAGCACGCTGTCGGCACGCGCCGGCGCCGCTCCCAGGCACAGCATGCCGACCGCAACAGCCAGCGCGGCGGCAAGTCGCAACAGGCGAGCGCGGCGCGGCGAGCGCATCGACCCTGGGCACATGATCGAAAAGGGGTGCATGGCAAGGACTTTCGCAGGAACAAGCAGCAAGGGGCGGTCGAACCGGCAGCGCAGGGGGTTCGGCAGGAAGATTCTGCCGTAACACCCGTCAGCGCCGGCACGCCGGGCCCAGCGGCTACACTGCCGCAGTCATCCTGTCCTGCCAATCTCGCCGTGAGTGAAACGCAAAGCCGCAGTGGCGCCCGCCTGCTGGTCGACCAGTTGCTCGCGCAGGGCGTCAACCATGTGTTCGGCGTGCCTGGCGAAAGCTACCTCGGCGTGCTCGACGCACTGCACGACGCGCGCTCGATCCGGCTGATCATCAACCGTCACGAATCGGGCTCGACCTTCATGGCCGACGCCTACGCCAAGCTCACCGGCCAGCCGGGCGTGGTGTTTGTCACGCGGGGTCCGGGTGCGACCAACGCATCGATTGGCGTGCACACCGCGTTCCAGGACTCCACGCCGATGGTGATGTTCGTCGGGCAGGTCGGCGGCGACTTCGTCGAGCGCGAGGCGTTCCAGGAGATCGACTACCGGCGCATGTTCGGGCAGATGACCAAGTGGGTCGCGCAGATCGACCGCGCCGACCGGATTCCCGAGTACGTGGCGCGCGCCTTCCAGACCGCGACCAGCGGCCGGCCCGGGCCGGTGGTGCTGGCGCTGCCCGAGGACATGCAATCGCAGACGGCCGAGGTGCCCGACGCGCTGTGCCATCAGCCGGTCCAGGCCGCGCCCAGCGATACGCAGATCGCCACGCTGCGGCGCGCGCTCGGCCAGGCGCGCCGACCGGTCGTGATCGCCGGCGGTCCGGGCTGGACCCAGTCCGCGTGCGAGAACCTGCGCCGCTGGGTCGAGGCCAACCATCTGCCGCTGGCCTGCGCGTTCCGCTATCAGGACCTGTTCGACAACCGCCATCCGAACTACATCGGCGACGTTGGCATTGGCATCAACCCAAAGCTGGCACAGCGGATCAAGGATGCCGACCTGGTGATCGCCATCGGCCCGCGGCTCGGCGAGATGACCACCAGCGGCTACACGCTGCTGGAGGTGCCGCGTCCACGCCAGGCGCTGGTGCACGTGCATGCCGGCATCGAGGAACTGGGCCGCGTGTACCAGCCAGCACTGGCGATCTGCTCCGGCATGCCACAGTTCGCGTCGCGGCTGGCGATGATGATGCCGATCGAGTCGCCGCCCTGGAAAGAAGCCACCGCGCAGGCACGCGCCGAGTACGCGCTTTGGCAGGGTCGACCCGCGGTGTACGCGCACAGCGTGCCCAAGCTCGACCTGTGGCAGGTGGTGGAGAAACTGCGCGAGGCACTGCCCGAGGACACCATCATCGCCAATGGCGCCGGCAACTTCTCGTCGTGGGCGCATCGCTTCTGGCGCTACAGCGGCCTGCGCACGCAACTGGCACCGACCGCCGGCAGCATGGGCTACGGCGTACCGGCGGCGATCGCCGCCAAGCTGGTTGCCCCGGAACGCACCGTGGTCTGCTTCTCCGGCGACGGCGACTTCCTGATGACCGGCCAGGAGCTGGCCACTGCGGTCCAGTACCAGGCCGCGCCGATCATCCTGGTGTTCAACAACGGCATGTACGGCACGATCCGCATGCATCAGGAGCGCGAGTTTCCGGCACGCGTCCACGGCACCGCGCTGGCCAATCCGCATTTCGGCCTGCTGGCGCAGGCCTATGGCGGCGCCGGCTTCGTGGTCGAGCGCACCGACGAGTTCGGCCCCGCGCTGGCGCAGGCGATCGAGCACACGCGCGACAAACGCACGCCGGCACTGATCGAGCTGCGCTGCGATCCGGAAGTGATCACGCCCAACGCCACGCTGAGCGCGATCCGCGCCACCGCGCAGCTTCAACGGCCGTAGCAAGGCTCCCGAGGCAACGATCCGCAGTCGGCGCCGCCCTCCCGAGCGCTGAACCCGCAGACGAAAAAAAACCGCAGCCCGAAGGCTGCGGTTTGATCGTTGCGCGAACCCGGATCAGAAGAACTTGTACGAGGCCCGCAGAACATACGCACGGCCGATCGGATCGGTCAGGCGCGGGTCGTAGTTGATCTGGAACGTCGTTCCCTGGTTGGAGAACGGCGGGTTGGTATCCAGCACGTTCTTGATACCGCCCTGGATCGTCAGGTTGCGGATGCCCGTGTAGGTCAGCATCATGTCGTACACCGAGTACTGCCTCACCTCGTTGGACGGATCCTGATCGGTGTAGCCGGAGTTGAAGCGGTTGGTCAGGGTTGCGCCCCAGCCACCCGCACTCCAGTTAACCGAAGCGACGTGGCGCCAGCGGAGGATCGGGCTCGAGTCCGCATAACGGCCAGCATTCGCGACGAACACGCCACCACGCTCGCGCTGGTAGTCGTACTTGTCGACGTAGGTGCCGTCGAACGAGAACGCCCAGTTGCCGTAGGCAGTCGCGCCCGAGCGCCAGCCGAAGCCGATGTCCAGACCGCGGGTCTTGATCTCGCCCAGGTTGTCGGTCGGCTGATCGATGAACGCGATCGGGTCGAACGCCGGGAAGTTGGCGCAGACATCGATGGTGGCGCGCACCGACGCGGTCAGCTGGCTGCAACGCAGGATGCGATTGGCGTACTTGGCGGTGTCGCCAAAGATGGCCTGCTCAGGCAGCACCGTGATCGAGTTCTTCAGCTGGATGTCCCAGACGTCGAACGACACCGTGGTGTTACGCGACGGCTCGAGCACGAAGCCAACCGAGAAGGTACGCGACTTCTCCGGCTCGAGCGTGTTCGCAGGCTTGCCAAGACCGACCGGACCACCGCGACGCGCCTGGACCTGCTGGCCGCAGACGGTCGACGAATCGGCGCCGGGCACTGCCGTGCCACCCGGGCAGAGGACAGGGTCGTCGTACGCATCGCTGGTGAACGTGAAGTACGTCGGGTTGTAGATGTCGTACAGCGTCGGCGCGCGGAAACCGGTGTTGGCCGAGCCGCGAACCAGCAGGTTCTTGGTCGGCTGCCAGCGCACCGCCACCTTCGGGTTGAAGGTGTTGCCGAAGTCGCTGTAGCGGTCATAGCGAGCCGACAGCGTGGCTTCCAGCGTCCGGGTGATCGGGAACACCATTTCGCCGAACAGCGCAGTCACATCGCGCTTGCCGGTGATGTCCTGCGCGAGCTCGAGGCCCGAGCTGGCCGCCTGGCGTGCGATGTCCTGCAGATCGTAGGCAAACTTCTCGCGACGGAACTCGCCGCCCACCGCCAGTGCGGCACTGCCGCCGGCCATCGAGAACATGTCGCGCGAAGCACGGAAGTCCACGCCACTGGCCTCGCCCGAGGCGTCGATGACCTTGGCCTTGATCTTGGCATTGAGCAGTGCCTGCAGACCGGCTGCCGACTGCGCGCCGAACGGATTGATCAGACCGGAGGTGAGGCCCGCCTGAACCAGACCGCGATTGACGTAGCCGTCGGTGAACGTGGTGGTCACCTCGTTCTTGGACCACCACAGGCCCGCCTTGTAGTCCCAGCCCGCCAGCGCACCCGAGATGTCGCCGACCATACGCTGCGTGACGTTGTCGGAGGTGTCGGTACGCTGGCCCGCGGGAACCGCACGCCAGGTGACGATGCCGGGATTTGGCGTCGTGGCTGCGCCCGCCGGGAAGAACGGGCTGCTGGTCGGGATCGTCATGCCCACCAGCGGTGTCGGCGCCACGCGGTTGGTGGCGTTGCTCTCGGCGCGCACGTACTCGAGCGTGGCCACATGCTGGCCGAGCTTCAGCGCGCCGCGCAGCACGCCCGACAACTGGTCGTTGGCCGGGATGATGTCGATCGCGCCCGGGAAGTCGTAGCGGCACGACGAGCCGGAGCGGAACGACAGGTTGCCGGGCAGCGGCAGCTGGGCTTGTGTCGCTGCGTCGGGCAGACAGTTGTTGCCGTTCGCGATCGCCGGATGGAATCCGTTGACGCGGCCGGGGAACGTGGTGCCCGAGGTGTTGCCGCTGGCAATGCCCGAGGCCGCGTACGGCCGGTCGAGCGAGCGCACGACTTCCTGATCGCGATAGTCGAGCGAGGCCATGACGTTGAAGCCCTGGCGATCGAGCGAACCAAAGCCGGCGACCAGCGACGCGCGCTTGGTGTCGCCGCCGTTGGCGCGCGGCGCATCGAGCTGACCCGAGACCTCGACGCCGGTGAAGTCGCGCCGAAGGATGAAGTTGATCACGCCGCCGATCGCGTCAGTGCCGTACAGCGCCGAGGCGCCGTCACGCAGCACCTCGATGCGGTCGATCGCCGCCAGCGGGATCGCATTGAGGTCGGCCGCGCCCGAGTCGTAGGCGTGGTTGGCGATGCGCCGGCCATTGAGCAGCACCAGCGTCTTGTTGGAGCCCAGGCCGCGCATGTTGGCGGTCGACTGGCCGCCGGTCGTGCTGCCGATGCCCTGCGAGACGCCAGTCAGCGACTGGTTGGCTGCCACCGTGCGCAGCGCCTGCTCGGCCGTGGTGATGCCCTGCTTCGTGAGTTCATCGGCCCGGATGATCTGCACCGGAAGCGCCGTTTCAGCATCGACGCGCCGGATCAGCGAGCCGGTGATTTCCACCTTCTCGAGCTGCTGGCCCGACTGCTGCTGCGCCTGCGCGGCCGGGAGGGCCATCACCGTAGCGCCGAACGCAGCCAGAATGGCCGCGCTCATCCGCGTTCTGTTCACCATGTTGTCTCCTCGAAGAGTCACGATCGGGGCTTGGTTGACTGCGATCGGACCGGATGACCGACGCCCGCCTCGAATCAGCGAAAATCCTAATCAATGCATCGACGCTGATGATGTTTACGCCACGATGAATGCCACCCTCGGGCCCAGTTTGTGGCAAATCGCCAACAAACGTCACGGGCGAGCGGAAACCATTGCCAGATGGCCTCCCATCAATGAGCGATTCGCCGCCCCGCAGCAGATCCTACGTATTGACCGCGGGATCAGCGTGTCGTCGCGATCGCCTGCTGCAGCAGCTCGGCAGTCAGCTCATCCAGCGGCCGCTGTTCGGCGGCCGCGCGCTCCTGCAGAGCGCGTACCAGCCCGGCCGGCAGCTTGACCGCGAACGGCACCCGTCCAGCCGCCCGATCGGCCTCGCGCCGCGCCTTGCGGTCAGCGTCGGTTGTCGCCGCAGCGCCATAGGGATTGCCGGCCTGCCGCAACGCATTGCCGATGGCCAGACCCTTGCGCTTTTCGAGTTCGGTGCGCTTCATTGTCATGGCCTCGGGCCCTCCGTCGCCTGACTGGCGACATAGGCCGCCACCACATCATCGAAGCCAGCATCGGCCTCGAACCCCAGCGCCTGCGCGCGCGCGGTGTCGAAACGCGCCGGCCAGCTCTGCACGATGGCCTTGATACGCGCATCGGGCACGAAGCGGATGCGCGCTGCTGCCTCCGTACCGCCCGCGCGCCGCAGCGCATCGATCATCTGTGCCACCGTGACGGTCAGGCCGGGCAGGTTGAGCGCCTGGCCGCACGTCACGGCGCGCCAGCGGTCATCGGGCAGCTCGTGCGTGCGCAGCAGCGCGGCGATTGCCGCCCCGGGCGACAGCAGCCACATCGGTGTCTCGGGCTCGACCGGGCAGATGGCCTCGAGGCCCGCCAGCGGCTCGCGGATGATGCCGCTGGCGAAACTGGATGCCGCTGCGTTGGGCGCGCCGGGCCGCACGCTGATGGTCGGCAGCCGCACCGCGCGGCCATCGATGAAGCCCTTGCGCGCGTACTCGCCGACCAGAAGTTCGCCGATGCGCTTCTGCACGCCGTAGCTGGATACCGGCGTGGCGGCGGTGTCGTCGGTCACGACAGCCGGCAATGGCCCGCCGAACACCGCCACACTGCTGGCGAACACGAACTTCACCGGCGCGCGCTGCTGGCGACTGGCCTCCAGCAGTTCGCGCGTGGCATCGAGGTTCACGCGCATGCCGAGATCGAAATCGGCCTCGGCCGCGCCGCTGACCACCGCAGCCAGATGAAAGATGCTGTCGGTGTCGTTGGCCAGCACATGCTTGAGCAGCGTGGCCGAGGCAATATCGCCAGCCACATAGCCGACCCGATCGTCGACGAAGAGCCGGCCGTGCTGCGCGGTGTCGATGGCGACGATCTGCTCGATGCGACGTTCAGCGCCCACCGCATCCGTCAGCCGACCGCGCTCGCACAGCGCGCGGATCAGCCGTTGGCCGAGAAATCCGGCGCCGCCGGTGATGACGATCTTCATCGTGAATCGGTCTCCTGGAATGCAGTCGTGAGCGGTCTCAGTCGACCATCCGCCACGCCAGCGTCTCACCTGCGGCCAGCGGCACCACGGTGGTGTCGCCAAACTTCAGCTCCGCCGGCGGCTGCCAGTCGCGCCGCTCGATCACGATGCGGTCGGCATTGCGCGGCAGGCCGTAGAAGTCGGGGCCGTGAAAGCTGGCAAACGCTTCCAGCCGGTCGAGCGCGCCGGCTTCCTCGAACGCGGACGCATAGAACTCGATCGCGCTGGCGGCGGTGAAGCAGCCGGCGCAGCCGCAGGCGCTTTCCTTCTCGCCGCGCGGATGCGGTGCGCTGTCGGTGCCGAGGAAGAAGCGGTGGGCCGCGCCAAGCCGCCCGGTCGCAGCGGCCAGCAGCGCCTGGCGGTGGGTCTCGCGCTTGAGCACCGGCAGGCAGTACCAGTGCGGCCGCATGCCGGTGCGGCCTTCGCCCGTCATGAACAGACGGTTGCGGTTGTAGAGCAGATGATGGGCGGTGATGGTCGCAGCGATGCGGCCGTCGGCCGCGGCCACGTACTCGGCCGCCTCGCGCGTGGTGATGTGCTCGAACACCACGCGCAGCGCCGGAAAGTCGCGCCGCGCCGGGATCAGTACCTCGTCGATGAACGCGCGTTCGCGATCGAACACATCGACGTGCGAATGCGTGACTTCGCCGTGCACCAGCAGCGGCAGGTCGACCTGCTGCATCGCCTCAAGCGCGCGCGTGCAGCGCGCCAGCGACGTGACGCCGGCATCGGAGTTGGTGGTGGCGCCGGCCGGATAAAGCTTCACGCCGTGCACGATGCCGCTGTCCTTCGCGCGGCGGATCTCGTCGGCCGAGGTGTTATCGGTCAGGTATAGCGTCATCAGCGGCTCGAACGTCAGGCCGGCCGGCAGCGCTGCGAGGATGCGCTCGCGGTAGGCCTGCGCCTGCGCGGTCGTCGTGACCGGCGGCTTCAGGTTCGGCATCACGATCGCACGTGCGAACTGGCGTGCGGTCCACGGCAGCACGTCGGCCATGCCGGCGCCGTCGCGCAGGTGCAGATGCCAGTCGTCCGGGCGGGTCAGCGTGAGGGTGGCGGGCGGGGTCAGGGTCAGGGTCGGCGTCATGCGCGGGATTATCCCTGTTCCACGCAGCGTGCCCGCGACCCCGCCGTTGCTGCGGTCCGGCCGCCGGTTTGGTCTAATCGGCATCCGTCCCGCTCTGCGCCGCTCGGCGCCCACGCCGATGAACCTCGACGACCTCGCCAAGATCGCACCGATCGCCTCCTGGCGATTGCAGCAGGACGACACCGATCCGCAAGAGACGCAGGAGTGGCTCGCCGCGCTCGACGCGGTGATCGAGCAGGCCAGCCCGGAGCGCGCCACCTTCCTGCTGCAAAGACTGGTGCAGCACGCGCGCCGCCGCCGCGTGCAGTTGCCGACCGTGGCCAACACGTCGTACATCAACACGATCTCGCTGGCGCAGCAGGCGCCGTTCCCCGGCAACCTCGATCTGGAGAACCGGGTATCGGCACTGGTGCGCTGGAATGCGCTGGCGATGGTGGTGCGCGCCAACCGCGAGAGCGCCGAGCTGGGTGGCCACATCTCCAGCTACGCGTCGGCCGCCGACCTGTTCGAGGTTGGCTTCAACCACTTCTTCCGCGCCGGCCAGGCCGGCGATCTGGTCTACCTGCAGCCGCACTCGGCGCCGGGCGTCTATGCACGCGCCTTCCTCGAAGGCCGGCTGAGCGAGGCGCAACTGGCCTCGTACCGGCGCGAGACCGGCGGGCAGGGGCTGTCGTCGTATCCGCATCCGTGGCTGATGCCGGACTTCTGGCAGTTTCCGACCGGCTCGATGGGGCTGGGGCCGCTGTTCGCGATCTATCAGGCGCGCTTCATGCACTACCTGCAGCACCGCGGCCTGCTGGAAACCACCGGCCGCAAGGTGTGGGCGTTCGTCGGCGACGGCGAGATGGACGAGCCCGAGTCGCTGGCAGCGCTGGCGCTGGCAGCGCGCGAAGGCCTCGACAACCTGGTGTTCGTGGTCAACTGCAACCTGCAGCGGCTCGACGGTCCGGTACGCGGCAACGGCTCGATCATCCAGGAGCTCGAAGGCCTGTTCGCCGGCGCCGGCTGGAACGTCATCAAGCTGTTGTGGGGCAGCGAGTGGGATCCGCTGTTCGCGCGCGACACCCACGGGCTGCTTCTGCGCGCGTTTCACGAGACGGTCGACGGCGAGTTCCAGACGCTGTCGGCCACCGACGGACGCTTCAACCGCGAGCACTTCTTCGCCAAGTACCCGGAACTGCGTGAACTGGTCGCGCATCTGACCGACGAGGACATCGACCGGCTGCGCCGCGGCGGCCACGATCCGGTGAAGATCCACGCCGCCTATCACGCCGCCGCGCATCACCGCGGCCAGCCCACGGTGATCCTGGCCAAGACCAAGAAGGGCTACGGCATGGGCTCGGCCGGCCAGGGGCGGATGACCACGCACCAGCAGAAGCAGCTCGATACCCGGCAGCTGCTGGAGTTCCGCGACCGCTTTGCGCTGCCGCTGTCCGACGAGCAGGTCGAGGCTTGCGCGTTCCTGCGTCCGCCCGAGACCGCGCCCGAAATGAAATACCTGCAAGGCCGCCGCGCCAAGCTTGGCGGCTATGTGCCGCAGCGCACGCGCCGCGCCGACGCACTGCCGGCGCCCGCGGCCGACAGCTTCGGCCGGTTCGCGCTGGAGGCCGCAGGCAAGGAGATGAGCACGACGATGGCCTGCGTGCGCATGATCGGTGCGCTGCTCAAGGACAAGGCGATCGGCGCCCGCGTGGTGCCGATCATCGCCGACGAGGCGCGCACCTTCGGCATGGCCGACCTGTTCCGCCAGGTCGGCATCTACTCGCCGGTGGGCCAGCTGTACGCGCCGGAGGACCAGAGCCAGATCAGCTACTACAAGGAAGCGACCGACGGCCAGATCCTGGAGGAGGGCATCACCGAGGCCGGCGCGATCGCCAGCTGGGCCGCGGCCGCCACCAGCTACTCCACGCACGGGCTGCCGATGCTGCCCTTCTACATCTACTACTCGATGTTCGGCTTCCAGCGCGTGGG
>CAZTUT010000021.1:0-12557 GCA_964616395.1 uncultured Burkholderiaceae bacterium
GCCGCGGTTGACCAGCACCAGCGCCTGCTTCTCGTAGACGCCAGCGCGGCCGCGCGTCAGGCCCTTCATGCCGGCCGCCTCGATCAGCCAGCCGGCCGCGAGCTTGAATCGGCCGCCGGCCAGCGGGTAGCTGACCAGCGATGGAAAGCGCGCGATCAGGTCGGTGCGCTGCTCGCGGCTGACAATCGGATTCTTGAAGAAGCTGCCGGCGTTGCCGATCTGTGCCGGGTCAGGCAACTTGCGGCGGCGGATCGCCACCACGGCATCGAATACGTCGCGCGGCTGCGGCGATGAACTGCCGCGGCTCCTCAGTTCCTGCGCCACCTCGGCATAGCCGGTCACCGGCTGCCAGTCGCGCGGCAGCGCGAAGGTCACGTCGAGCACGATGCGCTGACCCGCCAGCGCCGACTTGAACACGCTGTCGCGGTAGCCGAACGCGCAGTCGGTCAGGTCCATCCTCACCTCGCGCTGTTGCGCCACATCCCACGCCGTCAGGCTATCGAAACGCTCGGCCAACTCCAGCCCGTAGGCACCGATGTTCTGGATCGGCGCTGCGCCCACCGAGCCGGGAATCAGCGCCAGGTTCTCCAGGCCGGGACGGTCGGCCGCCAGCAACGCCTCGACCGTCGCATGCCAGTTCTCGCCGGCGCCGACGCGCACCCGCCAGTGCGTATCGCTGGCCGGCTCCTCGTGGCGCCCCAGCAGGTCGATCTTCAGCACCAGTCCGTCGAAGTCGCCGGTCAGCAGCAGGTTGCTGCCGCCGCCGAGCACCAGCCGCGGCAGGCGGGCGAGGTCGGGATCGGCCAGCACCCGCGCTAGCGCGTCCACCGAGCGGATGCGCGCGAAGTAGCGGGCGCGCGCCTCGACGCCGAAGCTGTTGAAGGGGCGCAGCGACACGCCGGTTTCGATCAGGGGTTGCATGCCGCGATTATCGCGCCACGACTAGACTCGCCCCCGCGATACCGCTCGCGCGCCGACGGCCTGCAGACGTGGTTCGCTGCGCCGGCGCGACGCACCCACAGGAGATCCCCGCATGCCCTCGTTCGACGTTGTTTCCAAGCCCAACATGGTCGAAGTCCGCAATGCACTCGATCAGGCCAACAAGGAAATCAGCACGCGCTTCGACTTCAAGGGGTCGGACGCCCGCATCGAGCAGAAGGAACACGATCTCACCGCCTTCGCCGATGACGACTTCAAGCTGGGGCAGGTGCGCGACGTGCTGCTGAACAAGCTCGCCAAGCGGGCGGTCGACGTGCGCTTCGTCGACCTGTCCGCCAAGCCGGAGAAGATGAGCGGCGACAAGCTCAAGCAGGCGATCAAGCTCAGGAACGGCATCGAGTCGACACTGGCCAAGAAGATCGTGCAGACGGTCAAGGACAGCAAACTGAAGGTCAGCGCGAGCATCCAGGGCGATGCGGTGCGCATCAGCGGCGCCAAGAAGGACGCGCTTCAGGAGTGCATCGCACTGCTTCGCGCCAAGATCGACGAGGTACCGCTGCAGTTCGATAACTTTCGCGACTGACGCGTCGCTCCCTTGCGGCGCCCGTGCCAGGCATGTGCTCGGCGATTCCGATGGCACGACCTGCGACAGGCCGCTGACAGCGGGATCATCCCTTCGAATGATCCCCGCCATCCCCGGCGACACCGGTCGGGAGCCCGCCAGGACCGTCCGCCGGCCGTCGCCCGGAACCGGCCGATCGGCGCTCCTCCCCTCGGGACACCCCTGAAAACAGCAAAAACCCCAAAAGAAACAGGTTGCATGCTAGGAGGCATCCCGTTAGTATGGGATGCAAAGGGGGTTGTCGTATGAAACCGTCTATCCGCTACGAATCAAGGCTCGGCAATTCCGACAGCCTGTCACCGATGGGGTCCCGTCAGGGCACGCTCGGAACAGCGCTGCGCCCTGGCTCGTTTGGCGGGACGCAGTCCCTGGAAGCCAAGTCCAAGATCGAGCGTGAGTACCCTGACATCGTCCGGTCCCTGACACTGTTGTGGGGCTACCCGGAGATGAACGACTATTTCTCCAAGCTCTGGCTCGATAACGACCGTGCGCCGGCGCTCGACCCGGAAGTCGCAGCAGACCTCATGCTCCTCACCCGAGTGCACTGGCAACTTGTACCGGCGCGTGGCGGCAACAAATCCGATTCGGTGTACGGCACCGCCGCTGGCAACCGCCCGGTCGCCAGTCTGCGGGGCGGTTGGGGCAACGACACGCCGCTTCGTCGCCGCTGAACGCGGCGGCGACCGTCCGCCCCCCCCGGTTGCTCTGCGCAGATCCCAGCGCGGTAGTTGCACTGCGTGGTTGGTAGACGTGCCCTCCGGTGGCCGGCGTTCGCCGGCCTGAGCTAGTAGCGCGTGTCCCGCCCGTTCAGCCCTTGCGACCAACGCAGATAGAGCTGCGCTGCCGCCGACTGCAGCAGCGCGGCGCGGCCGTGCGCATCGCGCCGGATTTCATCTGCAGACTGAACGCCCGGACCTCCGGTCGCGCGACGCTCGGCTTGGATCTCCGCCTGTCCATCCGGACCCACCCAATCCGATACCAGCGCCGCGGTCATCTCGCAGTGAAACTGCATGCCCAGATGGGCAAAGCGCGGGCGTTCGATGACGAACGCCTGACGCGAGCAAAGCTCGCTGGACAGAAAAGTCCGTGCGCCAGCGGGTGGATCAAAGGTGTCGCCATGCCACTGGAACCACTCGATATCCGCAGCAGCCAAGGGGCCGAGCCAGGCGTTGGCCAGCGCTTCGTCCGTGACGTGCAAGCGATGCCATCCCAGTTCCTTGACTGCATTGCGCCGCACCGAGCCCCCTAGCGCACGCGCCAGCAGCTGACCGCCGAGGCAGTGGCCGAGCACCGGCACCGCACGGGCGTCCGCATCGCGGATCAATGCACAGGCCTCCTCGATCCAGGGCAGTGGATCGTTGACGCTCATGCCGCCGCCCATGAAGCACAGACCGGAATAGGCTTCCGCGCTGGACGGTACCGACTGGCCGAGGTCGATCCGGAACAGCTGCGACGCGAGGCCCTGCTGCGTCAGCCAGGTCTGGAAGAAAGCCGGCGGCGCCTCCGGGTCGGCCTGGAAGATCGCGATCGGCTTCATTGCCGGACGTACCGGTCCCGATGAGCGCCCCAGCGCTCAGCCGGCGGTCAACAGCGAACCGAAACGGGCACGAATCGATGCCTCGATGCCGGGCGCATCGAGGCCGACCTTGGCGAGCAGCTTCGGTACATCGCCGTGCTCGATGAACTGATCGGGCAACCCCAGCATCAGCAACGGTCGCATGATCCCCTGGCGCGCCATCGCCTCAGCGCAGGCGGCTCCGGCGCCGCCCATCACCGCGCTCTCCTCGATCGTGACGAAGGCATCGTGATCGGTCGCCAGGCGTGCAATCAGCGCTTCGTCCACCGGCTTGATGAAGCGCATGTTGGCCACCGTCGCGTCGATCGCCTGAGCCACCTTCAGCGCCGGCGCCAACATCGAGCCGAAGGCGAGGATGGCGATTCGCCGGCCAGCAGCCGCCGACGAGGAGCGACGCAGTTCGCCCTGCCCCAGCGGCAGCGGCTGCAACGCCGGATCGACCGGCACGCCCATGCCGGTGCCGCGCGGGTAACGGACCGCGGCCGGCCCCGGGTGCTGGTAGGCGGTCGTCAGCAACTGGCGGCACTCGTTCTCGTCGGCCGGCGCCATCACGATCAGGTTCGGCAGACAGCGCAGATAGCAGTGATCGAACACGCCGTGGTGGGTTGCGCCATCGGCGCCGACCAGACCGCCGCGATCGAGCGCGAAGGTGACATCCAGGTTCTGGATCGCCACGTCGTGGATCAGTTGGTCATAGCCGCGCTGCAGGAATGTCGAGTAGATCGCAAGGACCGGCTTCATGCCCTCGCAGGCCAGTCCGGCGGCGAACGTGACCGCATGCTGCTCGGCGATACCGACATCGAAGTAGCGATCGGGGAATTCGCGCTCGAAAGCCACCATGCCGGAGCCCTCGCGCATGGCGGGGGTAATGCCGATCAGCCGGCTGTCGATCCGCGCCTGGTCGCACAGCCACTGGCCGAACACCTGCGTGTAGGTAGGCGCGGCGGCGGCACCGGACGACTTGATGCCTTCCTTCGGGTCGAACTTGCCCGGCCCGTGGTAGAGCACTGGGTCGGTCTCGGCCAGCTTGTAGCCCTGGCCTTTGCGGGTGACCACATGCAGGAACTGCGGGCCCTTCAGGCTCTTGATGTTCTGCAGCGTGGGGATCAGCGCATCGAGGTCGTGACCATCGATCGGCCCGATGTAGTTAAAGCCGAATTCCTCGAACATCGTGGCTGGCACCACCATGCCCTTGGCGTGCGACTCGAAGCGCTTGGCCAGTTCGAACACCGGTGGCACGTTGCGCAGCACGTTCTTGCCGGCCTCCTTGGCGGCCGCGTAGAACTTGCCGCTCATCAGCCGCGCCAGATAACGGTTCAGCGAGCCAACCGCCGGCGAGATCGACATGTCGTTGTCGTTGAGGATCACCAGCAGCCGGATGTTGTCGATCACCCCCACGTTGTTGAGCGCCTCGAACGCCATGCCGCCGGTCAGCGCGCCATCGCCAATCACCGCGACCGCATGCCGGTCTGTCTTCTGGTTACGCGCCGCCACCGCCATCCCGACGGCGGCCGAGATCGAGGTCGAGCTATGGCCGGTACCGAACGTGTCGTACGGACTCTCGTCGCGACGCGGGAAGCCGGAGATGCCTTCGAACTGGCGCAGGCTGCCCATGCGGTCACGCCGGCCGGTCAGGATCTTGTGCGGGTACGACTGATGACCGACATCCCAAACGATGCGATCCTCGGGCGTGTTGAACACCGTGTGCAGCGCGATCGCGAGTTCCACGGTGCCCAGGTTCGATGACAGGTGGCCGCCGGTGCGTGCGACCGAGTCGACCACATAGGCGCGCAGTTCGAGCGCAACCTGGCGCAGTTGCTGGGCGTCGAGCCGGCGCAGATCGGCCGGATCGTTGATCGTTGACAGCAGGTCGCTCATGTCGGTGTCAGGGCCTGAAGCTCAATACTTGCGAAGCACGATGAAGTCGGCCAGTTCGCGCAACCGGTCGGCGCGCGCATCGAACGGCGCCAGCGCCTGCAGCGCTTCGGCATGCAGGCGCGTGGCCCAGTCCTTGGCGGCCGACAGACCGATCGCGGAAACGTAGGTGGGCTTGCCTTGCTCGGCATCCTTGCCGGCGGTCTTGCCCAGCGCCTCCGAGCTTGCCTCGACGTCGAGCACGTCGTCGACGATCTGGAACGCCAGCCCGATCGCCTGCGCGTAACGGTCGAGCGCAGCAAGATCGGCCGCCGACGGCACGCCGGCGAGCGCCCCCATGCGGACCGCAGCGCGCAGCAGCGCGCCCGTCTTCATCCGATGCATCTGCTCGAGATCGGCCAGCGCCAGCGTCTTTCCGACCGAATCCAGATCGATCGCCTGGCCGCCGCACATGCCTTCGGTACCGGCGGCATGCGCAAGTTCGCCCATCAGCGCGGCGCGCGCCGGCGCGTCGAGCGGCGCATCGGCCAGCACCTTGAACGCCTCGGCCTGCAGCGCATCGCCCGCGAGCATCGCAGTGGCTTCGTCGAAGGCAATGTGCACGGTGGGCTTGCCCCGCCGCAGAACATCGTTGTCCATGCAAGGCAGATCGTCGTGGATCAGCGAATACACGTGCAGGTATTCGACGGCCAGCGCGGTGCAGTCGAGTGCGGCCGGTTCGGCGCCGGTCAGCTCGCCCGCTGCGTAGACCAGCAACGGCCGCACCCGCTTGCCACCTTCGAGCACCGCGTAGCGAATCGCCTGATGCAGACGCTGCGGGCACTGCCCGATCGGCGGCAACTGCGCCTCAGCGGCACGCTCGAAACCAGCCAGCCGGCCCGCGACCCAGTCGGCGAATGCCAGATGCTGCGACGAAGACAGGGCCGTGCTCATGAACGACGATGCCGTGCCAACTCAGGCGCCACCGCGCAGTTCGGCCGGGTCGAGCGGCACCAGCGCGTCACCGTCGAGCTTGACGATTTCCTGCTCGGCTGCCGCGAGCCGGGACTGGCAATGGCGCGCCAGCGCGGCACCCCGGCGATAGGCGGCGATCGACGCCTCCAGCGGCAGTTCACCCGATTCCATCTGGCGCACCAGCGCATCGAGTTCGTCGAGCGCCTGCTCGAAACTCAGCGCGCCCAGGTCGGGCAGATCGGCGGGCGCGCCCGACCCGGCGGCATCGGCAGCAGCCGACGCCACGTTGCGGGAAGCAGCACGGGAAACCATGCGATGGATTGTAGAGCAGCGACCACGCCGATCTGCAGCGGACCGGGCCATGACCGGCGCAGCCGCAACGGACGGTTCGCTAGACTTGACCGCATGCAATCGCTGTGGATGCTGGTCGCCTCCCTGCTGTTTGCCGCGATGGGCGCCTGCGTGAAGCTGGCCATCGCGCGCTACGGCGTCCTCGAAATCGTCTTCTACCGGTCGGTGCTCGGTTGTCTGGGCCTGGCGGCGTTCGTGCGCCTGCGCGGCGGAACGCTGGCCACCACGGTGCCATGGATGCACCTGCGGCGCGGCGCCATCGGCACCACGTCGCTCGCACTGTGGTTCTTCGCCACCACCGCGCTACCGCTGGGCACGGCCATGACGCTCAACTATGCGTCGTCGCTGTATCTGGCTGCCTTTGTCGTGGCGGCGGCGCTGGCAGCGGGACGGCGCGTCAACTGGCTGCTGGCAGGAACGGTCGTGGTCGGTTTCGCTGGCGTGCTGCTGGTGCTGGCACCCAGCCTGAACCGCGAGCAGGCCGCCGCCGGCATCGCCGGCTTCGTATCCGGCATCCTGTCGGCCGGCGCTTACTGGCATGTAAAGGAACTGGGCAAGCTTGGCGAACCGGAATGGCGCACCGTGTTCTATTTCAGCCTCGCAGGCGTGCTGCTGGGGCTGGCCGGCTCGCTCGTGACCGGCTTCAGCGACCATACAACCGAGGGGGTGCTGCTGCTGGCCACGATCGGTGTAACGGCAACCCTGGCCCAACTGGCCATGACGCGCGCCTACAGCGCCGGCCGGACGCTGCTGACCGCCAACCTGCAATACTCGACCATCGTTTTTGCCACGCTGCTGGGAATGCTGATGTTCGCCGACCGTATTCCGATGTCGGGATGGCTCGGCATCGCGCTGATCATCGGAACCGGCATCCTGGCCACCCTGATCACGAAGCGCGATGCGCCG
Organism: uncultured Burkholderiaceae bacterium; assembly: GCA_964616395.1. Taxonomy (GTDB): domain Bacteria; phylum Pseudomonadota; class Gammaproteobacteria; order Burkholderiales; family Burkholderiaceae_F; genus JALHMQ01. The sequence continues at coordinate 7,224 of CAZTUT010000021.1, forward strand.
CTACCCGCGCCCAATGCCGAGTCGGTGGCCGAAGAGCACTTTGCCGACCCGGCCGTTCCCCCCTCCAATGACGGGAGTCCGCGATGAGCCACACCACCACGATCTCGGTGGCCGAACTGCAACAGCATCTGTTCGACAAGTCCTGGTGCGTGATCGACTGCCGCCACGACCTGACCGACTTCTCGGCCGGCTACAGCGCTTACCGTGCTGGCCACATCCCCGGTGCGACCTTCGCTCACATCGAGGAAGACCTGGCCGGCGAGATCACGCCCGCCACCGGCCGCCACCCGCTGCCCATACGCGAGCACCTTGCCCAGATCTTTCGCGAATGGGGCATCAACAACAGCAGCCAGATCGTCGCCTATGACGCCCAGGGCGGGTCGTTCGCGGGCCGGCTGTGGTGGCTGGCGCGCTGGCTCGGCCATGAGAATGTCGCCGTCCTCGATGGCGGCTGGCAGGCGTGGCTCGACGCCACGCAGTGGAGCAGCATCGAGGAACCCGAACGCCCGGACGGCGACTTCGTTGCCGGTCCGCCGCTCGAAATGGTGATTGATGCCGGGCAGGTGCTTGCCACCCGCGGCGACCCCGGGACCGTGCTGATCGATGCCCGTGCCGCCGAGCGCTACGAAGGAAAGGTCGAGCCGCTCGATCCGGTCGCAGGTCATATCCCCGGCGCACTGAACCGCCCCTGGCAGTCCAACCTGCGCGACGGCCGCTTCAAGCCGGCAGACGAGCTTCGCGCCGAGTTCGACGCCCTGCTCGCCGGCCACACGCCGTCGCAGGTAATCCACCAGTGCGGCTCGGGCGTGACCGCGGCCCACAACATGCTGGCAATGCGGATTGCCGGCCTGTCCGGCTCGGCGTTGTATGCGGGTTCATGGAGCGAGTGGATCCGCGATCCGGCGCGCCCCGTGGTGCGCGGACCGGCAGCCTGAACATCCGCTGGCGGTGCCCGCTGCGGCGACCTTGGCGCGCCAAGGCGGACAGCGACGCGGAGCCCGACGAAGCGCGCGGCCGCGCCCCTTAAGGTCAGTGAGCGTGCAGGCCGCTCATCAGCAAGGCCGCCAGCACCACGCCCAAGAGTACCCAGCCCACCTCGGGTAAAGACTGCGCCAATGACTTACGCCGCATCATCTCCGGCAGCAGATCACTCAGCGCGATGTAGATGAAGCTGGCGGCGGCCACCATCAGCGCGTACGGCAGCAGCACCGACGTCGCGTCGAGCAGGAAGTAGCCGACGATTCCGCCCAGCACCGCCGACGAGCCCGAGATCAGCTGGAACAGGAAGGCCTTGCGCTTCGTGAAGCCGGCGTTCAGCAGGATCATGAAATCGCCGACCTCGTGCGGAATCTCGTGCGCCATCACCGCCAGCGTTGCCAGCAGACCTGCCTTCCAGTCGAGCAGGAACGCCGCTGCGATCACCATGCCATCGGCGAAATTGTGGAACGCATCGCCGATCAGGATCGGCCAGCCGCCGCGGCCCGCCTCGTGCGCATCGTGCCCGTGATGATGGTGATGGGCGTCGCCCTCGTGGTGATGGGTGTGATGGATCAGCGCGGCCTTTTCGAGCAGGAAGAAGCCGAGGATCGAACCGAGCAGCACCCAGCCCAGCAGCACCGGGTCGGCCTCGCTGTGGAACGACTCCGGTAGCAGATGGGTCAGGGCGACGGTCAAAAGCAGGCCGGCCGACATGCAGACCAGCTTGTCGATCAGACCGGCCAGCAGCCGGAACGACAGCGCAGCCGCCAGCCCGATCGAGACGACCGTGGACAGCACATTGGCAAGAACGATGAGCGCGAGCGTGTTGGACATGCGATTTCCATGAGTTCCGAACCACGGTAGCAAACCTGTCAAGCCCCCTCGGTCTGTTGGCAAGTCACCGCCCGGCCGAGCGCGGCATGCGCCCGGCGGATGGCAGAATCCGCCCACGCCACCACTCGCACGGCGCCCTGGGCGCCTTCCACCACGATGCCCTTCGATACCGATAGCCTGAGCAGCCGCTTCCGCCGTCTGGCCCCGGCCGCCGACTACTGCGCGCTGCGCGTGGTCGAGGAGACCTCCGAGATGACCTCGGTGCGACAGGACGTGGCCGAGCCGCTGCGCGCCAGCGTCGACCGCGGTGCGATGGTCACCGTGATCGATGGCGACGGCATCGGCTATGCCGCCACCAGCGACCTGAGCGACGCCGGCCTCGCCTGGGCGCTGGGTCGCGCGAAGGACTGGGCGCGGCTGGCGCGCGGGCGCAGCGTGTTCCGCGGCGAGCCGCCGCAGCTTCCGCCGCTGCCGGCCGCCGGTGCGCGCTATGCGTCGCCGACATTGCGGCCGCTGGCGTGGAGCAAGGCTGACCGCATCGAGGCGCTGATGCGCGAGTCGCGCGGCTGCCGGATCGACCCGCGCATCGTCGACTGGCAGGCCAGCCTGTGGACGCTGCGCACGCGCCAGCTGTCGGTCACTGCGGAGGCCGGCGACCGCTTCGCGCTGCAGGAATTCGACTTCGCGATCCCCGGCCTGCATGTGGTGGCGCACGCCGATGGCGTGACGCAGATCCGCTCCTGGGGCGGTCGCTACAACGGCTTCTGCCAGCAGGGCGGGCTGGAGGTGATCGAGCGCTCCGGCTTCGTCGGCAGCGGCCGCAGCACCGCCGAGGAAGCGCTGCAACTGCTGGCCGCGCCCAATTGCCCGAGCGGGCGCATGGACGTGGTGCTGATGCCCGACCAGATGATGCTGCAGATCCACGAGTCCATCGGCCACCCGCTGGAGCTCGACCGCATCCTCGGCGACGAGCGCAACTACGCCGGCACCAGTTTCGTGACGCTCGACATGTTCGGCAGCTACCAGTACGGCTCGCCGCTGCTGAACGTCAGCTACGACCCGACCCGCGGCGAGGAGTTCGCCACGTTTGCCTACGACGACGAAGGCACGCGTGCCGAGCGCGACCTGTTGATCCGCGACGGCATCCTGATCAAGCCACTCGGCGGCACCAGCTCGCAGCAGCGCGCCCGCCAGTTGCGCGCCGATATCGGCGGCGTGGCCACCACGCGCGCCTGCGCCTGGAACCGCCCGCCGATCGACCGCATGAGCAACCTGAATGTCGAGCCCGGCGACAGCAGCATCGAACAGATGATCGCTGCCACCGAGTACGGCGTGCTGATGAAGACCAACCGCAGCTGGTCGATCGACGACTCGCGCAACAAGTTCCAGTTCGGCTGCGAATGGGGTCAGGTGATCCGCAACGGCAAGCTGGCCGAGATCGTGCGCGACCCGAACTACCGCGGCATCAGCGCCACCTTCTGGCGCTCGCTGGCGCAGGTGGGACGGACCGATACCATGGAAGTGATGGGAACGCCCTATTGCGGCAAGGGCGAGCCGAACCAGGCGGTGCGGGTCGGTCACGCCAGCCCAGCGTGCCGCTTCACCGGTGTGGATGTGTTCGGCGCCGAGCGCTGAGCCCTGCCCCGAGTCACCACCGCGAGGAATCCCGATGCAGCAACTGTTCAACGATCTGGCCGACCACGCAATCGCCGCGCTCCAGGGCGCCGAGGTGCTGCTGGTCAATTTCAGCGGCGAATCGACCGACTTCGTGCGCTTCAACCAGGCGCGCGTGCGCCAGCCGATGACGGTGCGGCAGGCGGCACTCACGCTGTCGCTGATCAACGGCGCGCGGCGCGACAACGTGACGCTCACGCTCACCGGCGATGCGGCGGCCGATCGTGCGGAAGCGAGCGCCGCGATCGAGCGCATGCGCAGCGAATTGGGCACGCTGCCCGAAGACCCCTACCTGCTGTACGCGCGCGATGCCGCCCGGTCCACGCGCGAGACCGCTGGCGCACTGCCCTCACCGGAAGAGGCGATCGACGCCGTGATCGCGGCCGCCGATGGCGCCGATCTGGTCGGCATCCTCGCCAGCGGCCCGCTGTACCGCGGCTTTGCCAGCTCGCTGGGCGCGCGCCACTGGCATGCGGTCGATGCGTTCCTGCTCGACTGGTCGCTTTATCACAGCACGGACAAGGCGGTGAAGTCGGCGTGGGCCGGCACGCACTGGAACCGCGCCGAGCTGATGCAGCGGATGGCCGGCGCGCGCGAGCAGCTCGCCCACCTGGCGCGCCCGCCGCGCACCATCCCGCCCGGCGAAGTACGCGCCTGGCTATCGCCGGCGGCCGTTGACGAACTCGTCGGGATGCTGAGCTGGGGCGGCGTCTCGCACAAGGCGCAGCAAACCAAGCAGAGCTGCATCCAGCAACTGGCCGATGGCGAGGCGACGCTATCGCCGCTCGTCACGCTGCGCGAGGATGCCGCCGGTGGCATGGCGCCGATGTTCGACGAATCCGGCTTCACCCGACCGGCCGCCGTCACGCTGATCGACGCGGGCCGTCATGCGGGCAGCCTGGTCAGCGCCCGGACCGCACAGGAATTCGGCATCGCGGCCAATGGCGCCGATGACGAGGAAACCATGTCGTCGGTCGCGATGGCCCCCGGCACGCTGGCGCAAGACGATGTGCTGGCCGCGCTCGACACGGGTGTCTACGTCGGCAACCTGCACTACCTGAACTTCTCCGACCGCGCCGCCGGTCGCATTACCGGACTGACCCGCTTTGCCACCTTCTGGGTCGAGGGTGGCCGCATCGTGGCGCCGCTGTCGGTGATGCGCTTCGACGACACGCTGTACCGGGTGCTCGGTTGTTCGCTCGAAGCGCTGGGTTCGAATACCGAATGGATGCTCGACAGCGGAACCTACGGCCAGCGCTCGGTGCGCACCAGCCGGGTCAGCGGTGCGCTGCTGTCGCGCTTCGCGTTGACGCTGTAGCACAGCGTCGGACGGCAAACCGCGCGGCGGCCTGCCTGATAGCGTCGTTCAGTGGGCCTCGTCCCAGTTGGCGCCCACGCCCACTTCGGCCAGCAGCGCGACCTTCAGATCGGCGACACCCGCCATCAGGCGCGGCAGTTCGGTGCGGACCGTGTCGAGTTCCGCCTGCGGCACCTCCAGCACCAGTTCATCGTGCACCTGCATGACCAGCCGGCTGTGCAACTGCGCGTGCCGCAGCCAGGCCTGCACGGCGATCATCGCCAGCTTGATCAGGTCAGCCGCGGTGCCCTGCATCGGCGCATTGATGGCGGCCCGCTCGGCCGCCGCGCGACGCGGGCCATTCGGTGAATTGATCTCGGGCAGCCAGAGGCGCCGACCGAACACGGTCTCCACGTAGCCCTGCCGCTTCGCCTCGGCGCGGGTGCGCTCCATGTAGCGGGCCACGCCGGGATAGCGGGTGAAATAGCGGTCGATGTACAGCTTGGCCGCCTCGCGCTCGATGTTCAGGTTGGAGGCCAGCCCGAACGCGC
>CAZTUT010000021.1:12567-20495 GCA_964616395.1 uncultured Burkholderiaceae bacterium
CTCATGCCGTAGATCAGGCCGAAGTTGATCACCTTGGCGTAGCGCCGCTGCTCGGCGGTGACCTCGCCGACCGGCACGCCGAACACCTCGCTGGCGGTGGCGCGATGCACGTCCTCGCCGGCGTTGAACGCCGCCAGCAGGCCCTCATCGCCACTGATGTGCGCCATGATCCGCAGCTCGATCTGCGAGTAGTCGGCGCTCAGGATCACGCTACCCGGCGGCGCAACAAAGGCCTCGCGGATGCGCCGCCCTTCCGGCGTGCGTATCGGGATGTTCTGCAGGTTCGGATCGCTGGAACTGAGCCGGCCGGTGACCGCGATCGCCTGACCGTAGCTGGTGTGCACGCGACCGGTGGCGGGATTGATGCTTGCCGGCAGCTTGTCGCAGTAGGTCGACTTCAGCTTCGACAATGCGCGGTGCTCCAGCAAGGTCTTGGGCAGCGGATAGTCCTGGGCCAGCTTGTCGAGCACCTCCTCGTCGGTGCTCGGCGCGCCGCTGGCGGTCTTCTTCACTGCCGGAAGACCCAGCTTGCCGAACAGGATCTCGCCAACCTGCTTCGGGCTGCCCAGGTTGAACGGCTGGCCGGCGAGCGCGTGCGCCTGCGCTTCGAGTTCGACGATCCGGCGCCCCAGCTCGGCGCTCTGTGCCATCAGCCGATCGCGATCGACCAGCACGCCGGTGCGCTCCATGTCGAACAGCACCTTGCTGACCGGCACCTCGATCCGCTCGTAGACGTCGCGCAGTTGCGGCACCGCTTCGATGCGCGGCCACAGCGTCTGGTGCAGGCCGAGCGTGATCTCGGCGTCCTCGGCCGCATACTCCGTCGCGCGGTCGAGCGCCACGTCGTCGAAGCCGATCTGGCTCGCCCCCTTGCCGCAGACTTCCGTATACGTGAGCGTGCGCCGGCCCAGGTGACGCTGCGCCAGCGAGTCCATGTCGTGGCTGCGGTGCGCCTCCAGCACATAGCTCTGCAGCAGCGTGTCATGCACGATCCCGGCCAGCCGGATGCCGTGATTGGCGAACACGTGGCTGTCGTACTTCAGGTGCTGGCCGACCTTCGCGTGGTGTTCGCTCTCCAGCCAGTGGCGCAGGCGCGCCAGCGTGCCGTCGAATGACAACTGCTCGGGCGCGCCGGGATAGCGGTGCGCCAGCGGGATGTAGCAGGCCTCGTGCTCGCGCACCGACAGCGACAGGCCGACCAGCCGCGCCTGCATCGGGTCGAGCGACGTGGTCTCGGTGTCGATGCACACCAGCGGCGCCGACAGGATGCGCGCCAGCCACGCGTCGAGCTGCGCATCGGTGAGCACCGTCTCGTAGTGAACCGCAGGCGCTTGCGCGGCCACGGGCACATCGGCCGACAGGTCGACCGATGCAGCGGCCGACGGCGGCTCGTCGGACCGCGCGGCGCCGGCGGGCCGCGGCGCGGCGGCGCCGGTCTCCCTGAGCAACGACTTGAATTCGAAGCGGTCGGCCAGCACGCGCAGCAACCCGGCGTCCGGGACGCGCGCGAGCAGCGCGTCGAAGTGCGGCACCTGGTGCGCGATCTCGCCATCGCGCTTGATCGTCACCAGCGTGCGCGCGGTCGGCAGCCAGTCGAGCGCTTTCCGCAGGTTCTCGCCCACCACACCCTTGATCTCGGCAGCGGCCGAGACGACGGCGTCGAGCGATCCGTACTGCTGCAGCAGCTTGACTGCGGTCTTGGGCCCGACCTTCTCAACCCCCGGCACGTTGTCCACGCTGTCGCCGACCAGCGTCAGATAGTCGACGATGCGCTCCGGCGGCACGCCGAACTTGGCCAGCACGCCGGCCGCATCGAGCGACTCGCCGCTCATCGTGTTGACCAGCGTGATCTGGTCATCGACCAGTTGCGCCATGTCCTTGTCGCCGGTCGAGATCACCGTGCGCACGCCGTGGCTGCGCGCGTGCTCGGCCAGCGTGCCGATCACGTCGTCGGCCTCGATGCCGTCGATCATCACCACCGGCCAGCCGAGCGCGCGCACGGCCTCGTGAATCGGCGCAATCTGGCGCACGAGATCTGCCGGCATCTCGGCGCGGTTGGCCTTGTACTCCGGGTACCGCGCGTCGCGGCAGGGCTTGCCTGGGGCGTCGAACACGCCGGCGCAGTAGTCGGCCGGCACCTGCTCGCGCAATGCGCGCAGCATGTTGATGTAGCCGCGTAGCGCGCCCACCGGCTCGCCTTGCGAGGTACGCAGGTCGGGCATCGCATGAAATGCGCGATAAAGGTAGCTCGACCCGTCGACCAGCAGCAGTGTCTTCATCGATAGTGTTAGCTTTCGCTCACCCTTGACCGCAATTGACTTCGACCCCGAACCCCGCCGGAGCCGCCATGATGTTCGATCGCCAGAAGAACATTCCCTCGCTGCGCGCCCTCGCCCACGGTGAGCGCGCCACCCACCTGAAGGCCCGCGAGAGCTGGCATCTGCTCGGGATTATCTCGGAGTTTGTCGAGGCCACCGAGCGGCTGTCGGAGCTGCGGCCGGCAGCCTCGATCTTCGGCAGCGCCCGCATCAAGCCGGGCACGCCGCGCTACGCGCTGACCGAGGAAATCGCCCGCAAGCTGTCGGACGCGGGCTTTGCCGTGATCAGCGGTGGCGGGCCGGGCGTGATGGAGGCCGCCAACAAGGGCGCGTTCGCTGGCCGCAGCCCGAGCGTGGGACTGAACATCGAGCTGCCGTTCGAGCAGCACGGCAATCCGTACCAGGACATCGCGCTGCGGTTCCGCCACTTCTTCGCCCGCAAGGTGGCCTTCGTCAAGTACGCGTCGGCCTATGTGGTGATGCCCGGCGGCTTCGGCACGCTCGACGAGACCTTTGAAGCACTGACGCTGATTCAGACCGGCAAGGGCCGGCGCATGCCGATCATCCTGGTGGGCTCGGATTTCTGGGGCGGGCTGCTGCACTGGATCGAGCACACGCTGGCCGCCGAAGGCATGATCGGTCCGGAAGACCTGAAGCTGATCACGCTGGTCGACAGCAGCGATGCCGTGGTCGAGGCGATCTTCGACTTCTACGAGGCCAAGGGCGTCACCACCACCGCGGCGGAACGCGAGCAGCTGCTGTACCTGTAGAAAAATCGAAACCTAGCGCGGCGCGCCCAGCGCAGCGGCGCGCTGTCGAGCAGCCGTTGCCTCGGCGGCGCGAGCTTCGACTGCCGCCCGGCTGACCGGCCACCCCTGCGTATGCAGCGCCACGAGGTCCGCCAGCGCATGGATGAAGGCCGGCGAGTCGTTGACGCAGGGGATGTAGTGGTACTCGCCACCGCCGGCGTGGGTGAACTCTTCCTTGCCTTCCATCGAGATTTCCTCGAGGGTTTCGAGGCAGTCGGCAACGAATCCGGGGCAGACAACATCGACGCGGCGCGCGCCCTCGCGGCCAAGCTGCTGAAGCAGCGGCGCCGTGTAAGGCTGCAGCCATTCGGCCTTGCCGAAACGGGACTGGAAACTCACCACGTAGTCGTCGCGCCCCAGCCCGAGCGCCTCGGCCAGCAGCCGCCCGGTCTTGTGGCATTCGCAGTGATAGGGGTCGCCCAGGTCGAGCGTTCGACGCGGCACGCCGTGGAAGCTCATCACGAGCTTGCCGCCCAGGTCCTGCGCGCGGCCGTTTTGCTTCCAGTACTCGCGCACGCGGGCGGCCAGCGCGGCGATGTAGGCCGGGTGGTCGTGAAAGTGCTTGATCCAGCGGACCTCGGGCACGTTACGCGTGAGCGTCAGCTGGCGGTGCACTTCATCGAAGACGGTGGCCGTGGTGGTGGCCGAGTACTGCGGATACATTGGCAGCAGCAGCAAACGCTCGATGCGCCGCTCGCGCAGCGCCGCCAGCGTCTCGGCAATCGACGGACTGCCGTAGCGCATCGCCAGCGCGACATCGACATCGAGCCCGCGCTCGCCCAGATAGCCGCGCAACAGCGTTGTCTGCTGCTCGGACCAGTACTTGAGCGGCGAGCCCTGCTCGGTCCAGATCGACGCGTACTTCTCTGCCGACTTGCGCGGCCGAACGCGCAGGATGATGCCGTTGAGGATCAGCCACCACGCCAGCCTGGGGATCTCCACGACCCGCGGATCGGACAGGAACTCCTTCAGGTACGCCCGGACCGGACCGGCCTCGGGCGCATCGGGCGTACCGAGATTGACCAGCAGCACGGCGGTGCGGCTGGACTGATCGTGCGGGAACGCGGGTTCCGGAAGAAAGCTCACAGCGGGAATCCGGGGACGGGTTGAAGCGGCGGGAAAGGTTGCCGGCCGGGGCAAATCAAGACCGCCCAACCGACGACAGGCGCGAAGCGTACCAAGTAATGAACAACGGCAAGCGCAGCCGCGCCAGCCGCTACTCGCGTGACAGCGCGCTCGACAGCAGCTTGGCGGTCACATCGACGATCGGGATCACCCGCTCGTAGGCCATGCGCGTCGGGCCGATCACGCCGAGCGTGCCAACCACCTGGCCATCGACCTCGTACGGGGCAACCACCATGCTGAGCTCGTCGAGCGGCACCTTGGCCGAATCGCCACCGATGAAGATCTGCACCCCCTGGGCGCGGCCGCTCACATCGAGCAGCTGCAGCAGCCGGGTCTTGTGCTCGAACAGGTCAAACAGCGCGCGCATGCGGTCCATGCTGCCGGCCAGATCCGTGATCCCCAGCAGGTTGCGCTCGCCGGACAGCAGCACCGGATCGGTCTCCTCGGCCGCCTGGCTGCCGGCCTGCACGGCTGCCTCCATCAACTGCGTGATCTCGCCGCGCAGGTCGGACAACTCCACGCCGAGGCGGCGGCGCGCTTCATCGAAGCTGGCACCGGCAAAGTGCTGGTTCAGCATGTTGGCGGCCTCGACCAGCTGCGCCGGCGTGTAGTCGTGCTGGGTCTGCAGGATTCGGTTCTGCACGTCGCCGTCGGGCGTGACGATGATCAGCAGCACACGCTTGTCGGACAGGCGCAGGAACTCGACCTGGCGGAAGCTCGAAGAGCGACGCGGCGTCAGAACGACCCCGGCAAACTGGGACAACTGCGACAGCATCTGTGCGGCCGTGGCGAGCGCGCGCTGCGGCTCGGCGACCTGCAGGCTGCCCTGGATGATCTGCGCCTGCTGCTGCGCCATCGGTCGCACGGTCAGCAGCGTATCGACAAAAAGTCGATAGCCGCGCGGCGTCGGTATCCGACCGGCGGAGGTATGCGGACTGGCAATGAAGCCGAGCTCCTCGAGATCGGCCATCACATTGCGGATGGTCGCCGCCGACAGGTCGAGTCCCGACCAGCGCGCCAGCGAGCGCGATCCGACCGGCTCGCCGTCGGCGATGTAGCGCTCGATCAGGGTCTTGAGCAGCAGTCTTGCGCGGTCGTCCAGCATGGTGCGGTGATTTTATGACCAGACCGCCCGATCGCGGAATGCCGCCGACCGACGGACACGCAGACCCGGACTGTCGCCGCCAATCGCCGCGGCCGCGCCCCATTTGATAGAGTGCCGCGCATGGGCCAGCCATTCGCCACTGTAGGGATATTCGGCAAGCCGCGGACCGACAGCATCCGCGAGCCGCTGCTTCGGATCATCGATCTGGTGCACGAGGCCGGCCTGCAGGTGCTGGTCGATGCCGCGACCCGCGACGCCACCGGCCTGAGCGACCTGCCCGGGCACAGCCTGGATGACATCGGCCGGCGGGCTGATGTGGCGGTGGTGCTGGGCGGCGACGGCACGATGCTGGGTATTGCGCGCGCGCTGGCTCCGTGGCGGGTGCCGCTGATTGGCATCAATCACGGTCGGCTGGGCTTCATGACCGACATCGCGCTCGACCAGATGCCGGAAGTTCTTTCTGCGATGCTGGCCGGCGAGTACGAAAGCGACCGCCGGCCGCTGCTGGAGGCCGAGGTGCTGCGCGATGGCCGTCGCCACTATCAGGCGCGCGCGCTCAACGACGTGGTGGTGTCGCGCGGCGTGGCCGGCGGCATGGTCGAGTTCAGCGTGCGCGTCGACGGCGTCACGATCTACACGCAGCGCGCCGATGGCGTGATCCTCGCGACGCCGACCGGCTCGACCGCCTATGCGCTGTCGGCCAACGGTCCGATCCTGCATCCGTCGGTGCAGGGCCTGCTGCTGGTACCGGTGGCGCCACAGACGCTTTCCAACCGGCCGATTGCGCTGCCGGACTCCTGCACCATCGAGATCGAGGTGACCGACGTGCGCGATGCCTCGGCCCACTTCGACATGCAGACCTTCTCCGAGCTTGCCCCCGGCGATGTGGTCCGCGCTCGCCGCAGCGAGGACTTTGCCACGCTGCTGCATCCGCGCGGCTACAACTACTTCGACACGCTGCGCCAGAAGCTGCACTGGAACTACATGCCGTCGGAGCCACGCGTCCGCGTCTGAGCGGGTCTGCGGCTCGCCGCCCCACCCGCGCCCTGAGCCTTCGCCATGCTGCTGTCCCTGTCGATCCGCAACTTTGTCATCGTCGATGCGCTGACACTGGACTTCGCGCCCGGCTTCTCGGTGCTCACCGGCGAGACCGGCGCCGGCAAGTCGATCCTGATCGACGCGCTGCAGCTGGCGCTGGGCGAGCGCGCCGACGCCGACGTACTGCGCGAAGGTGCCAGCCGGGCCGAGATCAGCGCCGAGTTTCGCCTGCATGACGCAGCGCGCGCCTGGATCGAGACCAGCGATCTGGCGGGCGACAGCGCCGACACCGCACTGCTGCGTCGGACCGTCGATGCCAGCGGCCGCAGCAAGGCCTTCATCAACGGCTCGGCGGTCACGCTGGCGCAGTTGCGCGAGCTCGGCGAACTGCTGGTCGACGTCCATGGCCAGCATGCGCACCAGTCGCTGCTGAAACCGGCCGCCCAGTTGCAATTGCTCGACGAGCACGGCGGGTTGGCCGATGGCGCGCGTTCCGTGGCAACCCGCTACCGCAGCTGGCGCGATGCGCAGCGCGCGCTGCACGACGCCGAGGCGATGGCCGGCAGTGCGCAGCGCGAACAGCAGCGGCTGCGCTGGATCGTGGACGAGCTGGGCGAGATCGGGCCCGTCAGCGGCGAATGGGAGGCCGTGCAGGCCGAATACAGCCGGCTCAGCCACGCCGCCAGCCTGCTCGAAGGCGCGCAGGCCGCGGTCGATGCACTGGCGGAAGCCGATGACGCGGCGCTGACGCGCATCGACACGGTCAGCAGCCGGCTCGAGGCGCTGGCCGCGTACGACCCGCGCCTGGCGCCGGTGCTCGACGCGCTGGCCGCCGCGCGGATCCAGGTCGACGATGCCGCGCGCGCGCTGACCTCGTACCTGGCGCGCACTGAAGTCGATGACCGCCGGCTTGCCGAAGTCGATGCGCGGGTCTCGGCGCTGCATGCGGCGGGCCGCAAGTTCAAGTGTGCGCCGGAGCAACTGCCAGCGCTGCTGGACGACGCCAGGGCGCAGCTTGCCGCACTCGACGCCTCGGCGGATCTCGACGGCCTGAGACAACGCGAGGCCGAAGCCCGCCGTGCCTACGACACTGCCGCCGCCGCGCTGACCCGCAGCCGCCGCGACGCCGCCGACCGGATGGGCCGCGAAGTCACGCGCGCGATGCAGGACCTGTCGCTGTCGGGCGGACGCTTCGAGGTCGCGCTGACGCTGTCCGAGCCTTCGGCCAGTGGCAGCGATCGCATCGAGTTTCAGGTCGCCGGCCATGCCGGCGTCGCGCCGCGGCCGCTGGCGCGCGTGGCCTCCGGCGGGGAGCTGGCGCGGATCAGTCTGGCGATCTCGGTGATCGCCGCCACCGCCACCCCGGTTTCGACGCTGATCTTCGACGAAGTCGATGCCGGCATCGGCGGAGCGGTGGCCGAAACCGTCGGCCGGCTGCTCAAGCAGCTCGGCCAGAATCGTCAGGTGCTGTGCGTGACCCATCTGCCGCAGGTCGCGGCGCGCGGCGACCAGCACTTTCTGGTCAGCAAGGCC
>CAZTUT010000021.1:20595-27397 GCA_964616395.1 uncultured Burkholderiaceae bacterium
CCATCTGCCGCAGGTCGCGGCGCGCGGCGACCAGCACTTTCTGGTCAGCAAGGCCAACACGGCGGGAAGACCGGTGTCACAGATTGGCGTGCTCGACCGCAAGGCGCGCATCGAGGAGCTGGCGCGCATGTTGGGCGGCATGGAAATCACCGACACCACGCGCAAGCACGCGCGCGAGATGCTGACCAGCTGACGTCGCACCGCCGCAACCGGTGAAGCGCCCGCCTCCTCAGGCCGGCGCGTCTACCGGCCGGTAAGGACAGGCCGGCTTGCGACACACGCCATACAGCGCCAACGCATGATCCTGCAGTTCGAATCCGTGCTCCGCCGCGATCCGCTGCTGGCGTGACTCGATCTCGGCGTCGATGAACTCCTCGACCCGGCCGCAGGTCAGACACACCAGGTGATCGTGATGAGAACCCTCGTTGAGCTCGTAGACCGCGCGCTCCTGCTCGAAGTGTCCGCGCTTCAGGAGGCCAGCCTGCTCGAACTGCTGCAGCACCCGGTAGACGGTGGCCAGCCCCACGTCGAGGTTGTCGGCCATCAGCCCCTTGTAGACGTCCTCGGCGCTCAGATGCCGGGCGCCGGACGCTGCCGCGCGCTGGAACACCTCGAGAATCTTCAGTCGCGGCAGCGTTGCCTTCAAGCCGCTGTTCTTCAGGCTGGAGCCGGAGCCGTTGCGATTGGACATTGGGAAGTCTCGCGTCGAGAGGAAGTGAACCGGCCCGCGTCTGAACCCGACCGGCCGCATGCGACCCGGACAGGACCCGGCGTCGTCCGTTCGGCGCAGGACGAGACGAACGACCCGACTCGTTATGATAGCGGCCGACTTCACCCGGACGCCTGCGCCCTGCGCGCACGCGAGCGACCCAGACCATGAACGAGCGGCCTTTCACCCCACCTCGCCTGCGCTTGCTGCGGAATACTGCAGCGGCCACCGCCCTGATCCTGGTGCTGGCGGGCTGCGAGTCGGTGCGCGGCTGGGTGCCGCCGTTGATCCAGCCCTACCGGCCAGACGTGCAGCAGGGCAACGTGGTCACGCGCGAGATGGCCGAGCAACTTCGCGAAGGCATGTCGCGTGAGCAGGTGCGCTTCCTGCTCGGCACGCCAATGCTGTCGAGCCCGTTCCACGCCGACCGCTGGGACTACGTGTACTTCCTCAAGCGTGGCAAGGGCAGTGAAACGCAAAGCCGCCGCCTGACCGTGCAGTTCAAGGACAACCGGCTGGCCAGTTTCCGCAGCGACGAGATGCCGCCGGAGGCGCTGGCCGATAACCTGATCCTCGGCCGCAACGCCACCAAGGTGCCGCCGAAGAACCCGCCGCGTCCGCCAGTCGATACGCACAACAATCCGCCGGGCCCGATCTACCAGTAAACGACGCGGGACGGCGGCCTGCGGCGGCTCACGACGGGGCCCGACACCAGCCGATCCCGCCCACGACAGCAACCCAACATGACCCAGAAGATCGCGATCGCAGGAGCCACCGGCCGCATGGGTCGGATGCTGATCGAATCCGTGCTTGCTGCCGATGACCTGTCGCTGGGCGCCGCGCTCGACCGCGCCGACAGCCCCGACCTTGGCGCCGACGCCGGCGCGTTTCTGGGTCGCACCACCGGCGTGATGATCGGCAGCGACCTGTCGGCGCTGGCCGGCTGCGATGTGCTGATCGACTTCACCCGCCCCGAGGGCACGCTCGATCACCTGGCCGCCTGTGCGTCGCGCGGGGTCAAGCTGGTGATCGGTACCACCGGCTTCGACGCGGCCGGCAAGCAGGCGATCCGGGCGGCCGCCGAACGCACGGCGATCGTGTTCGCGCCCAACATGAGTGTGGGCGTGAATGCCACCCTCAAGCTGCTGCAGGTGGCCGCGCGCATCCTGGGCAGCGGCTACGACATCGAGATCATCGAGGCGCATCACCGGCACAAGGTGGATGCGCCGTCGGGCACCGCGCTGAAAATGGGTGAAGTGATCGCCGACGCGCTGGGCCAGCCGCTTGAAGAACTGGCGGTCTACGCACGCGAAGGCCACACCGGCGAGCGGCGCGCCGGCAGCATCGGGTTCTCGGCAATCCGCGGCGGCGACATCGTCGGCGACCACACGGTGCTGTTCGCCGGCATCGGCGAGCGGATCGAGATCACGCACAAGTCGGCGAGCCGGCTGACTTACGCGATGGGCAGTCTGAGAGCGGCGCGATTCCTCGCCAGCCGCTCGACCGGTCTGTATGACATGGCCGACGTGCTCGGCCTCGACGCGGTGGCGCCGTGATGGAAACGGGTGCGCTCGGACTCGGTCACTTCTGGGCGCAGGCGGATGCGGTCATCCGCTTCACCGCCTATGCACTGCTGGCGATGTCGGTCGGCAGCTGGTTCCTGATCCTGTGGAAAGGCTGGGCCTGGTGGCGCATCCGCCGCGCGGCGCGCGCGCTCGACGGCTTCTGGCAGGCGCGCTCGATCGATGAGGCGCTGGCCGGGCTCGCACCGCTCGACGCCGAATCCATCTTCGCGCCCCTGGCGGCCAGCGCGGCCGCCTCCGGTGCGGCCGACGACACGCTCGGTGGCCAGATGAACCGCTCGGAATGGCTGACGCGGGTGCTGCGCCAGCGCATCAACCAGGCCGCCGCCAAGCTCGAATCCGGTCTGACTTTTCTCGCATCGGTCGGCGCGACCGCGCCCTTCATCGGCCTGTTCGGCACGGTCTGGGGTATCTACCACGCGCTGATCGGCATCGCTTCCACCGGCACCATCTCGATCGAGAAGATCGCCGGCCCGGTTGGTGAGGCGCTGATCATGACCGCCTTCGGCCTGGCGGTCGCGATCCCCGCCGTCCTGGCCTACAACGCGTTCACGCGCGTCAACCGCCTGATCCTGATGCAGCTCGATGGCTTCGCGCACGACCTGCACAGCTTCTTCACCGTGGGCGCGCGCCCAACCGGCGGCGCGGCATCGGCATGAGCTTCGGCGGCTTCGAGCGCGGCCAGTCGCCCACGCAGCCGATGGCCGAGATCAACGTCACGCCGCTGGTCGACGTGATGCTGGTGCTGCTGGTGATCTTCATCATCACCGCGCCGCTGCTGGCCTCGGCGATCAAGCTCGACCTGCCCGACGTCAAGGCCGCGCCCGCCGCTGCCCGCCCCGACACCGTGCGCATCGCGATCGATGCCGACGGCCGCTACTACTGGAACGACCAGCTGGTCGAAGATGCGGCCCTGCCGCAGCGGCTGGCCGAGGCCGCGCGCGCGCAGCCGCAGCCGGAGCTGCACCTGCGCGCCGACCGCGACACCCGCTACGACCGGCTGGCGCGGCTGATGGCCGCCGCGCAGGACGCCGGCCTGACACGGATCGGGTTCGTCACCGATCCGCCGCAGGAACCGGCCGCCCCACCCGCTGGAGCACGCTGATGCCGCGCGCAGGGCTGCGACCGGCCGAAGGGTCAGTCGGGGCCGCGCCCGCGCCGTCTGATTGGCAGGTGCTTGGAGCGTGCATTGCGCAGTCTTGCCGCCGAACCCGGTTCGCCGTGCCTGCCCTTGCCGCGCTGCTGCTGGCGAGCCCGGCCAACGCGGCCATCACCGTCACCGATGACAGCGGCCGCACGGTCACGCTGGCGCAACCGGCCCGTCGCGTTATCGCGCTGGCGCCGCACATCACCGAGCAGTTGTACGCAGTTGGCGCGGGCGAGCGCGTCGTCGGCACCACCGATCATGCGGACCACCCGCCAGCAGCGCGGAAGATCCCGCGCGTGGCACGGGCACACAGCATTGATCTCGAACGCGTGGCTGCGCTGCAGCCGGACCTGATCGTCGTGTGGGGCAGCGGATTTCCGCCAACGCTGCTTGAAGCGCTGCGCCGGCTCGGGCCGCCGGTCTACGTGAATGAGCCGGGCGCGCTCGACAGCATCGCCACCTCGATGCAGCGGCTCGGCCGGCTCACCGCTGCGCCACAAGCCGAGGATGCGGCGCGCGCGTTCCGCCAGCGCATCACCGAACTGCGTGAGCGCCATGCCGGGCGAACGCCAGTCCGTGTGTTCTATCAGGTCTGGCAGCAGCCGCTGATGACGCTGTCGGGCCGGCATGTGCTGACCGAGGCGATGACGCTTTGTGGCGGGCGCAACGTATTCGCGGATCTGTCGCCGATCGCCCCACAGGTGTCGATCGAGGCGGTGCTGGCAGCCGACCCGCAACTGATCGCCACCGCCGAACCTGATGCCCGTGCCAGCGACGCGCTCGACCCGTGGCGCCGCCATGCCGCGCTGTCGGCCACCCGGCTCGGTCAGTTCGCCACGCTCGACGCGAACACGCTCAACCGACACTCGCCGCGCATGGCGGAGGCGATCGGCACGTTGTGCGAACGGATCGAGAACGCGCGACAAGCGGTTGCACGCGACCGCCCGCGCTGACCTGAACACTTCGACCGGAGTCCCGCCGTGGCAGCCGACCTGAATGTCATCTCCAACGTGATCCAGCTCTCGGTCGCGCCGGTGTTCCTGCTGACCGGCATCGGCGCGCTGCTGGGCGTGATCACCAATCGGCTGACGCGCGTGGTCGACCGCGCGCGGCTGATCGAGGAGCGCATCCGCGACGCGCCTGCCGACGAACGGCGCAAGCTCGATGACGAGATCCTTTCGCTCGAGCAGCGTGCACGTCTGATCTATCGCGCCATCACGCTGCTCGTGCTGTCCGCCCTGCTGGTCTGTGCGCTGGTCGGCGGCCTGTTCATCACCGCCTACTACGCCTGGTCACCCGACCTGACACGGCTGCTGGCGGCGATCTTCTCCGTCTCGATGCTTGCGCTGATCAGCGGCCTGCTGCTTTTCCTGCGCGAGGTCTACATTGCCACCCAGACCCTGCGGATCGGACACAGGAAGTGAGGTCGCCCATGCAACGTGCGTTCAAGGCCCTTCATCCATTTGCTGCGCTCGGCGCTTTGCTGGGCTTGCTGTGCGTGCTGCCTGCTGCCGCGCAGCCGAATCCCGCAGCGATCGACTGGCAGACGATTGGCGGCGTGAGCATCGCCCGCACCGAGACCACGATCGGCCAGTTCCGGCGCTTTGTCCGCGCAACCGCGCTGGTCACGCGCGCCGAGCAACAAGGCGGCGGCGAGGTCTTCGAAGCAGGCTGGACGCGCAAGCCCGGCTGGACCTGGCAGGCGCCGTTCGGCGCAGGCGGCACACCGAGCGATGACGAGCCGGCCGTGCACGTGACCTTCGACGAAGCACAGGCCTTCTGCCGCTGGGCCGGCGGCCGGCTACCGACCGACGCCGAGTGGCTGCGCGCTGCGTACACGGAGACGCGGCCGAGTCCGCCGGCGCCGTTCGTCCGTGGTCGCACCTACCGCTATCCGACCGGGGAGCGGCCCGAGGGCGCGCAGTGCCTGGACGACTGCGGCGCCGAGGCTGCGCGCCGTGCCGTCAACCATGGCGCCACGCTGACGCGCGGGGTTGGACACGCACGTGCTGGCACCACGGCGGCTGGCGTCAACGGTCTGTTCGACATGGGCGCCAACGCGTGGGAGTGGGTCGACGAGCCGCGTGGCGCCACCGGCAACAGCGAGCGACGCACGCGCGGCGGTTCGTGGTGGTACGGCGCAGCGCAGATGCGCGCCGATCATCTGCAGGGTAAGCCGGCCGGCACCGCGGTGGTCTACATCGGATTCCGGTGCGTACGCCCCGACTGAAGCAGGCGGCTGGCCGGCAAAGCACGCTGTGCATCGCAGCACCCGCTGCTACCAAAGACAGCGAGCACGTGCGCGGAGACCCTGTCTTGCCTCGCTACAATCGGTCGCTTGAGTCGAGTCTCGCCCGACCCGGGCCCGCCCTCGCCACGCCAGACGGCACGATCCCGTGCAGCACCGCATGAGAAACGACGACGTCGTCACAGTCCGCCGCGCCGACTACCAGCCACCCGTCTGGCGTGTCGACACCATCGACCTCCAGTTCGACCTGGCGCCAGAGCGCACGATCGTCACCGCCACCAGCACCGTCTCGCAGTGCGGGCGGCGCGGTAACGGCCCGCTGGTGCTCAGCGGCGAGGGTCTCGAACTGCTGAGCATCGAGATCGATGGCCAGCCGCTCTCGTCCAACGGCTACGAACTGCACGCCGACCGGCTGGTGATCCGGCCGCGCGCCGAGCGCTTTACGCTGAAAATCCGCAACGCGATCGCGCCGCAGGCCAACACGGAGCTGAGCGGCCTGTACGTGTCGAACGGCAGTTTCTTCACACAGTGCGAGTCGGAGGGTTTCCGTCGCATCACCTATTTCATCGACCGGCCCGACGTGATGGCCACCTATACCGTCACGCTGCGCGCCGATGCCGATCGCTATCCGGTGATGCTCGCCAACGGCAACCTGGTCGATCAGGGCCGGCTGGCCAACGGGCGTCACTTCGCGCGCTGGGAAGACCCGTTTCGCAAACCTTCGTATCTGTTCGCCGTCGTGGCCGGACGCTTCGTCCGGCACGAGGAGCAGTTCACCACCGGCTCCGGCCGCACCGTGCTGCTGCAGGTCTGGGTCGAGCCGGGGCAGCTCGACAAGACCGCGCATGCGATGGAGAGCCTCAAGCGCGCGATCCGCTGGGACGAGCAGCGCTTCGGACTCGAACTGGATCTCGACCGCTTCATGATCGTCGCCTCCAACGACTTCAACATGGGCGCGATGGAGAACAAGGGCCTGAATATCTTCAACGCCAAGTATGTGCTGGCGAGCCCTGCCGTGGCCACCGACACCGACTACAGCAACATCGAGTCGATCGTCGGTCACGAGTACTTCCACAACTGGACCGGTAACCGCGTCACCTGCCGCGACTGGTTCC
>CAZTUT010000022.1:0-1537 GCA_964616395.1 uncultured Burkholderiaceae bacterium
GCTGCGCTTCGTAGCCGAGCGCGCCGAGATCGGCGAGCAGCGCGAGGCGGTGTTCGCCGTGACCATTCCGGAGAAGCGCGGCAGCTTCAAGCAGTTCTGCACGCTGGTCGGTAACCGCAACGTCACCGAGTTCAACTACCGGATCTCGGACTCGACCGACGCCCACGTGTTCGTCGGTGTGCAGGTGGGCGCACCCGGCGATGCGGCCAAGCTGGCCAAGACCTTTTCCCGGGGCGGCTTTCCTGCGCTCGACCTGACCGAGGACGAGCTGGCCAAGCAGCACCTGCGCCACCTGGTCGGCGGCCGCTCGCCGCTGGCACGCGACGAGTTGCTGTACCGGTTCCAGTTCCCGGAGCGGCCCGGTGCGCTGATGAAGTTCCTGACCCGGATGTCGCCGAACTGGAACATCTCGCTGTTCCACTACCGCAACCAGGGTGCCGACTACGGCCGCATTCTTGTTGGCATCCAGGTGCCGCCAGGCGAGAAGAAACAGTTCCGCGCGTTTCTGTCCGAACTGGGCTATCCCTACTGGGACGAAAGCGCCAACCCCGCCTACCGTCTATTCCTCGGTTAGCTCATCGAACGCAGGAGAACCCGATGCTCGCCCCCCTGCTCAACGGCAGCCGCTACCTGGTGATCATCGCCGTGCTCGGCTCGCTGGCGGCGGCCGCCGCGCTGTTCATCTACGGTGCCGCCGAAACCATATCGGTGATCAGTCACACGATCGCCAAGATGGACATCTCCAGCAAGGGGGCCAAGCAGCTGGCGCTGAGCTTCATCGAGATCGTCGATCTGTTCCTGCTCGGCACCGTGCTGCTGATGATTGCGCTCGGCCTGTACGAGCTGTTCATCGACAACAAGCTCAAGCTGCCCGAGTGGCTGCAGATCCGCACCTTCGACGACCTGAAGAACAAGCTGGTGGGCGTGGTGCTGGTGGTGCTGGCAGTGCTTTTTCTTGGCCACGTGGTGGCCTGGGACGGCAGCCGCGACCTGCTCGGCCTGGGGCTGGCGATCGCGGCAGTGATCGCGGCGCTCACGTTCTTCCTGATGTCGTCGAAAGGAAGCAAGCCGGCGGCCAGGTCCGGCAGCGAGGCCAAGCCGGAACCCGGTGCCGCGGGCGACAAGCCGCCGGCGTGAGCCCTCGCGCGCCTCGGGTTTTCTCTGCGCTTGAAACCGCGCGGCGCGGCGCCATCTCCCCCGGCATGTCGCCGATCTCCTCCACGCCAAGCCGACCGACCTCGGCCCGCGCCGATCGCCGTCAACGTCTGGGCAGCCGCCCCACCGCGGCGCAGCGGCAGGCTGCCCGCGTCCGGCTGGCGATGCTGACGCGGCTGCTCGACTCGGCGGTCGCGGTACCGATCCTGCGGACCCGGATCGGTCTGGATGCGCTGCTCGGCCTGCTGCCCGGCGTTGGCGATCTGGTGTCCGGCGCAATCGGGCTGTTGCTGATACGCGATGCCAGGGTTCTTGGTGCATCAAGGTGGCTGCAGGCGCGGATGCTGATGAACCTGCTGGTCGATGCCGCGGCCGGGTCGGT
>CAZTUT010000022.1:1637-25724 GCA_964616395.1 uncultured Burkholderiaceae bacterium
GACTGAGGCACGCTGGCCGATAATGCGCAGCTCATCCGACGGAGCTGCCATGGCCACGAACGACGCGCGCGACCTTGACCTGCGATTTGCGCGCCTGCTTCATCACGCGACCAAGCAGACCGCCGACAACGCCGCCTTCGCGCCGCCGATCGTCAATACCTCGGTGTATGCGCTGCCGCCGCAGCCCTCGGGCACGTACCAGTACGCGCGCTGGGGCAACCCGACCTGGACCGCGCTCGAAGACGCACTGGGGCTGCTGGAAGATGCCGACGTCGTCACCTTCCCGTCGGGCATGGCGGCCATCGCAGCAGTGTTCTTCAGCCTGCTCAAGGCTGGCGACCGCGTGCTGCTGCCGAGCGACGGCTACTACACGACCCGCATCTGCGCCGACAAATACCTGACGCCGATGGGCGTGCAGGTCGAGACCTGCGCCACCGCAGAACTGGCCACCCGCGATTTCTCCGGCCTGCGGCTGGTGATGGTGGAGACGCCCTCCAACCCGATGCTCGACCTGGCCGACATCGCCGACGTGTGCCGGCGCGCGCATGCCGCCGGTGCGCGGGTGGCGGTCGACAACACGACGATGACGCCGCTCGGCCAGCGCCCGCTCGACCTCGGCGCCGACATCGTTGTCAGCGCCGACACCAAGGCGGTCAATGGCCACTCCGACGTGCTGTTCGGCCATGTGGCCACGCGCGATGCGACGCTGATCGGCGCGGCGCGCGACTGGCGCAAGATCGTCGGCGCGATTCCCGGCCCGCATGAGGCCTGGCTCGTGCATCGCGGGCTGGAGACACTGGAAGTGCGCTGGTCGCGGATGTGCGCCAGCGCCGCTGCGATTGCAGCGCGGCTGGCCGCGCACCCGCAGATCGTCGCGGTGCGCTACCCGGGACTTGCCAGCCATCCGCAGCACGCGCTGGCACAGCGCCAGATGACGAGCGGTGGCGCGCTGATCGGCGTCACGCTGGCCGACGAGGCCGCTGCCGAGCGCTTCATCGCCGCCTGTCCGTTCCTGCGTCCGTCGACCAGCTTTGGCGGCGTGCACAGCAGCGCCGAGCGGCGCGCACGCTGGGGTGATGCAGTCGCGCCCGGGTTCATACGCCTGTCGGTCGGCTGCGAGCCGACCGAGGTACTGTGGGCGGGGATCGAGGCCGCGCTATCGGCCTGAGGCGGCGCGCTACCGCTCAATCGTCGAAGCGCACCAGCTGCACAGGCTGCATGCTGGCATCTGCGGCGGGTTCGCCGCTGGCGCAGGGTTCCTCGTCGAACGCGATGTCGCCATCGGCATCCGGCACGCCGGTGGCGCGCAGATTACGGAAGTCGTGCAGCGAGGCATCCATCAGGTGCGACGGCGTCACGCGCGCCAGCGCGTTGAACGTGTTCTGCACCCGGCCCGGGTAACGGCGCTCCCATTCGAGCAGCATCCGCTTGACCTCCTTGCGCTTGAGGTTCTCCTGCGAGCCGCACAGGTTGCACGGAATGATCGGGAACGCACGCGCCTGCGCGTAGCGCGCCAGGTCGGTCTCGTTCACGTACGCCAGCGGGCGGATCACCACGTGCCGCCCATCGTCGCTGACCAGCTTCGGCGGCATCGCCTTGATGCGACCGCCGTAGAACAGGTTCAGGAAGAACGTGCCCAGGATGTCGTCGCGATGGTGGCCGAGTGCGATGCGGGTGGCCCCGAGTTCGCTGGCGACCCGGTACAGGATGCCGCGCCGCAGCCGCGAGCACAGCGAGCACATGGTCTTGCCGGGCTCGATCAGCCGCGTGACGATGCTGTAGGTGTCCTGCGTCTCGATGTGAAACGGCACGCCCAGCCGCGTCAGGTAGTCGGGCAGCACGTGCGCCGGAAAGCCCGGCTGCTTCTGGTCGAGATTGACCGCCACGATCTCGAAATTCACCGGCGCGCGCGCCCGCAGCTTGAGCAGCAGGTCGAGCAGGCCGTAGCTGTCCTTGCCGCCCGACAGGCACACCATGACCTTGTCGCCCTCGCCGATCATGTTGTAGTCGGCGATCGCCTGGCCGGTCAGCCGGAACAGGCGCTTCTCGAGCTTGTTGTCCTCGAACTGGCGGCGGCGCTGCTCGCGGTCAGGCGCGTCGGCGGCGGCCGCGCTCGCCGCCGTCTGGTCGCGGCCCTCGGAGGTAAACGGCGCCGGCTGCATCACGCGTCGCGGAAGCGGAACACCTCGACGCCCACGGCGTCGACGTCGTCATACACATCGGGCTTGGCGCTGGCCACGCGCGCCGCCAGCACCGCCGGATGCGCGAGCAGCGCGCGCAGCAGATCGTCGACCAGCGTCTCCTGCAGGTTGATGTGGCCCTGCGCGACGCGCTGCCTGACGGTGCTGCGCACGAAATCGTAGTCGAGCACCTCGGCGATGCGGTCGTGCTGCGGCGTGGACAGCGCCAGCGGCACGTACAGATCGACGTCGATTCGCAGCCGCTGCGGACCTTCCTTTTCGAACGCATGAATGCCGATGTTGGCATCCACGTGCAGCCCGCGCAGGAAGATGCGCCGGCAATGCGCCAGACGCGGATCGATCAGACCAGTGCTCATGAGGATGACCTTGCGCGCCGTCTGCGTGGCGCCGGTTTTTGCTCGGACGCCGGCGTGCCGCCCTGCGGCGCCGGCTCGGTGAGGAACATGACGTCGCGTGTTGACGGCACCAGGTGCTGGCCGCCGTCAACCAGCAGCGTGGTACCGGTCAGCGCACGCGCCCCGGCCGCGTACAGCACCGCATCGGCCACGTCCTGCGGCGTGCTGGAGCGGCCCAGCGGCGTACGCGTGTGCGCCTGCGCGAAGCCGGCATCGGTCTGCTCGCCCGAGGTCAGCGTGATGCCAGGGGCCACGCCAACCACGCGCACGCGCGGCGCCAGCGCCTGTGCCAGCAGCGTGGTGGCCGCATGCAGCGCACTCTTGGACAGCGTGTAGGCGAGGAAATCGGGATTCGGGTTGAACAGCTTCTGGTCGAGCAGGTTGATCACGCTGGCCGGCTCGGTGTCGGCGCCGCGGTCGCCCAGGTGGCGCGCCAGTTCGCGCGCCAGCAGCACCGGCGCAGCGGTGTTGGCCACGTAATGCGCGCTCAGCGACGCATAGTTGGTGCCAGCCGCATCGTCATACGCGAAAAGCGACGCGTTGTTCACCACGCAATCGATCCGGCCCAGCCCGCGCAGCACGCGCGGCAACAGCCGCAGGACCGCCGCCTCGCTCGCCAGATCGGCCTGCAGCAGCAGTGCGCGCCGGCCCAGCGCCGTGATCTCGGCGGCCGTGGCCACTGCATCGCGGCGCGAGCGGCCGTAGTGCAGCGCCACGTCCCAGCCCTGCCGCGCGAACGCCAACGCAATCGTGCGGCCGATGCGCCGCGCCGCGCCAGTGACGAGCACGACGCGACGGGCACTGCCGGAAGAGCGGGAACGAGCCATCGTCGGAAGGGGTCGAGTGCTGAAGTCTTGCGACGTCAGCGTCGCGAAGCGCGCGAGTTTACCGGTAGCATCCTTGGCATCTGTGGCCTGCCGCCATCCCGCGCCCTGTGCGCAGCCTCTGGGTCACCCGTCCCTCCGGCCCTATCTCGCCGAAACTGCTGCGACCGCTGCCCGATGCCGAACCCCGCCGATCCACGCGCTGCCGCGCACGGCTCCGCTTCCGGCCCATGGCGCGCCTACACGCGTGCCGCGCTGCCGCCGCCCGATCCACTGGCGGCCGCTCACAGCGCGCTGCTGGTCCAGCGCATCGCCGACGAGATCGCGGTGGCCGGCGGCTGGCTGCGATTCGATCGCTACATGGCGCTGGCGCTGTACGCACCGGGCCTCGGCTACTACGCGGCCGGCGCGCACAAGCTGGGCGATGCGGCCAGCGGCGGCGACTTCGTCACCGCACCCGAAATCTCCTCGCTGTTCGGCGCTGCGCTGTCAGCGCAGGCAGAGCAGGTGCTGGCCGACAGCGGCCCCAGCATCGTCGAGTTCGGCGCCGGCAGCGGCGCGCTGGCCGACGACCTGCTGGACGCGCTTGCGGCCCGTGGCGTGACGGTCCGCAGTTATCTGATCGTCGAGGTCTCGGCCGATCTGCGCGAGCGTCAGCGCCGGCGCCTGCAGCGGCACCCGCAGGTGCGCTGGCTCGATGCGCCGCCGGCCGCCTTCGAAGGGCTGGTGATCGCCAACGAGGTGCTCGACGTGATGCCGGTGCGGCTGTTCGTGCGCGCGCCCGACGGCGTGCGCGAGCGCGGCGTGGTGCTCGGCGCGGCCGGCCTTGCATTCGAGGATCGACCGGCCGATCCGGCGCTGACCGCTACCGTGGCGGCCCTCGAACACGAGGTCGGTGCCTTCGCCCCCGGCTACGGCAGCGAACTGTGCGAGCAGGCACCGGCCTGGACGGCGCACCTCGCGCAGTGGCTGCGGCGCGGCGCGGCGCTGCTGATCGACTACGGTTTTCCGCGACGCGAGTACTACCACCCGCAGCGGCTGATGGGCACGCTGATGTGCCACTACCGACATCACTCGCATGCCGAGCCGCTGTGGCTGCCGGGACTGAACGACATCACCGCGCACGTGGACTTCACCGCCGTGGCCGAGGCGGCCCACGGCGCGGGTCTGGACGTGCTCGGCTACACGAGCCAGGCGCACTTCCTGATGAACTGCGGCATCCTTGGCCTGCTGCAGCAGCAGCACACGCCGCGCCGCGCCGGCGAGGTGCAGCGGCTGGTGTCGGAGGCCGAGATGGGCGAACTGTTCAAGGTGCTTGCCGTGGGTCGCGGCATCGATGCGCCGCTGCTGGGCTTCGTGCGCGGCGACCGGCGCGACCGGCTGTAGCGGAGTCCACCGCCAATGCGCTTCCTCGTCACGCTGTTCCTCGCGCTGATCGTGCTGACCGCGCTGCAGCCGTGGCTGCGCAAGCTCGGCATCGGCCGGCTGCCGGGCGACTTTCACTTCCGATTACGCGGCCGTGAGTACCTGCTGCCGTTTTCCAGCACGCTGCTGCTGACGGTGCTGGTCTGGTTGATCGGCCGGCTGATCTAGCAACGATGCCTGCGGGCACGGCCGATCACACCGTGCGGGCCGGCCATCCGATGCGATACTGAGCGCCTGATCATTCCTGTGCGGAGTCGCGCGATGAGCATCCTGATTCATTACTGCACCGCTTGAAACTACAAACCTGAGGCCCTCCGTGTGAAGGCCTGGTTTGAACAGCAGGGCCGCGGCCCGGTGCAGATCGAGCCGGGTCGCTCCGGCCAGTTCGACGTGCTGATCGATGGCCGTCTCGTCTATTCGCGTCACCAGACCGGACGCTTTCCGAGCGAAGCCGACCTGAAGGCGATGTAGCGCGCTCGTGCGTGCGGCGCATCTGCCGCGCCGCGAACAAGTGCAACACGCGCCGGCGAGGCGCGTCAGGACGTTGCGTCGCTGTCCGGGCGATCCAGTCCGGCGGCGCGGATTGCCGCTGCTCGCGCCTGGTGCACCGCCTGCGCGATGCGCTCGCCGCGCTGCGCGCCCGCGCCATCCGCCTGCGCCGCCGCTGCACCCGCATCGACACCCTGCGCGGCCGCGAGCGCAGCGAGCAGCCGCTGCCGCTGCGGATACGGACGGTCCGCAAAACCGGTGCGACCGCGATAGTCGGCCTCGCAGGCATCGAGCACCTGCGCCAGCAGCGCCGGCCGGCGCAGCGCATCGCAGCGCTCCAGCAGGCGCAGCAGCGCAGCAGCGCCCAGGTCGAGCGCGCGATGGATGTTGCCGTGTTCGCGCGCCGCCAGCAGCGCGGCATCGCGGCAGTCGGCCGGCACGCGCAGCCGCTCACAGACGCGGCGCGCCAGCGTCACGCTGCGCATCTCGTGGCCGATGTGCTTGGGCAGCACATCGGGCGGCGTCTCGCCCTTGCCGAGGTCGTGCAACAGCGCCGCCCAGCGCGCCGGCAGCGCCGCACCCAGCCGCGCCGCGGCATCGATCACCAGCAGCATGTGCACACCGGTATCCACTTCCGGATGATGGTCGGCGCGCTGCGGCACACCCCACAGCCGCTCCAGTTCCGGCAACAGGCGCGCCAGCGCGCCGCAGTCGCGCAGCGCCTCGATCATGCGCGAGGGCGTTGCCTCCATCAGCCCGCGTGCCAGCTCCTGCCAGACCCGCTCGGGCACCAGTGCATCGACCTCGCCGGCATCGACCATCGCGCGCATCAGCGCGCGCGTCTCGTCGGCGATGCAAAAGCCATCGAAGCGCGCGGCGAAGCGCGCCACCCGCAGGATGCGCACCGGGTCCTCGGCAAACGCCGGGCCGACGTGGCGCAGCACGCGGTCAGCCAGATCGCGCTGGCCGCCAAACGGGTCGATCAGCGTGCCGTCGGCGGCGCGGGCGATCGCGTTGATGGTCAGGTCGCGCCGCGCCAGATCCTGCTCGAGCGTGACCTCGGGCGCGGCGTGAAACTGGAAGCCGTGATAGCCGGGCGCGGTCTTGCGCTCGGTGCGTGCCAGCGCATGTTCCTCATGCGTCTGCGGATGCAGGAATACCGGGAAGTCCTTGCCCACGGGCCGGAAGCCTGCCGCCAGCATCTGCTCGGGGGTGGCGCCGACCACGACCCAGTCGCGGTCGTTGACCGGACGCCCCAGCAGCGCATCGCGCACGCAGCCGCCGACCTCGTAGATCTGCATCGGCGACTGCGACCCGTCTAGCGCCGGGCGCGCGTTCGCAGTCCGCCGAAACGGCTGCGCGGATGCATGCCGGCCAGGTAGACCGCCGCCATCGGCTCCATCGGCGTCTGGCCGATGCCCAGCTCCGGCGCCGGCCGGAACGGCTGCACGCTGGCGACGTTGTCGCGCTTCATCGAGTCGAGGTTGTCGCGCGACATCAGCGGCTCGCCGGGCGCCATCTCCATCAGCCGCGCCTGGATACGGGCCAGCGCATCGGGCAGCCCGACCACCGCACGCGGATGGCCGCCGGCGCGCGCCGAGAACGCGACCAACTCGCGCAGCGTGTACACGGTGGGGCCGGCCAGCTCGTAGGTGCGGCCATAGGTGGCCGGGTTGTCGAGCGCGTTGGCGAACGCAAGCGCAACGTCATCGACGCACACCGGCTGGAAACGCACGTCGGCACCGGCCAGCGGAATCAGCGGCGCAACCCGCGCCAGCGCCGCGAAGGTGTTGAGGAAGCGGTCCTCCGGTCCGAATACGACCGACGGCTGGAAGATCGTCCAGTCCAGCCCGCTGGCGCGCACATGGGCCTCGGCCGCCCCCTTGCTGCGCTGGTACATCGACGGGCCCTGCGGATCAGCGCCGAGCGCGCTCATCTGCAGGAAGCGGCGCACCTTGTGGCGCGCGCAGGCGGCCACCGCACGCCGGGTGAGTTCGGCGTGGGCACGCATGAAGTCCGACTCGCGACCCTGCAGGATGCCAACCAGGTTGATCACCGCGTCGTGCCCGGCCACCAGCGCATCCAGCGCGGCGTCGTCGTGAATGTTCGCCTCGATCACCTCACAGGTGGGCAGCGTGATCAGGTGCTTGGCATGGTCGCGCCGGCGCGATGGCACACGTACGCGGCAGCCGCGCTCCACCAGCAGGTTGATCAGATGACGTCCGATGAAGCCGGAACCGCCGAGGACGAGAACTTGGGTGTGGCGCATGGACTCTCAGGCAGAAGCATGGGCTGCGGCGCAGCCTTCAGCGGGATTCTAGGAGATCGCCCCACACCGAGGAGCACAACGCAGCGGCGGCTGACCGGGCGCCTCAGCGCGGACGCGCGTCGTGGCGTGCTGGCGGACCCGCGCAAGCCCGAAGACACCCGGTATTGCGCCAGATCAAACACATTTCAGATCGCGTTGGCGCAGACCCTTAGGAACAATTGCCTACGTACGCCGGCCGATGCAAGACTGCCCGCTTTGGGCGACCCCATCGCCCGCACCGACTGCGCCCAACGCCTTGATTGATCTTCCCGATTTCCGCATGCCGGCAGGCGGCTTTTCCGACCCACTGGAGTTGTGGTCGGCCGCCCATCAGCGCGCGCAGCGGGTGGGGCTGCTGATCCGCCGGCTGTTCGATCACGCCCGCGAGCAGCCTCCCAGCGACGCCACGCGGACGACTGCTGCCGAGATCCGTCGCTACATGCGCGAGGCCGGGCCGCGCCATCACGCCGACGAGCATGACAACCTGTTCCCGCGGCTGCGGGAGCGGCTGGCCGCGCTGCCGCGCGGTCGCGGCCGCAAGACGCTGGCGCTGATGACGCAGCTGGAACACGACGAGCCCGAACTGCTCCGGCTGTGGCGGCAGGTCGATGCCGCACTCGGCTACATGGACACCCAGGCGCCGACCGACGCGCAGCAGGCGGCCGCCGCCGAGTTCGTGGATCGATTCCTGCATCATCATCACGCCGAGGATCAGCTGCTGACGGGCGTTGCCCGCGAGGTGCTGACCGCGGCCGATCTGGCCGAGATCGGCGAGGCCATGGCCGTGCGGCGCGGCACTACCTGGGCGCAGATCGCGCGCGCGCCGGCTGCAGTCTCCTAGCGCTTTCCGAGCCAGTGCTGCGCCCGGGTCATTTCGATCAGGTGCTGCGGGCAGGTCATGTCGAGCGCCTCGGCCTTGCGCAGGCAGATCTGCAGCATCTGCGCGGTGGCCAGCGCATCGGCCAACGCATCGTGGCGCGCGATCATCCGTATGCCCATCGTTGCCAGCCAGTCGTCCATCGTCCGATTGTCGTTGCCGGGATACAGCGCAGGCAGCAGTTCGGCCAGGTCGATCCAGCGGCTCATCGTACGGATGCCCAGATCGGCGCGCAGCGCGCGGTCCAGCACCGTGCGATCGAACTCGGCGCGGTAGGCCACCAGCGGCGCATGGGCGACGTACTCCATGAAGCCGATCAGCGCCTCGCTGCGCTCGATCCCGGCCAGCTGCCGCTGGCCGCCGATCCGGTGAATCAGGATGTTGTCCACGCTCGAGGCGGCGTGCTGGCGTACCACCAGCTCGAAGCAGTGCGCCAGGTCGATGACGCCGCGCTCGACCGCCACCGCGCCGATCGACACCAGCGCGTCGCGGTGCATGTCCATGCCGGTGGTCTCGACATCCACGGTCACGAAGCGCGAGCGCCGATGCGAATTGCGTGTCGGCGGCGGCGATAGTTCGGTGAGCGCCTGCAGCCGGTCCTCGAGCGCCGGCGACAGCGGTTCCCGCGAACGCAGCGCCTCGCGCAGCGCCTGGCCGATGGAGGAAAGAAGCGACATCGCCCGTCTGTGCTACAGCGTCACCGCATAGGTGTCTTTCAACCGCTGCTGCAGCTTGCGCGCCTGCCGGAATGCTTCCTTGAGCATCCGCTGGTCGACCTCGTTGAGGCGGGAAGGATCGATCCGGTTCGGCGTCGTGCGCTCCGGCGCGCCGGCGGCGCGGTCCTGGGTCCGCAGCCGCAGCACCTGCAGGAAGTTGAATGCCTCGACCGTAGCCGCAACGTGCCGAGGATCGACCCGCAGTGCTTCACCGGCCTTGCGCAGGCGGTCGAGCGTACCGGGCTCGCGTATGCCGTGGCCAAGCGCGAATGCGCGCGCGGCATCGACGAAGATCCGCGTGCCGCGTGTCTTCAGGTCGAGCGTGCCGTCGCCGTCGGGGCCGTCGTCGACCTCGAACGCTCGGATCAGGCCCAGCGGCGGCTCGGTCTGCAGCGCGTTGGCCACCAGCAGACGCAGGAACAGCGTGCTGTCGACGGTGTGCGCCAGCAGCCAGTCGGTCAGTGCATCGGCCAGTGCCGCATCGCCATACAGCGGCCGCAGGTCGAAGAAGATGTTGGCGTTCAGCAGCGCGGCCGGGGTCGGCTCCGAAATCCAGTGGATGAAGCGCTGTCGCCATTCATCGGCGCTCAGGCACCACTGCGGGTTCGACGCCATGATGCCGCCCTTGCACAGCGGGAAGCCAAGAGCATCGAGCGCCCCATTGACCTCGTGCGCGAAGGCCAGCAGCCCATGCCGCGCACGCTCGGTGTCGCCGTCGACCACGCGGAAGATCAGCGCGTTGTCCTGGTCGGTGGCCAACGTCTGTTCGCCGCGCCCTTCGGAGCCGAGCGCCAGCCAGCACCACTCGATACCGTCGAGCGGATGCTGCTGCCGCACCTGCGTCAGCACCTCGCGCGTCAGCGCGTCGTTGAGTGCCGCGATCGTGCGCGTCAGCGACTCGCTGCTGGCGCCCTGCGCGAGCAGGTTACGCGCCAAATTGCGGATGTCGGCCGCTACATGCTTGAGTGCCGCCACGCTGCGCGCCGCGCGGATCGCCTGGAAGATCTGGCGCAGGCTCACGCGTTGCAGCTCGAACAGGTCGCGTTCGAACACGGTGCCGACCACCTTGCCGTGATCGACCACGATCACCTGGTTGAAGCCGCCCGCGGCCATCGCTTCCATCGCGTCGGCCGCGCTGTGCTGGGCCGACAGCGTGATCGGCTGCGGCGTCATCACCTGAGACACCGGCGCGGTCAGCGGCAGGTTGGCGAGCACCACGCGGTCACGCAGGTCGTTGAGCGTGAACACCCCCAGCGGCGCCTGCGCCGAATCGGTGACGATGATCGATCTCACGCCGCGCTCGCGCATCGCCTCCAGCGCGGTGCGCAGCGGCGTGTCGAGCGCGCAGGTCACCGGCGCGCCGCGGATCAGGTCGGCCAGCGAGCGTGTCAGCGAGTTTTGGTCGGCCGCCACCTGCGCATAGTGCCGCTGCAGTTCCGCCAGCGACTGCTGCGCCAGCACGGTCAGCGCCTCGCCGCAGAACGCCGAAAACGCCGGCGAGCGCTGCCGCAACTGCTGGAAGTCATCGACGCCAAGCTGGTAGGCAAACACGTCATCGACCGCAACGTAGCTACGCGTGGGCTGGCCGCCGGCCGACAGCGCGCCCACCGGAAAGCATTCGCCCGGCTGCAGCACCCGGTCGGGCAGCGTGTCCAGGCCGGCAGCACGGCTGGCCACGTGGCCGCTCTGCACAATGTGCAGCGGCGGAAACGCCGACTCGCGATCGACGATCACCGCGTCCTTCGGGAAGTACGCGAGCTTCAGCCGCGGCACCAGGAATTCGAAGGCGGCCGCATCGAACGACGAAAACGGCGTGTGGCGCGACAGGAAATCGCGCACAGAGTCGAACACCAGCGGTGGCGTGGTCGGCGCGGTGGCGTCAGTCATGCAGGTCTCCGGCGAAACCGCTGCGCAGCCTGCGCACACGGCGCTCGATCGCTTTCATTCACCCTCAATGAGAAAGGCCCCGCCGCGGCGGGGCCTTGATGCAGCGCAGAGGGCAGCCAGATGCGCCGCCCACCACGCGCCCTCAGTGCGCGTGCGCCTTGGCCGCAAGAATGCCGGTGTTCTGGCGCACGTAAAGCTCGTCCCACATGTCTTCGGCGCGCTTGTCGCGATACAGCAACGAACCGAGGATCACTGCGAGGAACCCGAGAGGGATCGAAATCAGGCCGGGATTGCGCAGCTGGAACAGCGGCGCCTCGAGACCGACCAGGCTGGTGTTGTCGTCCTTGTACTTCTCGATCGTGCCCCGGGCCGCGGCAACGGCCTTGTCGATCGCCGCCTTGTCCTTCTCGGCCTTGGCCACGCGGGCCGCATCGCCGGAGGCGAGCGCCTCCGCGATCGGCGCCATCTTTGCAGGTGCGCCGTCGATGACCTTCTGCGCGGCCGCCTTGACGGCCTTCGGGTAGGTCATGTTGGGCGACACCAGCACCAGGCCAATGGCGGTCAGCGTGCCGATGATCATGCCGGCGACGATGCCGCCGGTATTGCAGCGCTTCCAGTACAGCGTCAGCAGCACGCACGGGAAGTTTGCCGATGCAGCCACCGCGAACGCCAGCGCGACCAGGTGCGCGACGTTCTGGCCCTTGGCAGCGATGCCGATGATGATCGCCAGCGCCCCGACGAAGATCGTGGCAACGCGCGCCGCCTTGACCTGCTCCTGCGGTGTCACGTGCTCGCCGCGGATCACGCCGACATAGAGGTCGTGCGCCATCGCGCTGGCAGCCGCCAGCACCAGACCCGCCACCACCGCGACGATGGTGGCGAAGGCCACGGCCGCAACGAACGCCAGCAGCAGGTTGCCAAAGAACGAGTCCGGCCCGCCGCCGACGTACTGCGCCAGCAGCGGCGCAGCCATGTTGCCGCCGGCATCGACCGACTTGATCATCGGCGCGCCCACGTTCATCGCAGAGCCGAGGCCGAGGAACAGCGTCAGCACATAGAAGCCGCCGATGATCGCCATCGCCCAGATCACCGACTTGCGCGCTTCCTGGGCCGTGGGCACGGTGAAGAACCGCATCAGGATGTGCGGCAGGCCGGCGGTGCCGAACACCAGCGCCATGCCGAGCGAGATCTGGTCGATCGGCGCCTTGAAGTACAGCCCGGGCTCAAGGAAGCGCTGGCCCAGCTCCGCCGGCGACATGTTCTTCGCGGCGTCGCCCAGCAGCAGCGCGGTCTGCGCCTGGATCTTCGGATCGCCGACGGCCGCTTCCAGGAACCCCGGCAGCGAGAAGCCATATGGCGTCCAGACGAACATCACCAGCAGGATCGAGGCGGTGACCAGCAGGATCGCCTTGATGATCTGCACGTAGGTCGTGGCGACCATGCCGCCGAACAGCACGTAGCCGAGCATCAGGATGCCGACCGTGATCACCGAGATTTCGTAGTCGATTCCGATCAGCGTCTTCACCAGTACGCCGCCGCCGACCATCTGCGCGGTCAGGTAGAACGTGGACACCGTGATCACCGAGATCGCGCCGACCACCCGGGTCTTCTTCGGGTCGTTGCGATAGGCGAGGATGTCGGCCAGCGTGTACTTGCCGATGTTGCGGCAGGGTTCGGCGATGACCAGCAGCACGGTGATGTAGGCAACCAGCCAGCCCACCGAGTACATGAAGCCGTCGTAGCCGTACAGGCTGATCAGGCCGGCAATGCCCAGGAACGAGGCCGCGGACAGGTAGTCGCCGGCGATCGCCCAGCCATTTTGCAGGCCGGAGACGCCGCCACCGGCGGTGTAGAAGTCGGCCGCCGACTTGACCCGCTTACTGGCCACGTAGGTGACGAACATCGTCATGCCGATGATGGCCGCGAACACGGCGAAGGTCAGCCAGCGCCAGTTGGCGCCGACCGCGCCGGCGCTCTGCGCCCAGGCGGGAAAGGCAATCAGCGGCAGCGACAGCGCGCCGGCGCCCAGATAGATCGCGCGGCGGTTCATCGCGAGGCTCCCTTGCTGATCTTCTCGGCGTCGGCGATCAGCGCGCGCGCCATGGCATCGAACTCGCGATTGGCACGGCGCGAGTAGTAAAACGCGATGGCCCAGGCCACCACGAACTCGGACAGCGCGAACACGATGCCGACGTTGATCGGCCCCCAGACCTTGATCTTGAAGATCTCGGGAAAGTAGGCCGCTCCGATGGGCAGAAGGAAGTAGTAAGCAACCGAGAAGATCATCAGTCCCATCAGGAACCGGGTCTTCTGGCTGTGCAGGCGCTGAAAGCGCGGATCGGCGTCGATTGCAGCCCAGTTCAATGCGGGCGCAACCGCGGCGTGTGCGGCGGACATGCAAGCCTCCCTTGCGTACGCTGTGCGTACTGTCTGTTGGTGTGCCGGGTGGACGCAGCGGCCGGGTCACCAAGGCCGGGCCACGCCCGAGATTGCCGCCCCGAAGTTGCTGAGGACGGGGAAGCAACGGCACGCAGACTAGGGAAACTCCCTGTCAGAAACCTTACACTTTTTGAATGAAATTCATTGACAAATCGGAATTTCTACAAATCAAGGAAGCTCGGTCTTGCCGGCCGACTTGGGCGCCACCGTGCCCAGCCGCGCCTTCAGCGATTGCGCCTGGTTGTCGAACAGCGCCGCGTAATAGACGGTGTTTGACATCACCTTCTTCACGTAGTCGCGGGTCTCGTTGAAGGGAATGGTCTCGGCAAAGATCGCGCCCTCCACCGCACGCGGCAACGAGGCCCGCCAGCTGCGCGGCCGGCCCGGCCCGGCGTTGTAGGCGGCACTGGCCAGCGCGGGATGGCCGTCGAGGTCGTCGAGCACCATCTTCAGGTAGCTGGTGCCCAGCCGCAGGTTGACATCGAGCTCGTTGATGCGACCGGGCGCGAAGTCGGTCATGCCGACGCGCCGCGCCACGTAGCGGGCGGTCGCCGGCATGATCTGCATCAGTCCCTGGGCGCCGACCGACGAGCGGGCGTCCTGGATGAAACGCGACTCCTGGCGGATCAGGCCATAGACCCAGGTCTCGTCCACGCCCACCGCCTGCGCGTGGCGTGTCAGGTCGGCGCGGTGCGGCGACGGGAAGCGCTGCGTGAAGTCGAACAACTCGCGCGTGCGGTCGCTGGTGGCGATCATCCGGTCGAGCGTGTTGCGGCTGCGCGCGAACTCGGCGATCGCCAGCAGCTCGGCATCGGTTCGATTGCGCAGCTGCCAACCCCACTCGCGGTTGGCTTCCATACGAAGTCCCAGATCGATCAGCTTCAGCGCGCGCGCAAAGCCCGAATTGGCTGCGTGCCGCTCGACCTCGGCGCTCGACGGAGGCGCAGCCCGCGGCGGAATGACGATCGGTTCGCCCAGTTCCTCGGCCGCCAGCTTGCCGTAGAAGCTGAACTGCCCGGCAATGCTCCGGTACAGCGGCTGCGCCTGCTCGCGCTGGCCGGCTGCCGCCAGCGCCCGCGCGTTCCAGTAGACCCAGGCGGCATCGCGTTGCAACTCGGCGCTCATGCGCCGGTAGGTGGAGCGCACCATCGCCCAGTCGGGACCGGCCGCCGTGCCGCGCAACGCCGCCCGCATCTGCCACTCGAGCACCTCGCCGGCGCGCGCTGCATCGGGCCCGGTGCCCACATGCTCGCCACCGAGCCGGTACCAGTCGAGCGCCTCCGGCAGCAGCCGGGTCGCACCCATGTGGCCAACACGTCCCCACACCAGCCCGCGCTGCTCCGGCGTGAAATGCAGGTTGAGTTCAGTGGCGTAGCGGGCCGCCTGCGACGGGTCATCGCGCGCCAGTCGGCTGATGGCCACGATCGCCAGCTCGCGCTCCAGCGTCGTCAGGCGGCGAGCGTGCACGGACAGAAACTGCGCCGGCTTGTCGATCGCCTGCGCGGCTTCGGCCGCATCCTTGCGCGGCAGCAGCGCCGCATAGCGGCGGGCGCTGCCGAACTGGCCGTTTTCGACCAGCGCCCGCATCCGGTCCCAGGGGGTGATGCGACGATCTTCCAGCAGCGCATCGGTCAGCGCCAGGCAGCCCTCGCCGCCGGAATCGCGGGTGCCCGACAGCACCTGCCGCGCGTCGCGCGCTCGCTCGGCCGCTGCCGCGCTGGTCGTGGCAGCACCTTTTCCCACGCCGGCGGAAGCCGTGTCGCCGCGATAGCGAATCAATGCGGCGTAGCAGCGCACCTGCTGATCGTCGTGCTGCCAGATCAGCGCCGGCTGCTCGGCAGCGAAGCGCGCGAAGTCGCGCCGCGCGCCCAGCGCCAGCAGCCAGTCCATGCGCAGCCGATCGGCCAGATAGCTGTCCGGATGACGGGCGAAGAACTGCTGGGCGGCGGCATCGGCGCGCGCCGGCTCATCGCTGCGAAGCCGCAGGCTGGTCTGCCAGTACTCGACCCAGACTGCGAGCGGATGATCGGTCAGCCGCGCAGCCAGCGCGGCAAGCCGCTCGCGATCCCCGGCACGAAAGGCGTCACGCGCCGCGAGGAAAACGTCGTCCGGTGTCTGCGCAGTCGCCGCCGCCGGACGTCGCTCGGCAGCAGACGCCGCGCTGGCGCGGGTCGCCGCGATCACGGTCGCGGCGCATAGGACCAGGGCCAGCACGATCGCCGAAGTCCAGCGGGGCGGGCGCACCCACCCCGCCGGCAGGCACAACCTTGCGATGTCGGATGTCGGCAGCGATGCACGCGCAGGAGTCATGTTGACGGCAACACTAGCAAGGAACAACATCGAATCGAGGCTATCACAGCAAGAGGTTGCCGATCCGCAGGACCGCAGCGAGACAACGACAGACCGGCGTACTCCCGCATTCATGGACACCGACGCAGACCCCGAAGTTCAACGCCGCGCGCTGCGCTCGCGCCTGCTATCCGCGCGCGCCGAATTGACGCCTGCGGACCGGACCCGCCGACAGCACGCGCTGGCTGCGCGGGTCGCAGCCTGGCTGGCGGCCTCGCCACTGCAACGGCTGGCGTTTTACTGGCCGATCCGTCACGAGCCCGACCTGCGCGAAACCGTGGCTGCCTGGCTGGCCGCCGACGCACGGCGCCGCGCTGCGCTGCCAGTCACCGAGGACGACGTGCTGACCTTTGCGCCCTGGACGCCGCAGATGTCAATGGCGCCCGGCCGTTTCGACATCCCGGAGCCGGCGACCACCGAGCGGATCGCGCCGCAACTGCTGCTGATTCCCTGCGTGGGCTTCGATGCCGAGCGCTTCCGCCTGGGATACGGAGGCGGCTTCTACGACCGCACGCTGGCGCGGCTCAGGTACCGGCCAGTCACCTGCGGCGTGGCGTTCGGCGTCGCGCAGGTCGACAGCATCAGCCCGCGTCCGCACGACGTCCGGCTTGACGCGGTGCTCACCGATGCGGGAACGCTCTGACGGCGTTTCGCGGTCACGCCGCGGCGCGCGGCATCGGCGACGCGCGCGCATCGGGCATCATGAACGCCTCGCTCTCACCCATCGGCCGCCATGCTGACCCTCGTCATCGCCAACAAAAACTACTCGTCGTGGAGCCTGCGCCCCTGGGTGCTGATGCGTACCGCGGGCATTGCGTTCGCGGAACAACAGCTCAGCCTGGGCGCGCCGGACTTTCATGTGCGCGTGCGAACCGCGTCGGCTGCCGGCAAGGTGCCGGTGCTGATCGACGACGACCTGACCGTGTGGGACAGCCTCGCGATCATCGAGTACCTGGCCGAGCATTTCCCTGAGGCCGGCGTCTGGCCGGCGAACGCCGCCGCGCGCGCGCATGCGCGCTCGGCCTGCGCAGAGATGCATTCCGGCTTCGGCGCGCTGCGCTCGCAGATGCCGATGAACGTCTGCGCGAGCTTGCCCGGGCGCGGCTGGAACGTTGCGGTCCAGCGCGACATCGACCGGATCTGCACGCTGTGGGCCGGTCTGCGCGCGCGACATGGTGCGGACGGCCCGTTCCTGTGCGGCCGGTTCTGCGCCGCCGATGCCTTCTTCGCACCGGTGGTGTTCCGATTCAACACCTACGCGCCCGAACTGCCCGAGCCCGCGCAGGCCTACATGACGGCGATGCTGGCGCTGCCGGCAATGCGCGAATGGGCCGCCGCTGCAGCGCTGGAAGACGAGTTCCTGGCCGAGGACGAGCCGTACCGGATGCCGCCGGGCTGAGCTAGCGCGGCAGGCCCAGCCGCGACCACAGTTCGAGCGTCGGCTCGACCTGGTTCATCGTGTAGAAGTGCAGGCCGGGGGCATCGACCGACAGCAGCTGCTCGCACAGGTCGGTCACCACATCGAGGCCGAAGGCGCGGATCGACTCGCGATCGTCGCCGTAGCCCTGCAGCCGCAGCCGGATCCAGCGCGGGATCTCGGCGCCGCAGGCATCGGAAAAGCGCGCCAACTGGGTGTAGTTGGTGATCGGCATGATGCCGGGCACGATCGGCACCGTCACGCCGAGCTTCTGCGCGTCCTCGACAAAGCGGAAGTACGCATCGGAGTTGTAGAAGTACTGGGTGATCGCGGAGTTGGCGCCGGCCGCCACCTTGCGCGCGAAGTTGGCCAGGTCGTCCTGCGCCGAGCGCGCCTGCGGATGGGTCTCCGGATAGGCGGCCACCTCGATGTGGAACCAGTCGCCGGTCTCGGCACGAATGAACTCCACCAGTTCATTGGCAAACCGGAAGTCGCCTCCGCCACTGCCGGCGCCCGACGGCAGGTCGCCGCGCAGCGCCACCACCCGGCGGATGCCGCGCGCCCGGTAGGCGCCGATCAACTCGCGCACCGACGCACGTGTGGTGCCAATGCAAGATATGTGCGGCGCCACCGCCAGGCCGGCCTCGGCGATCTCGGTCACCGTGTTCCAGGTGCCTTCGCGGGTCGAGCCACCCGCGCCGAAGGTCACGCTGAAGAACTCGGGCTTCAGCGCCGCCAGCCGCGCGCGCACCGCGCGCAGCTTGTCCGCGCCCTCGGGAGTCTTGGGGGGAAAGAATTCGAAACTGAAGGTTCGTTGCATCGTGCGCTCATCATCCAGTTGGCGCGCGCGTCGCCGACCCGCGACACCGCGTCGGGTGCCGCACCGGCAGGACGCAAACGGTCAGACCTTGCGCGGCAGCAGCGCGGACAACGCCCAGGTCAGCACGCTGTAGACCAGCGCGCCGAGCATCGCCCACCAGAAGCCGTCGACGTGGAAGCCGGGCAGCAGCGAGCCCACGCCCCAGAACAGCAGCGCATTGATCACGAGCAGAAACAGCCCGAGCGTCAACACCGTGATCGGCAGCGTGAGAATCACCAGCAGCGGCTTGACCAGTGCGTTGACCAGGCCCAGCACCACCGCCGCGATGAACGCGTGCAGCGGATCCTCGACCTGGACACCCGGCACGAGTACGGCCACCAGCCACAGCGCGATGGCGTTGAGGATCCAAACCAGAAGAATGCGCATGGCTGCCTCCGTCGCTCAGTCGCTGCCGGGCGGGACGCGCCCGGCAGCGAGCTGGTCGTGGCTCAGTAGCGGTAGTGGTCGGGCTTGTACGGGCCCTGCTTGGCCACACCGATGTAGGTGGCCTGCGCGTCGGACAGCTCGGTGAGCTGCGCGCCCAGCTTCTTCAGCTGCAGGCGAGCCACCTTCTCATCCAGATGCTTGGGCAGCACATACACGCCCACCGGATACTGCGCGGTGTTGCCGAACAGCTCGATCTGCGCGATCACCTGGTTGGCGAACGAGCTGGACATCACGTAGCTCGGATGTCCGGTGCCGCAGCCCAGGTTCACGAGGCGGCCCTGCGCCAGCAGGATGATGCGCTTGCCGTCGGGGAAGATGATGTGATCGACCTGCGGCTTGATCTCTTCCCACTGGTACTGCTTGAGGCCGGCGACGTCGATCTCATTGTCGAAGTGGCCGATGTTGCAGACGATCGCCTGG
Source organism: uncultured Burkholderiaceae bacterium (assembly GCA_964616395.1). Lineage (GTDB taxonomy): Bacteria > Pseudomonadota > Gammaproteobacteria > Burkholderiales > Burkholderiaceae_F > JALHMQ01. The sequence goes on from CAZTUT010000022.1 coordinate 20,691, forward strand.
TCCTTCATCGCCTTCATGTGGTCATGCGTGATCACATGGAAGTTGCCGGTGGCGGTGACGAAGATGTCGGCCTTGTCGGCCGCGTAGTCCATCGTGACCACGCGATAGCCTTCCATCGCCGCCTGCAGCGCGCAGATCGGGTCGCACTCGGTGACCCACACCTGCGCGGAGAGCGCACGCAGCGCCTGCGCCGAGCCCTTGCCCACGTCACCGTAGCCGGCCACCACCGCGACCTTGCCGGCGATCATCACGTCGGTGGCGCGCTTGATGCCGTCGACCAGCGACTCGCGGCAGCCGTACAGGTTGTCGAACTTGCTCTTGGTGACCGAGTCGTTGACGTTGATCGCCGGGAACTTCAGCACGCCGTCCTTGGCCATCTGGTACAGGCGCTTGACGCCCGTGGTGGTCTCTTCGGTCACGCCCTTGACCTTGGCCAGACGCGTCGAGTACCAGGTCGGGTCCTTGGCAATCTGCGCCTTGATCGACTTGAACAGCTCAACTTCCTCTTCGCTGGTCGGATGCGCCAGGCAGCTCTGGTCCTTCTCCGCCTTCGCGCCCAGGTGCAGCAGCAGCGTGGCGTCGCCGCCGTCGTCGAGGATCATGTTGGTGTAGCCGCCATCGGGCCATTCGAAGATGCGGTGCGTGTAGTCCCAGTAGTCGGCCAGCGACTCGCCCTTGACCGCAAACACCGCGGTGCCGCGCTCGGCAATCGCGGCGGCAGCGTGGTCCTGGGTCGAGAAGATGTTGCAGCTGGCCCAGCGCACGTCGGCGCCGAGCGCCTGCAGCGTTTCGATCAGCACCGCGGTCTGGATCGTCATGTGCAGCGATCCGGTGATGCGGGCGCCGCGCAGCGGCTGGGTGGCGGCGTATTCGTCGCGGATTGCCATCAGACCGGGCATCTCGGTCTCGGCAATGCGAATTTCCTTGCGGCCCCAATCGGCCAGTTTCAGGTCGGCGACGACAAAGTCGTTCGCGGCAGCGGATTTCATGACGGCGCTCATCTCGCGCCCTCCTTTAGCGATCAAAGAAGTGGGCGAGCGCCGTTGGAACCGAACCCGGTCGGGCACGGTGCTTCAAGCCTGGCGGGCCGGGTGGCCGCGTCGCAACGCTCCTCGAAGCGGCGCGAATTGTACCTCGTGTGCGGCCGCCGCCCGTTGCCGCCTTGACCGGAGTTACCCGCCCGGGGCCGGCGGCAGCACGTCGCCCGCGCCTGCACGGTGCCTCAGGTCGGCGCCGCGCCCGCCAGCTGATCGTCGTTGACTCCGGGAACCAGCGCCGGGCGGCCGACGATCAGCGGATCGACGGCGCCGATGGCCTGCATGTCGCGTCGCGTGTAAGGCAGCCGCTGCAGCACGAAGCGCATCGCATTCAGGCGCGCCCGCTTCTTGCAGTCGGACTTGATCACCGTCCAGGGCGCATCCGACGTATCGGTATGCAGGAACATCGCTTCCTTGGCGCGCGTGTAGTCATCCCATTTGTCGAGCGATGCCAGATCGACCGGCGACAGCTTCCAGTGCTTCAGCGGGTGCGACTCGCGCTCCTTGAAGCGGCGCCGCTGCTCGGCGCGGCTCACCGAGAACCAGAACTTGAACAGATGCACACCGCTGCGCACGAGCTGGCGCTCGAACTCCGGACACTGGCGCAGGAACTCGTCGTACTCGCGGCTGCTGCAGAAACCCATCACGCGTTCGACGCCGGCCCGGTTGTACCAGCTGCGGTCGAACATCACGATTTCGCCGTGGGTGGGCAGATGCGCCACATAGCGCTGGAAGTACCACTGGCCCCGTTCGACTTCGCTCGGCTTCTCCAGCGCCACCACGCGCGCGCCGCGCGGGTTCAGGTGTTCCATGAAGCGCTTGATCGTGCCGCCCTTGCCGGCGGCGTCGCGCCCCTCGAACAGGATCACGACCCGCTGCCCGCTGTCCTTGACCCACGCCTGAAGCTTGAGCAGCTCAACCTGAAGCCGATACTTCTGCCGCTCGTAATTCTTGCGCGACAGCAGGTTCCGATACGGATAGGCGCCCTCGCGCCAGCCAGCGCTCAGCTCCATGTCGGCTACGGCCGATGCAGCGTCCTCGCGTCCCTGCGGCAACAGCGCCCGCCGCAGCGCCTTGACCTCGTCTGGCGAGGCGCCTGCGACCAGTGCCCGCAGCCGATCGAGCATCGGCCCGGCGCTCTGGCCATCGGCGCCCTTCTGAAGCAGGTCAGCCAGCACCTGCTCGTGCACCGTATGACGCGCGCTGGTGCCGCGCTCGACGCGATCGGTCTCGGCGCCGCGCCGTCCGGGCCGGGCGATCACATCGCCATCGCGCGTCCGGCGCGGCGCACTGAGGGAACGACCTGCGCGGGGCGTGACCGACTTCGCCGCCGGTGTGCTCGCGGCCGCCTTGCGCCGCTTTCCAGCGGTCTTGACTGCGGTCCTGCCGGTAGCGGTCCGGGACTTCGCTTTATCGCTCATCGGGATTCCCATCGGTGAACGCGATGGCGATCACTGTGGATGCCACAACGTGTGCATTATGGTCGCGACCCGCACGCTGCCCGACATTGACAGCCATCAAGCGCAGCGGCAGGAAAGCGGCCAGTTGACGCGCGCTGGCACCAACTGACACCCGCCCGCAGTCAGGCGCGACCTCGACGCCCCGCAGGTGCCACCCGCGGGGCGTCAGATCAGGCGGGCTGCCAGAGCGTTTCCAGGTCGCGGAACTGCCACTGCGCCGGATCTTCGCGCGCGACGATGCGATCGTGCGCGCTCGGCGCTGCCAGGTCGATCACCTGCGGCGCGATCCGCAACTGCTTGCGAAGCGAAAAGAACACCTTGACGCGGGGCGTCAACAGGCTGCTGCCCGACTGCTCGACCACCACGCCGATCCGGCCCGACTCCATCCGTACCAGCGAGCCGACCGGATAGATGCCCACGGTCTTGACGAACGCCTGGAACAGCACCGGATCGAAGTGTCCGCCGGCCCATTCGGCCATCTTGCGCACCGCCTCGGCGGGGTCCCAGCCGGCCTTGTACGGCCGGTTCGACGTGATGGCGTCGTACACGTCGCAGATCGCGCCCATGCGCGCCAGCCGGCTGATCTGCTCCGCCGGTAGCCGCTTGGGATAGCCGCTGCCATCCATCTTCTCGTGGTGATGCAGCACCACGTCAAGCACCGACTCGCCGGCCTGCGGGTCGTCGGCGAGCATCCTGTAACCGATCTCCGGATGCTGGCGCATCGTCGCAAACTCGCTGTCCGTCAGCGCCGCCGGCTTGTTGAGAATCGCATCGGGCACCTTGGCCTTGCCCAGGTCGTGCAGCAGGCCGGCCGCACCTGCTTCGGCCACCTCGGACTCGCTCAGGCCAAGCTGGTGCGCCAGCGCGATCATCAGGCCGCTGACCGCCACTGAATGCATGAACGTGTATTCGTCGGCCCGTTTCAGGCGTGCCACGCTGAGTACCGCGGTGGGGCTGCGCTGGATCGAGCCGCGGATGCGTTCGACCAGATCGCGCGCGCTGCCAACATCAACTGCCTTGCCCAGACGCGCCTCATTGAACATCGACATGATCTGCGGACGGGCGTCGGCCACGATGCGGCGCGCGGCACTCAACTCCTCGCGCAGTTCGACCTGGATCGGCGATGACGGCGCCTGGGCCACCGGCGCCAGCCTCTGGGTCGCTTCGCGCTCGGCCTGCGCGACGGTGGTCACCGGCGATGCAGCGTCCTCGACATCGAGGCCCTGCGAGGCGTCGATCCACAACTCGCGCACGCTGCTCTGACGCAGCCGCTCGATATCGCGCGGGTCGGTCAGGACAAAGCGCGTTCGCCAGAACGGATGCTCCATCCAGGAGCCGCAAAGTTCCTGGACGAACATGCCGAGGCGGACGTCGGCGACAGCGATGCGCTTGAGCATGCGGGACACGGGCTGAGGCAATGGGGAACCGGTGATGCAGCGGCGGCATGCCGCATCCCGAATGTCGCGCGAAATGGGGTCGATGAAAGCCCGGAAATGCAACGGAACGACGAAGCGATTCGGAAATTGACCCTTGTCCGTGACGGCGTACCGCTGCCCTGCTGCACCGCGACAGATACACTGAGGTCCGTGGCGCTGCCGCTGGCGCAGCGAGCCGAGTCCGTCGATCTGCCATGAACGCCCCGCTGACCCCCGCCGCCGCACGTGCGCTGATGCCTGATGCCGAGGCACCCGCGCGTCTGCGCGAAATCCCGTACAACTACACGTCGTTCTCGGATCGCGAAATCGTGATCCGGCTGCTGGGCGAGGCGAGCTGGCGCACGCTCGACGCGCTGCGCAGCGAGCGGCGCACGGGCCGCAGCGCGCGCATGCTGTACGAGGTGCTGGGCGACGTCTGGGTCGTGCAGCGCAATCCCTACCTGCAGGAAGACCTGCTCGATAACCCCAAGCGCCGCCGCATGCTGGCCGAAGCGCTGCATCACCGTCTCAACGAGATCGAGAAGCGGCGCGAGCCGCAGGCCGACGCCGAGCGCGACGCCAAGGTCGGCGAGCTGCTGACAGCGGCACGGCGCTGCGTGGCCGACTTTGAGCGGTCGTTCTCCGACATGTACGACCTGCGCAAGCGCGCACGCCGGCTGTTCGCGCGCATCACGCGCGACGACAACGTCGGCTTCGACGCCTTCGCGCGCGTGTCGCACGTCACCGATGCCACCGACTGGCGGGTCGAGTATCCGTTCGTGGTGCTGACCCCCGACCACGAAGACGAGGTGCCGGCGCTGGTGCGCGCCTGCTTCGAGCTGGGCCTGACGGTGATCCCGCGCGGCGGCGGTACCGGCTACACCGGCTCGGCGGTGCCGCTGACGGCACTGTCGGCCGTCATCAATTGCGAAAAGCTCGAAACGCTCGGCGAGGTCGAGCGGATGACCCTGCCCGGCGTGGCCGAGCCGAAGCCGGTGATCTTCTCCGGCAGCGGCGTGGTGACGCGGCGCGTGTCCGATGCCGCCGAGCGCGCCGGGCTGGTGTTCGCGGTCGATCCGACCTCGGCCGACAGCTCCTGCGTGGGCGGCAACATCGCGATGA
>CAZTUT010000022.1:25734-27319 GCA_964616395.1 uncultured Burkholderiaceae bacterium
CGGCAAGAAGGCCGTGCTGTGGGGCACCGCGCTCGACAATCTGGTGTGGTGGCGGATGGTCGACCCCGAGGGCAACTGGCTCGAGGTCAGCCGCATCGAACACAACCTGGGCAAGATCCACGATGTTGAGACCGCGACCTTCGATCTGGTCTGGAAAGATGGCCGCCAGCCCGCCGACCGTGCGCGCGAGCTGAAGCGCGAGCGGCTGACGCTGCCGGGCCGGCTTTTCCGCAAAGCCGGGCTCGGCAAGGACGTCACCGACAAATTCCTCGGCGGGCTGCCCGGCGTGCAGAAGGAAGGTTGCGACGGCTTCATCACCAGCGCGCGCTGGCTGCTGCACCGGATGCCGCCGAACATCCGCACCGTGTGCCTGGAGTTCTTCGGCTCGGCGCGCAACGCCGTGCCCAGCATTGTCGAGATCCGCGACTTCATGGCGCAGCAGGCGGCCGGCGGCGTGCTCCTGGCCGGCCTCGAACACCTGGACGAGCGCTACCTGCGCGCGGTTGGCTACACCACCAAGAGCAAGCGCGGCACGCTGCCCAAGATGGTGCTGATCGGCGACATCGTCGGCGACGACGATGCGGCGGTGGCGCGCGCCGCCAGCGAGGTGGTGCGGCGGGCCAATGCGCGCGCCGGCGAGGGCTTCATCGCGGTCAGCGCCGAGGCGCGCAAGAAATTCTGGCTCGACCGCGCCAAGACCGCCGCGATCTCGCGCCACACCAACGCCTTCAAACTCAATGAGGACGTGGTGATTCCGCTGGAGCGGATGGGCGACTACACCGATGCCATCGAGCGCATCAACATCGAACTGTCGATCCGCAACAAGCTCGGCCTGCTCGATGCACTCGACCGCCATCTGGCCGGCGAAGTCGCGCTCGGCCGTACCGGCGACGTGGAGTTTGACCGGCTGCCGCGCGAGGAGATCCTCGGCGACCGGCTGGAGCAGGCGGGCGAGCTGCTGACTTTCGCGCGCCGGCGCTGGCGCTATCTGCTCGATCACCTGGACACGCCGCTGTCGCAGGCGCTGCCGGAGCTATCCAGGCTGGGCATCACGCACGTGGCCGGGCTGGCGCCAGAGCGCGGTGCGCTGCCGCTGATCGAGCTGCTGCAGGACCACACGATCCGTGTCAGCTGGAAGACCGAGATCCGGGCGCCGCTGGAGCGCATCTTCAGCGGCAGCGCGTTCGCGCCGCTGCTGGCCGAGTGCGAGGCGATCCATCAGCGCGTGCTGCGCGGCCGCGTCTGGGTGGCGCTGCACATGCACGCCGGCGATGGCAACGTGCACACCAATATCCCGGTCAACAGCGACGACTACGCGATGCTCACCACTGCGCACGAGACCGTGGCGCGGATCATGCAGGTGGCGCGCGACCTCGACGGCGTGATCTCTGGCGAGCACGGCATCGGCCTGACCAAGCTCGAATTCCTGCGCGACGATGAAGTGGCGGCGTTCCGGGAGTACAAGCGCCGCGTCGACCCGCAGGAGCGCTTCAACAAGGGCAAGCTGATGGCGGGCGGCGACCTGCGCAACGCCTACACGCCGAGCTTCGGGCTGATGGGCCACGAGTCGCTGATCATGCAGCAG
>CAZTUT010000023.1:0-20033 GCA_964616395.1 uncultured Burkholderiaceae bacterium
GCCCGACTCCACCGGCACCACCTTGGCGCCGAGCAGCTTCATCCTGTACACGTTGGCCGCCTGCCGGCCGACGTCCTCGGACCCCATGTAGACCACGCATTCCATGCCGAAACGCGCCGCCACCGTGGCGCTGGCCACGCCGTGCTGGCCGGCCCCGGTCTCGGCAATCACGCGCGGCTTGCCCATGCGCTTGGCGAGTAATGCCTGGCCAACGGTGTTGTTGACCTTGTGCGCGCCCGTGTGGTTGAGGTCTTCGCGCTTGAAATAGATCTGCGCACCACCGAGCTGCTCGCTCCAGCGACGCGCGTGGTAGATCGGGCTCGGGCGGCCGACGAAGTGCTTCAGCTCATGCTGCAGCTCAGCGATGAACTCCGGATCCTTGCGATAGTGCTCGTAGGCATCGCGCAGCTCGGCCAGCGCATGCATCAGCGTCTCGGACACGAAGATGCCGCCATAAGGACCAAAGTGGCCACGCGCGTCGGGCAGGTCGTACTTCACGGGTTGGGCTCGCTACAAATTCGACTCTGCCGCGCGCACCGCGGCGATGAAGCGCGCAATGCGCGCCGGATCCTTGATGCCTTTTTCCAGTTCCACACCGGTGCTGACGTCCACGGCATGCGGACGCACCCGGGCGATCGCAGCCTCGACATTGGTCTCGTCCAGCCCCCCAGCCAGCACAAGCGGCAGGCGGCGCTGCGATGACGGCGGCACGAGCCCCCAGTCGAACGCTTTGCCAGCGCCGCCCCGACCGGCCGACGGCGTATCAGCCAGCAGCCCTTGCGCCGAGGGAAAACATGCTTCGAAGTCTAACAAAGCGCCCTGCGCGCCCAGCGCGACAGCGCGCACGTAAGGACGCCCGGCACGCAGACAATCGGCCTCCGACTCGTCGCCATGGAACTGGATCAGCGCATCCGGCACGGCATCGATCGCCGCCGATATCTCGCGATCCGACGCATTGACAAAGAGCAGGACCGGCGTAATGAATGGCGCCAGCGCACGGCGAAGCTCGCGCAAGCGCGCGACCGGTACAAAGCGTGCGCTGCCTGGATAGCAGACGAACCCGACCGCATCGGCGCCCGCCATGCCCGCCGCCTCGACATCGGCGGCGCGCGTCAGGCCGCAGATCTTCACGCGCACACGGAAAGTCATCGGAGAGTCAGGGAAGCGGGACGAAGTCCACGGGGTCGGGCAAACCGAAAGCTGGATCGTACTGAACCGCGCTCAGGTACAGGCCAGCGGCGGAAAACGTGGGGGCCGCGCGCCCGCGGTCGCGCGATGCCAGAACCTCCGCTGCCCAGCCCACCGGCTGCCGTCCAAGACCGATATAGACCAGCAGCCCGACCAGATTGCGGACCATATGGTGCAGGAACGCATTGGCCTCGATGCGGATGCGGATCAGCCGACCGCTGCGCATCACCTCGAAGCGCGTCAGTTCACGCACTGGTGAGGCGGCCTGGCACTCGGCGGCGCGAAACGCACTGAAATCATGCCTGCCGATCAGCGACAGGGCGGCAGAGTGCATCGACGCGTCGTCGAGCGGTCGATAGACCCAGCCGACGCGTCCCTCGAACAGCGGCGAGCGGACCGGATCGTTCAGAAGCCAGTAGTCGTAGCGGCGCGAACGGGCGCCGAACCTCGCGTGAAAGTCGGAAGACACGACGCGCGACCAGCGCACGGCAACGCTGGCGGGAAGGCGGGCGTTGACGCCACGGACCCACGCATCGATCGGGCGCTCGACCGAGGTGTCGATATGGATCACCTGGGCGCTGGCATGGACGCCGGCATCGGTGCGGCCCGCGCAGATCGTGGCCAACCGCTCGCCCGCAAACTCATGCAGCGCGCGCTCGATCGCATCCTGCACCGCGCCGCCGCCGGGCTGCGTCTGCCAGCCACAGAAGCAACGGCCGTCGTACTCGATGCCGAGCGCGATGCGCCGAAGCGCGGGATCAGACATGGCCGCGTTGTCCTCCACGTGCAAATGAAAAGGGCCGGCGCTCGGCGCCGGCCCCGGTTCGTTACCGTAAGGCGTCAGCCGTCAACCTGCTTCATCAGGTCGACCGCACTCTGCCGCTGCTCGCGCGTGCCTTCGCGCATCACCTCTTCCAGCAGCTCGCGTGCGCCATCCTTGACGCCGAGATCAATGTAGCCGCGGGCCAGGTCCAGCTTGGTCTCCATTTGCGCGGCCAGCGGGCTGCCCGCCTGGGTCTCGGTGCGCCGGCCACTCGGACCGCCATCCGCACCGGTCAGGACGAAGTCGACCAGCGGCACGGTTGCCAGGTCCGTATTGGGCGAGGACACCGTCGACGCATCATCGGTGATGGTGCCGATGTCGCCGAGGACCGTCGAACGGACCGGCTCCAGCGGGGCAGGCGCCGAGAAGGTCGACACCGGCGGCGGTGGCGGTGGCGAGCGCGTTGGCAGGGACAGATCGACGTCGGGGATCGCGCCGAAGCCACCGACGGTCGGCGCGGGCGCCGGCGCTGGTGCTGCCGGCGCCGGCTCGGGCCGCGCGTTGCGCGGGACGTCGGGCTGGCGCGTGGTCGGGTTGCTCAGATCGAAATCGAGCGACGAGAAGTCGAGGCTGGCCGCAGGTGCCGCCGCGGGCGAAGCCTGAGTGGCCGGCGACTGGGTCAGCGTGGCCTGAAAACCGGTCGTCGGCGACGACACGGTAGACGGCGAGGCCGCCTGCAGCGTCGTGTCGGGAGAAAGAACGGTGTCAGGACGCGCCATCCTGGGCGTTGTCGCCGGTCGCGCAGGCTGCGGCTTTGCCGGCGGTATGGTCGCAGGACCTGCCTGCACCGCCTTGGCCAGTGCCGCGCCCAGACCACCCAGCGTGGCCGCACTGCCGCCAAAGGTCGACGGCCTGCCGCTCAGCGTCGACGGCCGCGTGTCGGGGTTGCCCTCCGGCATGTCAGCGGCACCCGCAAACATCGGATTCGTCGGATCAAGCGCGTAGCCAAGACGCATCGCCCGCACCCACTCCTCACCCGCACCGCCGGTCCGCTGCTTCAACTCTTCGGCCGCAGACAGGAACGCGGCCTTGTCGTCGCGGCGCGAGTACATCTCCATCAGCTTGACGCGGACCGCGTGCCGGTCCGGCTGAAGCCGCAGCGCTTCTTTCAGGATGTCTTCGGCCTGCGCTTCGCGGCCGTAGGCGATATAGACGTCCGCTTCCGCCACCGGATCGACTTCGTTGGAGTCGAGTTGAGACGACGCGGGGATGAAGCTGGAATTGAACGTGCTGGTTGCCCCGGTATCAACGCTCTGGCCGCCAACGCCGCCGAACAGCGAATTGGCGTGGGCCCCATTGCCCGAGTTCTGGAACTCGTCGGAGGCCTCGACCTTGCGTTTGCGATAGACGTTCAGACCCACCAGCAGCGCCAGCAATGCCGCGCCAATGCCGCCAAGCGTCAAGGGCGACGTCAGCATGTCGACCAGACTGGGCTCGGGCTCGGGCGCAGGAGCCGCCGCCTTCGCGGCTGGGGCGGGCGCTGCCTTCGCCGGCGCAGGTGCTGGCGCAGGGGCGGGGGCGGGCGCGGGGGCGGCTGCCTTTTCTTCAGCCACCTTCTTCGCTGCTGCCTCATCCGCCTGCTTCTTGGCAAGCGCGGCGGCCTCGTCTGCCTGCCTCTTCGCCAGCGCAGCGGCCTCCTCGGCCTGCTTGCGCGCAACCTCGGCAGCCTCATCAGCCTTCTTCTTGGCTGCCGCGTCCTCAGCCTGCTTCTTGGCGAGTGCAGCAGCCTCGTCGGCCTGCTTCTTGGCGAGTGCCGCCGCCTCCTCCGCCTGCTTGCGCGCAAGTGCTTCGTCGGCCTTCTTCTTCGCCGCGGCGGCAGCCTCGGCCTGCTTCTGTGCTTCCGCAGCCGCCTTGCTCTGCAGTTCGACGGCTTTCTTCAACGCCTCGTTTGTCTTTTTGAGCTCGGCAGCGCGCTCTTCCTGTTCCTTGACCGCGCGCTTGCGAGCGGCGGCCTCGTCCTCAGCCGCCTTTTTCGCCGCCGCCGCACTGGCGGCCGCGTCGGCCTTGGCGATCTTCAACTGGTCGCCACCTGCAGGTGGCGCAGACTTGTCTTCGACCTTTGTACCCACTCGGCCCTGCCCTGCGGCCGCCGGTGGCGTGGCAGCGGTGACCGCCGTACCACCGGTCGCAGCCTGCGCGAGGCGGCTGCGATACCGGGCGAAGTCGGCACTTTGCGCGGCCACCTCGGTGCGCGCGCTGCTGGCGCTGATGCCCTCGACGGTCGACGCAGACGGTATCGCCAGCGTGCGCCCCGCCACGAGACGGTTCATGTTGTTACCGACGAACGCATCCGGGTTGGCCTGGAATAGCGCAACCAGCATCTGATCGAGGTTGGCGCTGGCAGGCTTTGTTTCTGCTGCGATCTTGCCCAGCGTGTCACCCGCCTTCACCTTGTAGGACTTGTCACCGGCGGCCGTTGCCGTCGCCGCAGGGGCAGCAGCAGGCGCCGGAGCAGCCGCTGCGGCCGGCGCAGGGCGCGACGGCTGAGCCGGTGCAGCCGCAGCCGGGGCCGGAAGCGGCGTGGCCGTAGCGGGTGCGCGTCCGGCAACCGGCGGCATTACCTCGGCAGGCTGGCGCAGCGCCGGCGGATCAAGCAGCACGGTGTATTCGCGCTGCACACGGCCGGCGGACGACGTCAGTTCGACAAGCAGGTCCAGAAAAGGCTCTTCGACCGGGCGCGAGGACAACACACGGATCACATAGCTGCCGTCCGCGCGCTTGCCGACCTCGAACCGCAGGGAAGCGAGCGCCGGATTGAACTCAAGATTGGCCTGCCGGAATGCGGCCTGCGACGCGAGCGCCACAGCAAGAGACGAAGCTTCATCTTCGGAGACCGCCGTGACATCGATCTCGGCCCGCAGCGGCTGTCCGAGCGCTGACTGGACGGTCAGTCGACCAAGCCCTGCGGCATGCGCCCCGGGCACTGCGAATGCGATGCTCAAGGCTGCGGCAATGGCGCAGCGCGTCGGAAAACGCACCCTGTTCTTTGATGGCACGAAAGCCCCCTTCAACTGGCCAGCCCGACCAGCAAACGACTCGACGACCGCCCGGCCATATGCAGGGCAGCAAAGTCAAAAGAAAATAACATCAGGCACTTAGCGCGGCAAGCTTAGAAGTCTCCGTAAGTGCCTGCAACACGGGAGAATTCGTCCGTTTGGGAGGTCTTCGCACCAATTCAGGCGATTATCAGCCAGCGATGGGCAAACCGTGCGTTGCAAAGACGGGACGCTCAGTCGAGCCGGCCGATCAGGATCCTCAGCATCCGACGCAGCGGCTCAGCGGCCCCCCAGAGCAGCTGATCTCCGACCGTGAACGCGCTCAGGTACTCGCCACCATGCGCGCCCGATCCCATCGCCATCTTGCGCAGCCGGCCGACAGGAATCTCCATGGTTCCGCTGACCCGTGCAGGCGACAGCTCGCGCATGCTGTCTTCGCGACGATTGGGCACCACGCGTGCCCAGGCATTGCCCGCGGCAAGCAACTGCTCGATCTCGGATAACGGCAGGTCCTTCTTGAGCTTGATCGTCAGCGCTTGCGAGTGGCAGCGCATCGCGCCAACGCGCACGCACAGGCCATCGACGATCATCGCGCCAGGCTGGCCCATTGCTGGCCGCCCGAGAATCTTGTTCGCCTCGGCCCCGCCCTTCCACTCTTCCTTGCTCTGGCCGTTGCCAAGGTCCTTGTCGATCCAGGGGATCAGACTGCCGGCCAGCGGCAGGCCGAACTGCTCGGTGGGCAGGCCGCCGCCACGCAGCGCCTGATTGACGCCACGATCGATATCGAGGATCGCTGACTTGGGATCGGCAAGCAGCGCGCTGACCTCACCGTGGACATAGCCCATCTGCGACAGCAGTTCGCGCATGTTGGGCGCGCCGGCGCCTGAGGCCGCCTGATAGGTCATCGCGCTGACCCAATCGACCAGATCTGCCTTCAGCAGCCCATCGATCGCCAACAGCATCAGGCTGACCGTGCAGTTGCCGCCGATGAAGTTGCGCGTTCCCTTCTTGAGTTCGGCGTCGATCAGCGGACGGTTGACCGGATCGAGAATGATCACGGCGTCGTCACTCATGCGCAGCGCCGAGGCAGCGTCGATCCAGTAGCCGTTCCAGCCGCTCGCGCGCAAGCGCGGGTAGACGTCGTTGGTGTAGTCGCCGCCCTGGCAGGTGATGATGGTGTCGCATGCCGCCAGGTCGGCAATGCTTGCTGCGTCGCGCAGCACCGGGTCAGCGCGAGTCACGGCTGGCGCCTTTCCCCCCGGGTTGGAGGTGCTGAAGAACACAGTGTCCACCAGTTCGAAGTCGCGCTCCGCCGTCATGCGTTCCATCAGCACGGAACCGACCATGCCGCGCCAGCCAACGATTCCAACCTTCATCAACCGCTCCATTTATTCATTGTCATTGAGGTCCGCACCACTGCGCTCCATTGCCGGGCTCAGGCCAGCGCCGCCACCACGGCGTCGCCCATCGCATCGGTGCCGACGCGGGTGGTGCCTTCGCTCCAGATGTCGGCGGTCCGCAGCCCCTGCGCGAGCACGCGCTCGACGGCTGACTCGATGCGGGCTGCCTGCTCGGGCTTGCCAAGCGAGTAGCGCAGCATCATTGCCGCCGACAGGATGGTCGCCAGCGGATTCGCGACATTCTTGCCTGCGATATCGGGGGCGCTACCGTGGCTCGGCTCGTACAGCCCGAAGTTGCGCTCGTTCAACGAGGCCGACGGCAGCATGCCGATCGACCCGGTGAGCATCGACGCCTCGTCGGACAGGATGTCGCCGAACATGTTGCCTGTGACCACCACATCGAAACGCTTCGGCGCGCGCACCAGCTGCATCGCCGCGTTATCGACATACATGTGATCGAGGGCCACCTCCGGATACTGGGCGTGGACCTCGGTCACGACATCCTTCCACAACTGGAAGGTCTCCAGCACGTTGGACTTGTCCACGCTGGTCAAGCGCTTGCTTCGCTTGCGTGCGGCCTGGAAGGCCACATGCGCGATCCGCTCGATCTCCGGCCGCGCGTAGCGCATGGTGTCGAAGCCTTCGAGCGCACCGGCAAACGGGCCATCCGGCGCGGTGCGCCGGCCGCGCGGCTGCCCGAAGTAGATATCGCCGGTCAGTTCGCGCACGATCAGGATGTCCAGACCGGCCACCAGCTCGGGCTTCAGGCTGGACGCATGCGTCAGCTGCTCGTAGCAGATCGCCGGACGGAAGTTGGCGAACAGTCCCAGGTGCTTGCGCAGGCCGAGGATCGCCTGCTCGGGCCGCAGCGCGCGTTCCAGCGTGTCGTACTTCCAGTCGCCCACGGCGCCAAACAGCACGGCGTCGGCCGAGCGCGCCAGTGCCAGCGTGGCATCGGGCAGCGGGTGCCCGTGGGCGTCGTAGGCGGCACCACCCACCAACGCCTGCTCGATCTCGAAGCGCTCGCCAAGCGCTGCCAGCACCTTGAGTGCCTGCTTGACGATCTCCGGGCCGATGCCGTCGCCCGCCAGTACCGCGATCTTCATGCGCCCGCCCCGCCCGCCGACTGCGGCGCCAGCCAGGGCTTGGCGGCCAGCCGTGCCGCCTCGTACTGGCGAATCCTGTCGGCGTGGCGCAATGTCAGGCCGATGTCGTCCCAGCCATTGAGCAGGCACTCCTTGCGAAACGCGTCGACGTCGTAGCGGTGCACAGCCCCGGACGGCGTGGTCACGGTCTGGCTCGCCAGGTCGATCGCGAGCCGGTAACCGGGGCTGGCCAGCGCTTCGGAAAACAGTGCATCCACGGTTGGCTCCGGCAGCACGATCGGCAGCAGGCCATTCTTGAAGCAGTTGTTGAAGAAGATGTCGGCAAAGCTCGGCGCGATCACCGCGCGAAATCCATATTCGCCAATCGCCCACGGCGCGTGCTCGCGGCTCGAACCGCAGCCGAAATTACGCCGTGCAAGCAGGATCGAGGCACCCGCGTAGCGCGGCTGGTTGAGCACGAAGTCCGGGTTCAGCGGGCGCCGGCTGTGGTCCTGGCCCGGCTCGCCACGGTCGAGATAACGCCACTCATCGAACAGGTTGGCGCCGAAGCCGGTGCGGCGAATCGACTTGAGGAACTGCTTGGGGATGATCTGGTCGGTGTCGACGTTGGCGCGGTCCAGCGGCGCCACCAGGCCGGTGTGAGAACGGAACGGTTCCATCGGGTGTGCCTACGAAAGGGTGCGAACATCGACGAAGCGGCCGGCGATCGCCGCGGCAGCGGCCATTGCCGGGCTGACCAGGTGCGTGCGGCTGCCCGCGCCCTGGCGCCCCTCGAAGTTGCGATTGGAAGTCGACGCGCAGCGGTCGCCGGCGTCGAGCTTGTCGGCGTTCATGCCCAGACACATCGAGCAGCCCGGCTCGCGCCACTCGAAGCCCGCCGCCTTGAAGATGCGGTCCAGCCCCTCGCGCTCGGCCTGCGCCTTGACCAGGCCCGAACCCGGCACCACGAGCGCCTGGCGGATACGTGTGGCAATGCGCTTGCCCTCGACCACGCGGGCCGCGGCGCGCAGGTCTTCGATGCGCGAATTGGTGCAGGAGCCGATGAACACCTTGTCGATCTCGACCGCGGTCATCGGCGTATTGGGCGCCAGGCCGATGTAGCGCAAGGCACGCTCGATGCCCTCGCGCCGGACCGGATCAATCTCGCGCGCCGGGTCGGGTGTGGCGCCATCGATGCCGACCACCATCTCGGGCGAGGTGCCCCACGACACCTGCGGCACGATCGACGCGGCATCGATCTCAACCACGCGGTCGAACTGCGCGCCCTCGTCGGAGTGCAGCGTGCGCCAGTGCGCGACCGCTGCGTCCCAGTGCGCGCCCGACGGTGCCATCGGCCGGCCGCGCAGGTAGTCGATTGTCTTGTCGTCGACCGCGACCATGCCGGAGCGGGCGCCCGCCTCGATCGCCATGTTGCAGACGGTCATCCGACCTTCCATCGACAGGTCGCGGATCGCGCTGCCGGCAAACTCGATCGCGTGCCCGGTGCCCCCGGCGGTTCCGATCTTGCCAATCACCGAGAGCACGATGTCCTTGGCGGTGACGCCGGGCGCCACCTGACCTTCGACCACCACGCGCATGTTGCGCGCCTTCTTGGCCAGCAGCGTCTGGGTGGCCAGAACGTGCTCGACTTCCGACGTGCCGATGCCAAACGCGAGCGCGCCGAGCGCGCCATGCGTGCTGGTGTGCGAATCGCCGCAGACGACCGTCATGCCGGGCAGCGTGGCGCCCTGCTCGGGGCCGATCACGTGGACGATGCCCTGGCGGATGTCGAGAAACGGGAAATACGCAGCCGACCCGTGCTTGCGGATATTGGCGTCGAGCGTGACGATCTGTTCCTTCGACGTCGGATCGACCACGCCATCGATGCCGCGGTCCCAGTCCGTCGTCGGCGTGTTGTGGTCGGCAGTGGCCACGATCGACGACACGCGCCAGGGGGTGCGCCCCGCGAGCCTCAGCCCCTCGTAGGCCTGGGGGCTGGTGACTTCATGGACCAGATGACGGTCGATGTAGAGCACCGTGGTGCCGTCGGGCTCGACGTGGACGACGTGTTCGTCCCAGAGTTTGTCGTAGAGGGTGCGGGCAGCGGCCATGGCGAAGTGCAGCGAAGCGGTCACGGAAGGGGCTGCCCAAAAGGCGCGGCGAGCAGCAGAAGAGGTTCAGTCGCACGTCAGCGACGCGCGGAGCAACGTGCAGAACGAAGGGCAAATTATGCCATTTGCGCCCTGCGGACTCGCGATCCGCGGCACTTGGAGCGATCGAATCGGGGCCGGGTCCGCGCAGCGGTCCCGAGGGGGACGACTCAACCCTTGCGGGCCTTCTCGTACAGGGGCAGCACGCGCTGCGCGTAGTCCTGCAGATCGCGAATGCGCGCGTCGTTCGACGGGTGGGTCGACAGCCACTGTGGTGGCGCACCACCGCCACTGGCCTTGCCCATCTTTTGCCACAGCGTGATCGCGGCGCGTGGGTCGTAGCCGCCCAGCGCAGCGAGCTCGACGCCGATGCGATCGGCCTCCTGCTCGTTCTCGCGCGAGTTGGGCAGCACGAACATGGCCTGGGCGAAGGTATTACCCGCCCCACCCAGTCGCACGCCGGTGAAGATTTCCAGCCCGATCTCGGCCACCGCCGCACCGAGGCCAGCCATCTGTGCGCGGCCCATGCGCTCGCGCGCATGCTCGCGCAGCGCGTGTGCGATCTCGTGGCCGATCACCGCGGCCAGTTCATCATCGGTGATCTTCAGCTTGTCGATCAGGCCGGTGTAGACGGCGATCTTGCCGCCCGGCATGCACCAGGCGTTGACCTGGTCACTGACGATCACGTTGATTTCCCAGTTCCAGCCGGGTGCATCGTCGCGGAACACGGCGGTGTGCGGGATCAGCCGGCGCGAGATCGCGCGCACGCGCTCGGTCTGGCGGGCATCGCGGTTAAGCGCGCCCTTCTTGCTTGCCTCGCCCAGCACCTGGACATACTGCTGGCGCGCGGCCTGATCGACCTGCTGCGGCGACGGCGTCAGCGCCGACATCTGCTGCTTGCGATCGACGCCAACGGTGCCGCCGCGCGTCGTCTGCACCGTCTGGCACCCGGTAATGCCAAGCGCAACCACCAGGGCCGCCCATGCAAGCCGACGCTTGATTTCCATGCGCACGAATACCTCCGTGATTCAGTTCCGCCGAGACCGTCTACTCACCGACGCGACTCTCCCGAGCCACCCGCCTCAGGTGGCGGGCGCCGCCCCGACCGCCCCCGCGATGGGCGGCACAGGGAGACTGACGTCACCGCACTGCGCTCGCTGAGCCAGTGCATGATCGATCAGCACCAGGGCAAGCATCGCCTCGGCGATCGGCGTGGCGCGAATACCAACGCATGGGTCATGCCGCCCGTGCGTCGCGACCTCGACCGCCTGATTATTTGCATCAATCGAGCGACGCGGCAGACGAATGCTCGAGGTCGGCTTGATCGCGACCGATACAACGACGTCCTGCCCCGTTGAAATGCCACCAAGAACGCCGCCTGCGTGATTCGACAGGAACCCATCGGGCGTCAGTTCATCGCCATGCTCGCTGCCGGCCTCGGTCACGCACTCGAAGCCCGACCCGATCTCCACGCCCTTGACCGCATTGATGCCCATCATCGCGTAGGCGATGTCGGCGTCGAGCTTGTCGAACAGCGGCGCGCCCAGACCCACCGGAACACCGCTGGCAACGACACGCAGGCGCGCGCCACAGGAGTCGCCGCTGCGACGCAGTGCATCCATGTAGGCCTCCAGCTGCGACACTACCGAGGCGTCGGCAGCGAAGAATGGGTTGGAATCCACGTCCTCCCAGCGCGCAAACGGAATGCTCACCGTACCGATTTGCTGCATGTGGCCGCGTATCGTCGTCCCGTGGCGCACATGCAGCCACTTCTTGGCAACCGCGCCGGCAGCGACCATCGGCGCCGTCAGGCGCGCCGAGGACCGTCCGCCACCGCGCGGGTCGCGCAGCCCGTATTTGCGCCAGTACGTGTAGTCGGCATGGCCGGGACGGAAGGTATCGACGAGGTTGTCGTAGTCGCTGCTGCGCTGGTCCTGATTGCGGATCAGCAGGGCGATTGGCGTTCCAGTCGTCACGCCGCGAAACACGCCGGACAGGATCTCGACCCGATCTTCCTCGCGCCGCTGCGTCACGTGGCGTGAGGTACCGGGCTTGCGACGATCGAGGTCCGGCTGCATGTCATCGGCCGACAGCGCCAGGCCGGGCGGACAGCCGTCGATCACGCAGCCGATCGCCGGTCCGTGCGATTCGCCGAAGTTGGTAACGCGGAACAGGTGGCCGAACGTTGATCCAGACATAGGAGCCGGATTCTAAGCGGCTCAGCGACCGGCACTGCGGGCACCGGTAATGCGCCGCATCGAACACCGCCAATGACCCGACATGGTCAGCGCCAGTCGCCGCGCAGCGCGCTCACGCGGGCGAACAACACCTCGGGTGCGGCGTCGACGGCGTCAATCGGCTCGCCCACCGCGATGCCGATCCGGTTGAACAGTCCGCGACGGAACGGGCGGCTCATGGCCGTGCCGTCGCGTCGGGAGAAGAACGATCCCCACAGACCCTGCAGCGCGATGGGTACCACCGGCACCGGATCGTTTGCCAGGATACGCGTGACGCCCGGCCGGAACGGCGACATGTCACCGTTCGCAGTGATCTTGCCTTCGGGGAAGATGCAGACCAGTTGACCGTCGCGCAGTTCCTCGGAGACACGCGCGAAGGCCTTGTCCAGGAGCTCAGGCTCGCTGCGCGCCGAGGCGATCGGAATCGCCTTGGCCTGCCGAAACAGCCAGCTCATCACCGGGATGCGGAAGATGGACGCGTCCATCACGAAGCGGATCGGCCGCGGACTGACGGCCATCAGCACCAGCGCGTCGACAAAGCTGACGTGGTTGGCCACCAGCAGCGCCGGCCCGGAGGCCGGAATCCGCGTTACCCCCTGTCGACGCAGCCGATAGGCAACCGAAACCACCAGCCACGACAGGAAGCGCAGCAGGAACTCCGGCACCAAGCCGAAAATGTAGGCGGCCACCAATGCATTCAGGACCGCAGTCAGCAGGAACAACTCGCTGATCTTCAGACCGAACGCGCCCAGCGCAAGCGCCGACATGCCGGCCGCGAGGATCAGGAACAGCGCATTCAGGATGTTGTTGGCCGCAATGATCCGCGCTCGATGGCTGGGCTCGCAGCGGGTCTGGATCAGCGCATACAGCGGGACCGAGTAAAAACCGGCGAACATCGACAGCAGCAACAGGTCGGCCAGCACCCGCCAATGGATCGGCTGAGCGAGGAACGCAGCAACCCCCTGCCCGGTCGCCAGAGGCAGGCCCGAGGCTGCAAAGTACAGGTCGACGGTAAACAAGGTCATGCCAATCGCGCCAAACGGGACCAGTCCGATCTCGACCTGACCGCGACTCATCTTTTCGCACAGCAGGCTGCCGACCCCGATACCGACCGAGAACACCGCGAGCAGCAGCGTGGCGACTGCCGGGGCGCCACCCAGCGTGTCGCGCGCGAACAGCGGGAACTGCGTCAGGAATACCGCGCCAAAGAACCAGAGCCAGGAGATGCCAAGCAACGAAAGAAACACCGAGCGCTCGCGGCGCGCGACCTTCAGGTTGGCGACTGTGACGCGGACCGGATTCCAGTCGATCGCCAGCGCCGCATCGGCCGACGGCGCACGCGGGATCATCAGACTCGTCGCCAGACCGGCCAGCGCCAGCGCCACGCACAGCGCCGCCGCATAAAGATGCCCGTTCGGTCCAGCCTCGACCAGCGTGCCTGCGGCGATCGTGCCAACCAGGATCGCGACGAACGTTCCCATTTCGACCAAGCCGTTGCCGCCGACGATCTCGTGCTCGTCCAGCACCTGCGGCAGGTACGCATATTTGACCGGTCCGAACAGCGTGGAGTGCAGGCCCATCAGAAACGTGCAGACGAGCAGGAGGCCAAAGCTGTGCAGCCACAGGCCGACGGCGCCTAGCAGCATGATCGCGACCTCGGCCGCCTTGACCGCCTGCATCAGGCGCGACTTGTCGAACTTGTCGGCCAGCTGGCCACTGGTAGCCGAAAACAGCAGAAACGGCAGGATGAACAGGCCCGCGATCAGGTTCACCGCAAGCGCAGGGGCAAGCGAGGTGAACTGCGCCGCGTGATAGGTGACCAGCAACGTGAACGCGTACTTGAACACGTTGTCGTTGGCCGCACCCAGGAATTGCGTGGCAAAGAACGGCGCAAAGCGTCGCTGCCTGAGCAATTCGAACTGGCTGCCTTGCTGCACACGCGTCTCCGTCATGACTGTCGGTTGGCGGGAATGATGCCTGAGCCCTCTTCGGCGGCCGGCATGCGTACGCCGCTGCGCCCGCGATCGCGGGCAAGCACGCGGGCCGTCTCGAACACAGCGGGTGATAGCGCTGCCCCCTGGACGCGCAGGCTGCGCTTGAGCACGAACTCGAACAGCAACGGATTGAACGGCCGCAACTGCGTCAGTACATCGGCCTCCTCGGGCCGCAGCCAGCCGGCATCGACGAAGGTCGGCAGCCGGTACACGAGGCCGATACCGGGCAGCGGGTAGTCCGAGCCATGCAGCAGGCGGTGGTGCCAATGCTGCCGCTCGATCAGCGCCCGCTGA
The DNA here is from genome assembly GCA_964616395.1 of uncultured Burkholderiaceae bacterium. Lineage (GTDB taxonomy): Bacteria > Pseudomonadota > Gammaproteobacteria > Burkholderiales > Burkholderiaceae_F > JALHMQ01. Next base: position 14,168 of record CAZTUT010000023.1, read on the forward strand.
ACAGCGAGGTCGCGGTTGCGCTGAAACACGGCCGACACATCGGCAAACAGGCGCCCGTCCCACCGCGGCTCGTCCATCAGCCTTGAAAAAAGTTCGAAGGACGCAACGCGCGGCGCATCCTGGTCCGACTGTCCGGGCCGCAGCCGGTCGATGTCACGTGCCGCACCCAGCGAAGCCGCGTGCGCAACGATGACCCGCACACCCGCCTCCAACGGGCGCCGCACATGCAGCGGGTTGTTGAATCCATGCTGGCCGGCGCCGGGTGCGGCGACCTCCTCCCCGCAATGGATGACCAGCGGGAGCCGCAGTTCGACCAATCGCTGATAGAACGCGCCGCAGCGCGGCGAGGCAGGATCGATGTTCATCGACGATGGCAGCCACTTGACCGCGACAGCCCCCGCTTTTGCCGCGTCATCGAGACGCAGCAGCGCATCGGCGCGGTACGGATGGATCGATGCGACCCACCCATATCTTTCGGGCCTGCTGACGGCCACCGATCGCGCGTACGCATCGGGCGTGTGGAAGGTCGAGCGTGACGGCTGTTCGATCCCGGCGTCGTCCACCATGTAGTCGAAGGCGAACAGCATCATCCGGAAGCCCGCCGGAAACGCGTCGATCAGCGCATTCAGCCGCGCAACGTACCGCAGGTCGATGCTGCCAGCGGCCTGCTCATCGACACAGGCCGCTGCCAGCATCACCTTGCGGCGAATCCGCTCGACCGGATTCAGCCAGGTTTCGCCGCGTGGGTCGGCATAGGCACCGCCGCCGCTGTCCCCGGTGCCCACGAGGTGCGCGTGGGCGTCCCAGACCCGATCGAAGTCGAGGCCAGCCAGTGCGGACTGCACCACATCATGGCGGAGCAGTGGGTCAGGAACCGGCCGCAGGCAGTCGAGGTCGGCCGCCTCGGCGCGGGTCCACGCGGCAGTCAGCGGCCCGGCACAGCAGAAGGATAAAAACTGGCGTCGAGTAAGCATGGTGGAGATCCTAGCCATGCAATTCACCGACGACACGCCTCACGCATCAGGTATCGACTTTCGATACTCGACAGCGCGGGCAGCGAAGGATCAACGCGCGAGGTCGAAGGTTGGGCGCAAAGCCGCCGCTACCGCGCCGGCTGCTCGTCCGGCCAGTCCCGGATGTAGGCCTTGAGCATGCGGTTCTCGAAGCTCTGCTCGTCGAGGACCGCGCGCGCGACGTCGTAGAACGAGATCACGCCCATCAACGTCTTGCCGTCCATGACTGGCAGGTAGCGCGCATGGCGCTCGAGCATCAGGCGCCGCACCTCCATGACGTCGGTCTCCGGCGTGACGGTGAGCGGGGCATCGTCCATCACGTTGCGCACCAGCCGCTGACCGATCACCCCGTTGCTCACAGACAGGTGGTTGATGACCTCGCGAAACGTCAGCATGCCAACCAGGTCACCGAGTTCCATCACGACGACCGACCCGATGTCCTTGTCCGCCATCACCTGCACGGCGGCCCACAACGTGCTGTCCGGCGTGACCGTGAACAGCGTGTTGCCCTTGACGCGAAGAATGTCGCTGACTTTCATGGCCTTGCCCCCGTGGACTGAATGCTCAGGCGTCTGCCGCAGAATCCTAGCGCGGCGCGCGGCTTCCGTGGTAACCATTTGCCGCACTGCCGTGCATCGGTCAGGCACGTCGGAGCCACCCAAGCCCTGCCGAGGTGCCTCCGGCCACTGCGCCTCGCGCCGGCCGGTACTCGCATCCGACCCAGCCGCCATAGCCGAGCCGGTCGAGCAGCGCGAACAGCGCCGGATAGTTGATCTCGCCAACGTCCGGCTCGTGCCGCTGAGGCACGCCGGCGATCTGTACATGAGCGGCCCGCGGCAGATATCGCTCGATGTTCACCGACAGGTCACCCTCCATGATCTGCAGGTGATACAGGTCGAGTTGCAGGGCGATGTTGGGCCGGCCGACGGCGTCGATCAGGTCGACCGCCTGCTGCTGGCGGGTCACGTAGTAGCCCGGAATGTCGCGCGTATTGATCGGCTCGACCATCACCGTGATGCCGTGTGGCAGAAAGACGTCGCAGGCGTGTGCCAGATTGCGAACAAAGAGTCCCCGGACCTCATCGGCCGACAGTTCGGGATCCGGCCGGCCGGCCTGCACATGCACGCGCGGAGCGCCCGTCGCCCGCGCGAAGTCGAGAGCGCGCCGAATGCCGTCCTCGAACTCACGCTCGCGGCCAGGCAGCGCAGCGATGCCACGGTCGCCGGCATCGGGGTTGCCCGCTGGCGCATTCATCAGCACCAGTTGCACCTGGGCCTGGCGCAGCGCCCGTGCGAAGTCATCCGGCGAGGCTGCATACGGACCCTGCACCTCGACGGCCGCAAATCCATCGGCCGCAGCGGCGCCGATGCGATCCAGCAGCGGGAACTCCGGGTACATCATGCTGACGTTGGCAGCAAAACGGGGCATCGGACAATCCTCTGAAAGAAACGCTACGACCGGGCGCGGTTCAGCCAGCGCTCAGGCGCGCCTTGGCCTCCTCGACTTCCCGCAGCATCACCGCCCGCACCGGCGGCTCCCAGACGGAATGGCCGGCATCGGGAACGATCACGTAACGCGCGGAAGGCCAGGCCTGAGCGAGCGCGTCGGCACTGGCGATCGGGCACACCATGTCATAGCGCGCATGCACGATCGTGGCCGGCAGATGCCGGATGCGGTACAGGTCATCGAGCAACTGCTCGGGCCGCAGAAAGCAGTCGTGCAGGAAATAGTGGGCCTCGAGACGCGCCAGCCCGATCGCATCCTCGGCCGCCCGGCGCACCAGGTCCGGATTCGGCAACAGCGTCGAGCACTCGCCTTCGTACTCGCTCCACGCGCGCGCAAACGGCAGGTGGATGCGCGGGTCAGGATCGAACAGGCGCCGGCTGTAGGCACGCAGCAGGTCAGCCCGCTCCGCCTGCGGGATCATCTCGGAAAAGCGCCGCCACGCCTCAGGAAAGACGCGCCCCAGCCCGTACAGGAACCAGTCGACCTCGACTGCGCGCCCAAGGAAGATCCCGCGCAGCACGAAGCCGAGCACCCGCTGCGGATGCTGCTGCCCGTAGGCCAGCGCCAGCGTGCTGCCCCAGGACCCACCGAACACCATCCAGCGCTCGATGTCGAGGTACGCGCGCAGCGTTTCGATATCGGCCAGCAGATGCGACAGCGTGTTGGCCCGGGTCTCGCCCAGCGGGGTGGAGTTGCCGGCGCCGCGCTGATCGAATAGCACGATGCGGAAGAACGCCGGATCGAAGAAGCGTCGATGCTCGGGCGAGCACCCACCGCCCGGCCCGCCATGCAGGAACAGCACCGGAACGCCGCGCGGGTTGCCGCTGACTTCCCAGTACATCGAATGCAGATCATCGAGCGGCAACATGCCCGAGTCATGCGGCTCGATCGGCGGGTACAGCGAACTGCGTGGCGCGGGCATCAGATCCATGGCGCCATTCTAGGAGGGTCGCGCAGCGCACCACCGTCGGCGCCGGGCTTTTTGGGTACGCTGGCGAACGTTGCTGTCCGCTCCGTCCAGGTGATCCATGTCCGCTCCCCGCACCCCGGCCCTCGAAACCCTCGCGCTGCACGCCGGTCAGCGGCCCGATCCGGCCACCGGCAGCCGGGCGGTCCCGATCTACGCCACCACCTCGTTCTGCTTCGAGGATTCGGCGCAGGCGGCAGCCCTGTTCAACATGGAGCGCGCCGGTCATGTCTACTCGCGCATCTCCAATCCCACGGTCGCGGTGCTCGAAGAACGAATCGCCGCGCTCGAGCAGGGGGTGGGCGCGATCGCCACCGCCAGCGGCCAAGCGGCGCTGCACCTGGCCATCGCGACCTTGATGGGCGCCGGCGGGCACATCGTCGCCAGCCGGGCGCTGTACGGCGGGTCGCACAACCTGCTGGCCTACACGCTCGCGCGCTTCGGCATCACGACCACGTTCGTCGACCCGCGCGATCTGGATGCCTGGCACGCCGCGATCCGACCGGAGACGCGGCTGCTATTCGGCGAGACCCTCGGCAATCCGGGCCTCGACGTGCTCGACATTCCGTCGGTGTCGGCCATCGCGCACGAGGCCGGCGTACCGCTGCTGGTGGACAGCACCTTCACCACGCCCTACCTGATGCAACCGTTTTCGCTTGGGGCCGATCTTGTCCACCACTCCGCGACCAAGTTCATCGGCGGCCATGGTGTAGCCATCGGCGGCCTGCTGGTCGACGGCGGCACCTTCGACTGGGACGCGCCGGCGAGCGCCGGCAAGTTCGACGTGCTGACCCGGCCCTATGCCGGCTTTCACGGCATGGTGTTCGCCGAGGAGAGCACCGTGGCGCCGTTCCTGCTGCGGGCGCGGCGCGAAGGGCTGCGCGACTTCGGTGCCTGCATGAGCCCGCATACGGCATTTCTGCTGCTTCAGGGTCTGGAGACGCTGCCGCTGCGCATGGCGCGTCACGTCGACAACGCGCGCAAGGTCGTCGAGTTCCTTGCCAGTCATCCGCAGATCGCATCGGTGGCCTATCCGGAACTGCCCGGGCATCCGGACCACGCACTCGCCAAACGGCTTCTGCCGCGCGGATGCGGCGCCGTGTTCAGCTTCGACCTGAAGGGAACGCGCGCCGCGGGCAAGGCATTCGTCGAAGCGCTGACCGTGTTTTCGCACCTGGCCAATGTGGGCGATGCGAAGTCGCTGGTCATTCATCCGGCCTCGACCACGCACTTCCGGGTGCCGGACGCCGATCTGGCCGCCGCGGGGATCACCGAGGGCACGATCCGGCTGTCGGTTGGCCTCGAAGACGCGCAGGACCTGATCGACGATCTTGCACGTGCCCTCAAGATCGCAGCGAGGGTGAACTGATGCAACTCGGCGACCTGTATGCGTACACCGGCGGCAAGCCGTTCGACCCTGCTCGCCTCTGCGTGGTGTTCCTGCATGGCGCGCAGCACGATCACAGCGTCTGGATTCTGCAGAGCCGCGCGCTTGCGCACCGCGGCCTTGCCGTGCTGGCGCTCGACCTGCCCGGCCATGGCCGCAGCGCCGGGCCCCTGGAGTCGAGCGTCGAAGGCATTGCTCGCCGGGTGGCGGGCGCGCTCGCGCCACTGGCCAGCCCGGGCTTCATCGTGGTCGGTCACAGCATGGGATCGCTGATCGCACTGGAACTAGCGGCAATGCTGGCTCCGCGCGCGCTGGGTGTGGCCCTGATCGGCAGCGCGTTCCCGATGAAGGTCTCCGACGCGCTGCTGGCCGCAACGCGCGACGATCCGGCGGCTGCGATGCAGATGATCAACGTGTGGTCGCACAGCGCATCGATCGCGCCATTCGCGCCGCGCCCTGGTGCACCCGGACCGGGCTTCAACATCGTCTGGCAGAACCTGCGGCTGATGCAGCACATCGCCCGCCGCAACGGACCGGATGTGCTGCCGACCGACTTCGCTGCCTGCAATGCCTATGCGGCCGGAACCGAGCGCGCTGCCGCGCTTGCCTGTCCGGCGCTGTTCGTGATTGGCGCGGCTGACCAGATGACACCGCCGAAGGCGGCGCGCGCGCTGATCGATGCCTGCCGCGACCGGAGCGTGGTGACGCTGCCGGCCACCGGCCATGCGCTGATGACCGAAAATCCGGATGGCGTGCGTTGCGCGCTGGAGCACTTCATCGATCGCCTGGGTGCCCGCGCTCCCGCATCGCCGGCCGCATGACCTGGGCGCAGCTACTCGGGTCGGTCAACTGGGACACGTACTGGCTGTACGTGCTGGCCGAAGCGGCACTGAGCCTGTCGCCCGGGCCCGCTGTGATGCTGGTGATCGCCTACGGCATTACGCAGGGCGCACGGCGCGCGACCTGGGCCAGCCTCGGCATCCTGTCGGCCAA
>CAZTUT010000023.1:20133-26967 GCA_964616395.1 uncultured Burkholderiaceae bacterium
TTACGCAGGGCGCACGGCGCGCGACCTGGGCCAGCCTCGGCATCCTGTCGGCCAACGCGCTGTACTTCGCGCTGTCGGCGACCGCGCTTGGCGCGGTGCTGATGTCATCGTCGCTGTTCTTCACGGCGATCAAGTGGGCGGGCGCGGCCTACCTGATCTACATTGGTGTGATGGCCTTGCTGTCGCGGCCGTCGCCGATCTCGCTGTCAAGCGCCTCCGCCCGCGGGCACTCTGCCGGCGCGATCTTCCTTTCGGGATTGAGCCTGCAGCTGGCAAATCCGAAGACGCTCATCTTTTTCGCCGCGATCCTGCCGCAGTTCGTCGATCCGAAATTAGCGGTCGGGCCGCAGATGCTGTGGCTCGCGGCCGGCTCGATCATTCCGGAGTTCTTCATCCTCGCCGGCTATGCGGCGCTTGCGGCGCGTGCCCGCGGTTGGGCCACCGATCCGCGCTATGCGCAATGGACCGAAAGGCTGGCGGGTGTGCTGGTGCTGGCTGTGGCGGCGCTCGTGCTGACGGTCTCACCTATCTGAGCCTGCGGCCGGTGGGATTCAGTCGGCGCGACGGGACGTGAGCGCACTCAGCGGCTGGGTGATCCACTCCGCAGAAAGCCCCTGACCAATCCAGGCGCGCAGGCCGTCGTCATCGTCGGCGAGCAGGGAGTTGGCCGGATCGACCGCGAATTTTTCAAACGCTGGCTGCAACGTCGTGCGCGCGGGGTCACAGGTCAGCAGCCACGCCGGCGGCGTGCCGTCGATCCGGCTGATGTAGTTCAGGCGTTCCAGTTCGGCCAGCAGCCTTTCGATTTCTTCTGGGTAGGTATGTACGGAGATCGCAAGCTCGTCGAGCGTCATCTTGCCCTGCTGTCGGTCCTGCTCACGCGCATCGAGCAGATTGCGCAGCAGCGCGACGGACGTGACGAAACGGTTGCCGGCACGCTGTTCGTCAGCAAAGCGGGTCATCCGCAACTGCGGCAGGGTGGCTGCGATCGCGGCGCCGAACAGGATTGCGTACCAGGTCAGATACGCCCAAAGCAGGAACAGCGGTGCCACGGCGAACGCGCCATAAATGCCGGTCAGCGTGCCGGTCTGCAGATACCAGCCAAATCCGGTCTTCATCAGCTGCCCGAACAACGCCGCAACAAAGCCACCGACCAGGGCATCTCGCCAGAGCACGCGCCGGGCCGGCACGATCACGTAGAGCGTGGCAAATGCAAGACCCGAAATCAGCACCGGCGCATAGTCGAGCAGTTCGCCCAGCAGCCCGGGCACCCGTCCGGTCAAGCCGTGCGAAGTCGATAGCAGATACGACGACGCCGACAGGCTCGCAGCAATCACCACCGGGCCGAGCGTGAGCAGCGTCCAGTAGATCAGCAGCCTCTGCAGCAGTGGGCGGCCGGACCGAACGCGCCAGATGTCGTTGAGCACGCGGTCGACCGTTAAAACCATGGCCAGCGCGGTCAGGAACAGGAATGTCAGACCCAACGCGGTCAGCCTTCCCGCCTTGGAGACAAATTCGTTCAGGTACCGCAGCATCACGGACGCATAGGCGTCGGGCAGCATCTCGCGCAGGACGTTCTTTTCGAACGCGATGCGCAGTTCGGTGAAGATGGGGAACGCGGTCAGCAGTGCCAGGACAACGGCCAGCAGCGGTACCAGCGACAGCGTGGTGGTAAACGTCAGGCTGCCCGCCACCTGCGCCAGCCGCACTTCGCGCGAGCGTCGGGCGGCAAAATTCAGCACCTCGCGGGCACGGTCGAGCATCGGCGCGATGGCTGCCAGCCGCGCGGGCAGCCACGGCGCATGCCGGGTCGCGAACCGCTGGAACGCGCTGTCGGGCATCATCGACCACACTCCGGACATCGCACCGACGCGCGGCGCGGTCGCGCAGAATCTTCACGCGCGACGCCGGTTGCGGCAAAAGTACACTTGGGCATCCGACAATTATCGCAACACCTCGTGGATATCCTCGTTCTCTATTACTCGCGGCACGGATCAACGCGTGCGCTGGCCGACTGCATCGCAGCCGGGATCGACGGCGTGCGCGGTGCCAGCGCGCGTCTGCGGACCGTGCCGCCGGTGGCACCAAGCACGGAAGTCGCGTCGCCACCAGTTCCGCCAACCGGTGCGCCGTATGTCGAGCTTGCCGACCTCGAATCGTGTGGCGCGCTTGCCCTGGGCTCGCCCACGCGTTTCGGCAACATGGCCGCGCCGATGAAGCACTTTCTCGACAGCACCAGCGGACTCTGGTTGTCTGGCGCGCTGCAAGGCAAGCCTGCCTGCGTGTTCACGTCCACCTCGTCGATGCATGGCGGCCAGGAGTCGACGTTGCTGTCGATGATGCTGCCGCTGCTCCACCATGGCATGCTGGTTCTCGGCTTGCCGTACTCCGAGCCGGATCTTTCCACGACCCGCTCCGGTGGCAGCCCATACGGCGCGACCCACGTTGCTGCCGGCAGCGGTGCCGATGCGGCCCGTCTGACGGAGGAGGAGCGGCGGCTGGCTACTGCACTCGGCCGGAGATTGGCGCAAACGGCATTGAGGCTCGCCGAATGAATCGAATCGATCCGTCATCGACCGCGCACCGGATCGCGCTGGCGGCCTGGATGGCGCTGATCGTGCTGTGCGTCCTTTGGGAACTCTGGCTCGCGCCGATCCGCCCCGGCGGCTCGTGGCTTGCGCTCAAGGCGCTGCCACTGCTGCTGCCGCTGCGCGGCCTGTTGCGTGCCGAAAACAAGTCGTACCAGTGGGCGTTACTGCTGATCCTGATCTACCTGTTCGAAGGATCGGCGCGCGCTTTCGAGCCCGCCCCCTACGGCACGCTGGCGTGGATCGAGCTGGCGCTCGTGGCTGTGTTCTTCGGTGCCGCCGTCACCTGCCTTCGGCCACTGAAGAAGGCTGCCCGCGCGGCCAAACAGGCCGAGACTCGGCAACCATGATCACGCGCGGATAAGGCAGACCCAATGTCCACCCAGGCGCTGGTCGGTTCGCTGCGCGAGGCGCTCGGGCATGCGCATGTCCTGACCGCACAGGACGACATGGCCCCCTACCTGACTGACTGGCGACGCCGCTACGTCGGAAGCGCAACCGCAGTCGTACTGCCTGCCTCGACTGCAGAGGTCGCAGCGACGGTACGCGCCTGCGCGGCGGCCGGCGCGTCGATCGTGCCGCAGGGTGGCAACACGGGCCTGGTCGGCGGCGCAACGCCGGATCCGACAGGCCGCAGCATCGTCATCAGCCTGCGTCGGATGAATCGAATTCGTTCGATCGACACCGCCAACAACACGCTGACCGCGGAGGCCGGCTGCCTGCTGCAGGCGGTGCAGGAGGCAGCCGCTGCGCGAGGTCGGCTCTTCCCGCTGAGCCTGGCAGCCGAAGGCAGCGCCACGCTCGGCGGCAACCTGTCGACCAATGCCGGCGGCACCCAGGTGCTGCGCTACGGAAATGCACGCGAGCTGACGCTTGGCCTGGAAGTCGTTCTGGCCAGCGGCGAGGTCTGGAATGGTCTGCGCGGACTGCGCAAGGACAACACCGGCTACGACCTCAAGCACCTGTTTATCGGCGCTGAGGGCACGCTCGGCGTGATCACGGCCGCGACCGTCAAGCTGTTCCCGCAACCGCGGGCGCGCCTGACTGCGCTGATCGCGGTCGCATCACTGCATGCGGCCCTGGCGCTGCTGAACCGCGCGCGCGACGCCGCCGACAGCGCGCTCACCGGATTCGAGGTCATGTCGTCCGAATGCCTGCGGCGCGTCGCGCGCGAACTGCCGCAGACGAGCTTGCCCCTGCCGGCGGGCCATGCGCCCTGGTTCGCGCTGATCGAACTGTCGGATGCCGAAGGCGAAGCGCATGCGGGTGCATTGCTCGAACGGCTGTTCGCCGACGCGTTCGAGGCAGCGGAAGCGACCGATGCCGTGGTCGCCAAGTCGCTGGCCGAAGCGCGCGCGCTTTGGGCTATCCGCGAGGGCATTCCGGAAGCGCAGTCGCGTGCCGGCGGCAACGTCAAGCACGACATCTCGCTGCCGGTGTCATCGATCCCTGACTTCGTCGAATCGACCAATGCCGACCTGGAACGCCGGTTTGGCTGGATACAACCGGTGGTTTTCGGCCATTTGGGCGACGGCAATCTGCACTACAACATGGCCGTGAAAGACGGCGTCGATGTCGGGATTGCGTTTGCCCACGAGGCGGCGATCAATGCTGTCGTGCACCAGGCAGTGGCGGCGCGCGGCGGCTCGATCAGCGCCGAGCACGGTCTAGGACAGATGAAGCGTGACGAGATTACGCACTTCAAGTCACCGCTCGAAATGGGCATGATGCGAGCCATCAAACGGGCGTTGGACCCGCATGGGCTGATGAATCCCGGCAAGGTGCTGTCCGCTTCAGGCGAACACTGAACGGCCGAGCGCGCAGCCGAATCAACGCGTAGCCACCCCGAACGGCCCGGCAGCGGCCCATTGACGAGATCCTTGCAGGAGCAGGCAATGGATGCAATCGCGAAACAAAAACACCCGATGTGCCAATCCCGGCAGGCATTCGGCAACTGGACAGCGGCGTTGATCGTCGCGGGCGTAGCCGCCCTCCTGCTGCCGGCGCCGGCCTATTCGCTGAACCGATGCGAGGGGCGCGATGGTCACGTGACCTACACCAACGAGGCCTGTCCGCCCAACACTCGTCTCGCGCGCCGCATCGACACCACGCCGGCCATCGTCACGCAGGAGCCTCGTAGCGCGAAGCCGGCCGAGGGCGCGGTAGCGCGCGATGAGACCCGCACCGCCGCTTCCGCAGGCCGGGAAGAGCGCGAAGACAGCAAGGCGGCCAAAGAGGCGGCGGTCGAGCGCGCGGCTGCGCCGAAGGAGGTGCCCTCCGAGCGAACCGCCGCGCCGCCGCCGCCTCGCATTGAAGGCGGCGGCCGCATCCAGCCGGCGGCAGCCGCGGCGCCCGCCAACCCCGAGCAGGAAATCCAGCGCCTCGATGAACTGCGGCTGCGCCAGGAGCGCCAGTGCGCCGATCTGAACCGGCGTATCCAGTTCGTGCGTGCCGATCTGGCGACGGCGAGCGGCTCGGATCGCGCGTCGATCGAGCTGCAACTGCGCCGGCTCGAGGAAGATGCGCGTGCCATCTGCCCATGACGCCCCCATGCGATCGCTGCTGATTCTGCTTCCTCTGACGCTGGCGACGCCCACGATCGCGCAGACGCTGCGCTGCGAGTCAGCGTCGGGACAGGTGACCTACGCCGAGGCGGCCTGCCCTCCCGGTACGACCGCGGTGCGCAGCCTGCAGGCGCCCGGCAAGCCAGCAGCCGAGGACACGCGCGCCGCCCGCGATCGCCTGAAGGCGGACCAGCAGCAGGTGCAGAAGATCGAACGCGAGCGGCGCGCCGAGGAAGACAAGGCGGCGCGCGATCGCGCAGCACGCGAAAAGCGCGAAGAGGACCGGCAGCGGGCGTGCCGCAAGCTTGCCCAGCGCGTCGCGGATGCCGAGGAGGCGCTCAGCCGCGCCGCCAGCAATCGACGCGACGCAGCCGAGCGGCAAGTCCGACGCGCTCGAGAGGACTACGCCGCCGACTGCCGTCGCTAGCGCGCGTTGTCGTCCTACCGTCGGGCAGCCCGGCTCAGTCCTGGCCCAGCCGGGCAACCGGCCCATCGACGGCGGACGCAGCGGCCGCCAGCACCCCGCTGCCCTGTGCATCGATGAACTGCGGATCGCTCAGCATCCGGCGCCAGTGCCGCCCGCCTCGCTGGCCGTGATACAGGCCAAGCATGTGGCGAAGCACGGTGCGCGCCGGAACATCGCGTTCGATCATCCGTGCCAGATACGCACCCATCGCCTGCGTCACATCCGCCCGCGTTTGCACCGGCCCAACGGCATCGAAGAACAAGGCATCCACCTCGGCCAGCACATACGGCTCATGGTAGGCAAGCCGGCCCAGCATCACCCCATCGACCGCCGGTAACTGCGCCTTCGCCTGCGGAAGCGAGCTCAGGCCGCCGTTAAGCACGAACACGGCCCGCGGGAAGTGCCGCTTCAGGCGATGCACGACCTCATACCGGAGCGGCGGCACCTCGCGATTCTCCTTCGGGCTGAGACCCTTGAGCCAGGCATTGCGTGCATGGACGATGAAGACGTCGCAGCCTGCTTCATGTAATGCGCCGACGAAGTCTGTGACCATGCCCTCGCTTTCGTCGCGATCGATGCCGATCCGGTGCTTGACGGTCACTGGCACATCCACCGCATCGCGCATTGCGCGGATGCAGTCGGCAACCAGCGCCGGCTCCGCCATCAGGCAGGCCCCAAACGCGCCACGCTGTACCCGCTCCGACGGGCAGCCGCAATTCAGGTTGATTTCGTCGTAGCCCCATTGCTGGCCTAGTCGCGCACATCGCGCAAGATCAGCCGGCTCGCTGCCACCAAGCTGCAGCGCGACCGGGTGCTCCCGTGCATCAAAGTCAAGGTGCCGCGCGACATCACCATGCAGCAGCGCACCGGTGGTGATCATCTCGGTGTAGAGCCGCGCATGGCGCGTCAGTTGCCGGTGGAACATCCGGCAGTGTCGGTCTGTCCAGTCCAGCATCGGTGCGACGCAAAAGCGCCAGGCGGCACGATCGAGATCGACACTCACAAGTCAAGCAGCCACTGAATGACCGACTTCATCGCAAATCCGAAGATACCGAAAGCCAGCACGAAGAACAGGATGAAGGTGCCGAAGCGGCCGGCACGTGACTCCCGCGCGACCTTCCAGATGATGAACAGCATCAGACCGATGAAGGCGCCGAGGCCCCAGGTCATGCCGATCTGAGAAATCTGGGCTTCGGTCAGGCCGAAGACGGTCGTT
>CAZTUT010000024.1:0-19432 GCA_964616395.1 uncultured Burkholderiaceae bacterium
CCGACCTTGGCAGTGACCAGCGCGTCGAGCCCCTCGACACGCAGATGCAGGATCGAGCAGTCGCCGAGATGTTCGGCCAGCGCGACGGTACTGGCGACGCCCTCGCCGGGCGCAGCGATGCCCACGTGCTCGGGGCGCATGCCGACGCGCTGCGCGGCATCGCCGGCACGGGCAGCCAGTGCCCGCCAGAGCGCCTGATGCGCCTCACTCGCGCCGTCGCCAGGACGCTCGATGAAGTTGATGCGCGGCGCACCGATGAAGCCGGCGACGAACGTGTTGTCCGGGCGCTCGTAGAGATCGAGCGGCGCGCCGATCTGTTCGACCCGCCCGCTGTTGAACACGGCGATGCGGTCGCCCATCGTCATCGCCTCGACCTGATCGTGGGTCACATAAATCATGGTCGTGCGCAACTGGCGGTGCAGGCGCGTCAGTTCGATGCGCATGTCCACGCGCAGCGCTGCGTCGAGGTTGGATAGCGGCTCGTCGAACAGGAACACCTTGGGCTTGCGCACGATCGCGCGGCCGATCGCCACGCGTTGCCGCTGGCCACCGGACAACTCGCGTGGATACCGTCCGAGGTAGTCGGTGATGCGCAGGATCTCGGCAGCACGGCCGACCTGCGCCTCACGCTCCCGACGGCCCATACCCGCCATCCGCAGCGCAAAGCCCATGTTCTCCGCCACCGTCATGTGCGGATACAGCGCGTAGCTCTGGAACACCATCGCCGCGCCGCGATCCGCTGGCCGCACGTCGTTGGCGCGCACGCCGTCGATCAGCAGGTCGCCGTGGGTGATCTCCTCGAGCCCGGCAATCATCCGCAGCGTGGTCGACTTGCCGCAGCCGGAAGGACCGACAAACACCATGAACTCGCCATCGTCGACCTGCAGGTCGATGCCGCGGATGACCTCGGTATCCGCGTAGCGCTTATGGACATCCCGGAGCGTGACCTGTCCCATCAGCGTCCGTCTCCGCCCTGGCGCTGCGCCGTCCGGAGCACCGGGCTGCGTTGCGCCTTCTGGCGCTGGAGGAAGGCCTGGTACCACAGCGCACTGTCCTTCAGCGTGCGCTGCTGGGTCGCATAGTCCACATGCACGATGCCGAAGCGCTTCTCATACCCGGATGCCCATTCGAAGTTGTCGAGAAGGCTCCAGACCATGTAGCCGGCCATCGGCACGCCGCGCTCGCAGGCGGCCGCCACGGCTGCAATGTGACTGGCGATGTAATCGACGCGATCGTGGTCATGCACGCGCCCGCCTTCGATGCGGTCGGGGAACGCACCACCGTTCTCGGTCACGTACAGGGGCGGTACCGGATAGTCGCTGGACAGCCGCACCAGCAGATCGGTCAGCCCCTGCGGATAGATCTCCCACCCCATGTCGGTCAGCGGCAGGCCGCCGCTGGACGGATCCCAGGGCCTGCCGGCGCTGGCAACCGACCGCGTGTAGTAGTTGACACCGAGAAAGTCCATCGGCGCGGCAATCACGGTCATGTCGCCCGAGACGACGCGCGGCGCGTCGGCGCCGAGGTGGCGCAGTACGTCGGCCGGATAGTCGCGGCCGAACAGTGGATCCATGTACCAGCGCATCAGCTTGCCGTCTTCGAGTCGGGCCTGCGCCAGATCGTCGGCATGTGCGGTCGCCGGCTGGGTCGGCGACAGGTTCAGCACGATGCCGATATCCCCGCGACAGCCGGCAGCACGCAGCGCCTGCGTGGCCATCCCGTGGCTCAACAACAGGTGGTGCGACGCCTGGACCGCCAGCGCGCGGTCCTTCAGTCCGGGGGCAAAGATGCCGGTTTCGTGACCAAGCACGGCCACGACCCACGGCTCGTTATGGGTGGTCCAGGCATGGATGCGGTCTCCCAGGCGGCCGTGCACTGCCAGCGCATAGTCGACGAAATGGAAGGCGGTATCGCGGTTCCCCCAGCCACCTGCCTGCTGCAACGCCTGTGGAAGATCCCAATGATTCAGCGTCAGGTAGGGCTTGATGCCGCGCGCCAGCAGGCCGTCGACCAGTCGGTCGTAGAAGTCGAGGCCTGCTGCGTTGGCTGGCAAACGACCCTCGGGCATCACGCGGGGCCAGGCCACCGAAAAACGGTAGGCATCCACGCCCAGCGACGCGATCAGTTCGAGGTCCTGCGCCCACCGGTGATAGTGGTCGCAGGCGACGCGACCATCGCTGCCATCGGCAATCGCGCCGGGGCGGCGGCAGAACACGTCCCAGATCGAGTCGCCGCGACCGTCGTCGCTGGCTGCACCTTCGATCTGATAGGCGCTCGTCGCCACACCCCAGACGAAGTTGTCGGCGAATCGGTAGTCGGGCATCAGGGGTTCGTGAGACTTCATGGGATCCGATGTCTGGTTCAGCGAGGCAGGCCGCAGGCGGCTGCTCACTTGACGGCGCCGGCGGTCAGACCGGCGATCAGTTGTCTGGAGCACAGTGCGAATAGCAGCAGCAGCGGCAGCGTGGCGATGGCCGAGCCGGCCATCAGCGCGCCCCACTCGGTGTCCACCGGGCTCTGCAGGCTGCGCAGTGCCAGCGGCAGCGTGTACATCTCGGGACTGCGCATCACGATCAGCGGCCCGATGAAGTTGTTCCAGCTTGCAATGAAGGTGATCAGGCCAAGCGTTCCGAGCGCTGGCTTGAGCAGCGGTAGCACGATGCGCCAGTAGATGCCGAACTCGCCACAACCGTCCATGCGCGCCGCCTCGATCAGGTCGCGGGGCACCGAGGCGGCGATGAACTGGCGCATCAGGAAGATGCCGAACGCGCTGGCGGCACCGGGGATGTACAGCGCGATCGGCCGGTCGATCCAGTCCAGCAGGTCCATGATCATGAAGGTGGGAATCATGTTCATGAATGACGGCAGCAGCAGCGTGGCCATCACCAGCGCGAACAGGGTCTGCTTGAAACGGAACTCGAACATTGCGAACGCGTAGCCGCCCATCGAACAGAACAGCAGCGTCAGCGCGGTCGAGCACACCGCCACGTACAGGCTCCAGCCCAGGCTGCGCCAGAACGGGATGCGTTCGCCAAGCAGCCTGAGGTTGTCGAGCAGGCTGTCGCCGAACCACAGCGGCGGCGGCAGGCTCATGATCTCCGTTCGCGAGTGGGTGGCGAAGACAAACATGAACCAGAACGGCGCCAGCATCACGAGCGCGCCGGCGCCGACGATCGCGTAGGCGGTCCAGCGCGACAACCGACCTGCGCGCCGTGTCGACGCGCCGGGGCCGTCAGCGGCCCGCGCCACGGCCGACCCCGGATCCGATCCGGCGCGTCCGGCAGGCCTCATGTCCGCTCCGCACGGCCGCGGAAGGCGCGGTTGGTGAGCCACGTCAGCACCGCGACCACGGCAAACAGCAGCCAGGACATCGCGCTTGCCGCGCCGAAGTCGTTGAAGTCGAACGCGGTGCGATACAGGTAGATGGCCGCCGTCATGCCCGACTGGTCCGAGCCACCCCGGCCGCCGGTCAGGATGAATGGCTCCTCGAACAGTTGCAGGCCGCCGATCACGCTGAGCGTGACGCCGAAGAAAATCATCGGCTTGATGCCAGGCAGCGTGATGTGCCAGAACTGCCGCAGCCGTCCCGCGCCGTCCATCTCGGCGGCCTCGTACAGGTCGCGCGGGATGGTCTGCAGCGCCGCCAGATACAGCACGACGTTGAACCCCAGATAGCGCCAGAACACGATCAGCGCCACCGCCGGCTTGATGGCGTCGGGTTCGCCCAGCCAGTCGATCGGCTCGCCGCGTCCGAGTCCGGCCAGCGCAGCATTGATCAGGCCGTAATCGGTCGAGAACAGGCTGCTGAACATGATGGCAATGGCCACCGAGCTGGTGATGTAGGGCAGGAAGTAGGCGCCGACGACGCCATTGCGCAGGGTCGCGAATGACTGGTGGATGAAGACCGCCAGCGGAATGGCCACCAGGTGCTGCGGTACACCCGAGGCAAGTGCCAGCCAGCCGGTGTTGAACATCGACTTCCAGAACCAGGGGTCGTGCAGCGCGAACGTGAAGTTGTCGAGGCCGACGAAACGCATCGCACCGAGACCGGCGGTCGGCTCCCAGCTCTGGAACGCAAGCCAGAGCGAGAACAGCAGCGGGAACAGACCGAAGACCGTGAACAGCAGCACGAACGGCGACAGGAACACATACGGTGCCCATCGCACAGGAAGCCGTGGCAGCGAAGAGGAACGCATGGTCGGCATGCGTCAGCGATGGGCGCGCAGCGCCAGCAGCCGCGCCGCATCACCCAGCGCGCTGTCGATGTCCTTGCCGCGGTCCAGCACCTTGTCCAGCTCCGTATTGATCACCTCTTCGGCAAAGGCATCCTGCTTGTGGACGGCCACCGCGGTGATCCGCCGTGCGGTATCGCGCCACAGCAGGCGGGCCTTCTGGCCGCCAAGAAAGTCGATCGGCTGCTCGACGAACGGGTCATCGTGCGCCGCACGCAGCGCCGGAAAGGCATCGTGGCGTCGGAACGAGGCAATCTGCACGCCCCGGTCGGCGCTCATGAGCCGCGCCAGATCCCACGCCAATGACTTGCGCTCGGCGGCTGCTCCGCGTGGTAACGCCAGGAAGGTACCGCCGTAGGCCACGGCGGCTGCCTCGGGCAGCTCGGCCGCGCGCCAGCGTCCTGCGGTGGCGGGCGCGAGCCAGTTAGCCAGATGTCCGGCCAGCCAGGCACCACTCATCTGCGTCGCCAGCATGCCGCGGCGGAATGCCTCGCTCCAGTCGCTCGACCAGGCCGACAGCCGGCCGTCGAGCCGGCGTCGCCGTACTTCGTGCGCCAGCGCGAATGCGCGGCGGAATGCCGGCCCCTCGACCCGAACCCGGGACTCCGCATCGAAGTAGAGCCCATCGCCCGGCGCGATGCCAGTGCGGATCAGGATGTCCTTGACCTCGCGCGCATGCGCGACCAGATAGGCGCCCGTGCTCGCACGCAAACGCTCGCCGGCATCGATGAAGCTGTCCCAGCTGCGCGTGAGCGCCGCCTCGGCCATCCCCGCCTTGCGAAGCAGATCGTCGCGGTACAGCAGCGTGCCCGGGCCGATGTCCAGCGGCACCGCCACCACGGCCCCACCCGGCGCGACCGCCTGCTGATACGCATAGGGAACGAAGCCCGCTGCCAGCTCGCCAACGCCGAATCGCGGCTGGCGCAGGTCTTCGAGCCCGGCGCCGCGTGCAAATCGGCCCACGTAGCCTACTTCCAGCGCCATCAGGTCGGGCAGCCGCGACGCCGTCGACAAGGCCGCCGTCATCGCCGTGTGATGGTCGACGAACTGGCGACTGACGACCTGGACATCGCACCCGGGATTGCGCTTACGCCAGGCGGGAATCGCCGCCCGCACCATTTCGTCGACGGCCGGAAAGGCGGCGACGGTCAACCGCAAGGGCGCTGCCGAGACGCGTCGCGAAGCACCTGCGGCAGCGAGCGCCAGCGGCCCTGCAACCAGCGCGCGGCGCCGGCTGCAGGGCGAGGCGGAAGGTATGCGTGGGCGAGGCAGCAAGGCGGCGGGCAGGTTCGGAAACGCGAGCACCCGCAAGAGCAAGCGGGTCGTGAAAGCGCTTTCACATTGTGTGGACTGCCGCGCCTTATGTCAATCGCGGCCGGCTGCGTCGACTGCCGCGATGCGGCCGGATCGCTCAGCCGCGCAGAGTCGACGGCGGCCGGGTCGACTCGCGTTCGACGAGTGTGGGCTCAGGCACGCGCAGCGACGGCGTCTGCAGCGCCAGCAGATCGAGCATCGCCGCCGCCGCGAGCCGGCCGATCTCGCTGATCGGCTGATGCACGGTCGTCAGCGGCGGCAGCGAGTAAAGCGCACCGCCGACATCGTCGAACCCGACCAGCGACACATCGTCCGGAACGCGACGCCCGCGCCGATGCAGCGCCAGCGCAGCGCCAAAGGCCATCTGGTCGTTGGCTGCGAAGATCGCAGTGAAGTTCACGCGCCCATCGAGCAGCCGCGCGGTCGCCGCCAATCCGCTGGCTTCGGTGAAGTCACCCTCGACGATCAGGGCGGGATCGATGCGGACACGCGCAGCGTCGAGCGCCGCCCGGTAACCGCGTTCGCGATCGACCGCATCGGGGTGGCGCGGGTCGCCACCGATGAAGGCGATGCGGCGATGTCCGAGCGACAGCAGGTGCTCGGTCGCAAGGCGCGCACCGCCCACGTTATCGAACGCCAACGCTGCCAGGTTGGCTGACTTCAGTTGTCGGCCCGTCACGACCACCGGGAGCGCAGCGGCCACACTGCGCAGCGCGCGGTCGCTCATGCGGCCGGTCAGCACGATGATGCCGTCGACGCGCCGGGCGCGCAGCACCTCGACGCAGCGCGCCTCCTCGCGCGCCTGCCAGTGCCCGCTCATGAACAGCGGGGCATAGCCCGCCGGCCCGAGGGCATCCTCGATACCGCGCAGGGCCGCGCCATAGAACGGACTGTCGATCGCCTGGGTGACGACGCCGACGCTGAACGTGCGGCCGCCCGCCAGACCACGCGCAACCGGATTGGGAATGAACCCAAGTTCGCCGATCGCTCGGCTGACCGCAGCGCGCTTGTCGTCACTGACGACCGCGGTGCCATTGAGGATGCGCGACACCGTGCTTGGCGAAACGCCAGCGCGGCGCGCCACCATGTCAAGCGTGACGGTGCCGCCCTCCGCGTCATTGCCGTTGTCTTTGCCTGTCGAGCGAACCCGCTTCAACGTATCCCCCAGGATTTTCGCTCGCGAGTCTACTGACACGCGCGGCGTCGGCAATCCGCGTCCGCCCGGATGACAGGCACCCGCTGCGGCTGACACAAGTCAAACAAGCGCGAAGAACGACGCGTAACGGGTTGCGGTACAGCGCTCGCGTCGTGGATGCTCTGCCCACACAAATCAGGCAGGGGCAGCGCATGCGATGCAGCTGCCTCACGGGGCTGCAGTTTCATGTCTTCCTACACCGCGTTCTTCATCTACCTGCTGGCGGTGGTCGCGACCGTCGGGCTGGTGGTCGGGCTCAACGCGCTGCTCGGCCCGCGGGTCACGACATCGGCCGCCAAGAGGGAGCCGTTCGAGTGCGGCATCGCGCCGGCGCAGCGCCGCAACGTGCGGCCGATCTCGATCAAGTACTACCCGATAGCGATCTTCTTCCTGTTGTTCGACCTGGAGACGGTGCTGCTGTTCATCTGGGCGGCGGCCGCCGGCCAGCGCGAGGTGGCCACGCTGGCGCTGGTGTCGTTCCTGGCCTTCATGGCGCTGGCCGCGCTGGCCCTCGTGTACGTGTGGAAGGACGGAGGGCTCGAATGGCGATGATGGAGTACCTGACCACGCGCAAGGACGAGCTGGTCGGCTGGGTGCGCAAGTTCAGCCTGTTCCCGTATCCGTTCGTGACCGCCTGCTGCGGCATGGAGTTCATGTCGGTCAGCTCGACGCTGTACGACACCGACCGCTTCGGCGCCGCGCTGCCGCGCTTCTCGCCGCGCCAGAGCGACCTGCTGATGGTGGTGGGCACCGTCAGCCACAAGCAGGCGCAGGTGGTGAAGAAGGTCTACGACCAGATGTGCGAGCCGAAGTGGGTGATGGCCTTCGGCGCCTGCGCGACCAGCGGCGGCTTCTATCGCAACTACGCGGTGCTGCAGGGCGTGGACAAGGTGATTCCCGTCGACATCTACGTGCCGGGCTGTCCGCCGCGGCCGGAGATGGTGATCGACGCGATCATGATGCTGCAGGAGCGGATCGCCAACGATCGCCATCCGATCCTGCCGGGCGAGCGGCAAACACCGCCGCGCGTCTGAGGCGGCCGATGCTGCGCGACGACATCGAACGCGACCTGGCCGGCCTGTTCGGCCGCGCCTGGGATAGCCACGGCATGCAGGTGCTCGACCTGGCACCGGCGCAGCTGCTGCCGCTGGTCACACAGCTGCACGCCGACTTCGGCTTCGACCTGCTGCTGGACATCACCGCGATCGATCACCCGCAGCGCACGCCGCGCTTCGAGGTCGTGCTTCACCTGCTGGCCAGCCGCCATCGCACGCGGATCCGGCTCAAGACGCAGGTCGCAGAAGCATCACCGGTGCTGCCGACACTGACCGGCCTGTACGGCGCAGCGCGCTTCCTGGAGCGCGAGGCGCACGAGATGTACGGCATCGTGTTCGACGGCAACGCCGACCTGCGGCCGATCCTGCTGTACGAGGGCTTCGTCGGCCACCCGCTGCGCAAGGACTATCCGATGGATCGCGAGCAGCCGATCGTGCCCTACCGCACATGACGATCGACGCGACCTTCCCGCCGCCGGTGCGCAGCCCGCTGGCCGACAGCGCCGATCCGGGTCACATGGTGGTCAACATCGGCCCGTCGCATCCGGCCACGCACGGCACGATCCAGATCATCGCCGAGCTCGATGGCGAGACGGTGCGACGCGCCGACGTGCACTGCGGCTACCTGCACCGCGGCTTCGAGAAGGAAGCCGAGCATCACACGTATCACAACATCATCCCGTACACCGACCGCCTCAACTACTGCTCGGCGCTGAACAACAACTTCGCCTACGCCGAGGCGGTCGAGACGCTGCTCGGGGTGGAGCTGACGCCGCGCTGCATCTGGCTGCGCACGCTGCTGGCCGAGTACAACCGGATCGCCGACCACGTGACCTGCATCGCCGCGGCGGTGATGGAACTGGGCGCGATGACCGCGTTCCTGTACCTGATGTCGGTGCGCGACTTCATCTTCGAGCACCTGAACCAGCTGACCGGCGCGCGCCTCACCTACTCGTACGTGCGCATCGGCGGGCTGGCGCGCGACCTGCCCGACGGCTGGCTCGACCGGCTCGAGGACGTGCTGCAGTTCACCGAGACCTACGTGGACCGCATCCACAACCTGCTCGACCGCAACCGCATCTTCGTTGACCGCATGCGCGACGTGGCAACCGTCTCCACCGCGCACGCGCTGAACTGGGGCTGCACCGGCCCGATCCTGCGCTCGACCGGGCTGGCGATGGACCTGCGCAAGGACAAGCCCTACCTGGCCTACGCCGATCTCGACTTCGAGGTGCCGGTCGGCATCCAGGGCGATAACTACGACCGCTACTACGTGCGCATGTGCGAGATCGACGAGTCGATCGCGATGGTGCGTCAGTGCGTGAAGCGGCTGCCGGGCGGGCCGGTCAGCATCGACGATCCGAAGATCGTGCTGCCGGAGAAGCAGCTCGTGTACCGGCAGATCGAGGCGCTGGTCAACCACTTCAAGCTGGTGATCGACGGCATCCAGGTGCCGGCCGGCGAGGTCTACGTGTCGCACGAGGCGCCCAACGGCGAACTGGGCTTCTACCTGGTCAGCGACGGCAGCGGCCGGCCGCACAAGCTGCACGTGCGCTCGCCGAGCTTCGCGCACGTGGGCGCCATCCACACGATGCTGGAGGGCTACCAGGTGTCCGACATCGTGCCCACGTTCGGCTCGATCAACATGATCGGCGGGGAGTGCGACCGGTGAGCGAGCGCAGCGTCATGGCGGCGGTCATGCCGGTGGTCCTGACGCCGCAGCAGCGCGACAAGTTCGACGCGCTGCGCCGTCTCTATCCGGCCGAGGCCGCACCGTCGCTGGTGCTGCCGCTGCTGCACTGCCTGCAGGAGGAAAAGGGCTGGCTGACCGAGGCCGATGCGGTCGCGGTGGCCGGCTACATCGGCGTGCCAGCGATCCAGGTGGTGGAGGCGCTGAGCTGGTACACGATGTTCAACAAGGCGCCGGTGGGCCGCCACGTGATCAAGGTGTGCCGCAACATCAGCTGCTCGCTGCGCGGCGCCGACGACATCGTCGGCCATCTCGCGCAGCGGCTCGGCATCGCGGTCGGTCAGACCACCGCCGACGGCCGCTTCACGCTGCAGACGGTCGAGTGCCTGGCCTCGTGCGGCACCGCGCCCGCGATGCAGGTCAACGACCGCTATCACGAGAACATCACGCCCGAGCGCATCGACGCGCTGCTGGAGGAGCTGCGGTGAGCCACGCACCCGCGGTGTTCTTCAACCATGTGCCCGACGCCCGCTCGCACACGCTGGCTGCGTATCGCGCGCGCGGCGGCTACCTGGGCCTGGAGAAGGCGCTGCGCCAGATGCAGCCGCAGCAGGTCGAGGACGAGGTCAAGGCCTCCGGCCTGCAGGGCCGCGGCGGCGCCGGCTTCCCGGTCGGCATGAAGTGGGGCTTCGTCAACAAGAAGAGCCCGGTGGTCTACCTGGCCTGCAACGCCGACGAAGGCGAGCCGGGCACCTTCAAGGACCGCTGGATCCTCGAACACGCGCCGCACCAGCTGCTGGAGGGCGTGCTGATCGCCGCCTACGCGCTGGGCGTGCGCCACGCGTTCATCTACATCCGCGGCGAGTTCGACCTGCCGCTGCGCCGGCTGCACGAGGCGCTGGCCGAGGCGCGCGCCGCCGGGCTGGCAGGCGAGCGCATCCTGGGCACCGGCTTCGACTGCGACATCGTCATCCACCGCGGCGCCGGCGCCTATGTGTGCGGCGAGGAGTCGAGCCTGCTGAACTCGCTCGAAGGGCGCAAGGGCTTTCCGCGCAACAAGCCGCCGTTCCCGGCGGTCAAGGGCCTGTACCAGCGGCCCACGGTGGTCAACAACGTCGAATCGCTCGCAACGGTGCCGTGGATCGTCGTGCATGGCGGCGCCGCCTATGCCGCCATCGGCACGCGGAAGAACCCGGGCACGCGCCTGTTCGGCGTGTCCGGCCATGTGAACCGGCCCGGCCTGTTCGAGCGGCCCACCGGCTATCCGCTGGCGAAGCTGATCCACGAGGACGCCGGCGGCATCCTCGGCGGCAAGGCGCTGAAGGCGGTGATCCCCGGCGGCAGCTCGACACCGATCCTGACCGCGGCCGAGGTCGAGGATGTGACGCTCGACATCGAGTCGATGGGCAAGGCCGGCAGCATGATGGGC
Source organism: uncultured Burkholderiaceae bacterium (assembly GCA_964616395.1). Lineage (GTDB taxonomy): Bacteria > Pseudomonadota > Gammaproteobacteria > Burkholderiales > Burkholderiaceae_F > JALHMQ01. The sequence goes on from CAZTUT010000024.1 coordinate 10,916, forward strand.
TCGGGCGGCGTGATCGTGATCGCCGAAGGGACCTGCATGGTGCGGTTGCTGCAGGTGCTGTCGCGCTTCTACGCGCACGAGTCCTGCGGCCAGTGCACGCCCTGCCGCGAGGGCACCGACTGGATGAATCGCATCCTGGAGCGCGTGCTGGCCGGCCGCGGCACGCCGACCGACCTGGCCACGCTGCGCGAGATCACCGCCGGCATCATGGGCAACACCGTGTGCGCGCTCGGCGATGCCGCCTCGATGCCGGTGGCGAGCTTTCTGAAGAAGTTCGGCGCCGAGTTCGACTACTTCGTCACGCAGGGCCGCTCGATGCACGACGGCCGTCTGGTGGTGCCGTGATGAAGGTCACGATCGACGACCGCGAGATCGAGGCCGCCGACGGCGAGACCGTGCTGCAGCTGGCACGCCGCGTCGGCATCGAGATTCCGCACTTCTGCTACCACCAGAAGCTGTCGGTGGCGGGCAGCTGCCGGCTGTGCCTGGTCAAGGTCAACCACCTGCCGAAGCTGATGCCGGCCTGCAACGTCGCGCTCACGCCGGGTATGGTGATTGACACGCAGGCCGACGAGGTACGGCGCGCGCGCCGCCAGGTGATGCAGTTCGTGATGCTCAACCACCCGGTCGACTGCGGCATCTGCGACAAGGCCGGCGAGTGCCGGCTGCAGGACTACCAGCGCGAATATGGCGCGCCGCAGGCGCTGTCGGTCGATCCGAAGATCCGCCGTCGCAAGCTGCATGCGCTGAGCGAACGCATCTCGCTGGACAACGAGCGCTGCATCCTGTGCAGCCGCTGCGTGCGCTTCACGCGCGAGGTGTCGGGCTCCGGCGCGCTCGGCATCGTCGACCGCGGCAGCCATTCCACGGTCGATCGCGTCAGCAGCGCGCCGTTCGACGATCCGTACTCCGACAACGTGATCGGCCTGTGCCCCACCGGCGCGCTGCTGTCGCGCGACTTCATGTACCAGAGCCGGGTCTGGTTCCTCGAACCGGTCGACTCCGTCTGCAACGGCTGCGCGCGCGGTTGCAACGTGCAGGTCTGGCGCCGCCGCCGCGAGCGCGAGCCGCAGGCGCCCGGCCTGGGCAAGCCCGGCCACGCGTACCGGATCAGCGCGCGCGACACCCCCGAGGTCAACGGCCCCTGGCTGTGCAATCGCGGCTTCGACCTGCACACGTCGATGGCGCGGCCACGGCTGCTGGCGCCGCAGATCGCGGGCGCGACCGTGGACGCCGCCACCGCGCTGGCGGCGGCGCGCGATCTGCTGCGGCAGGCGGCCAGGCCGGCCGCGCTGGTGTCGTCGCAGGCGTCCAACGAGGAGCTCGACGCGTTCGCGGCGCTGGCCGCGCACGTCGGCCCGCGCATGACCATCTACGTGCGGCAGGACCGCCAGCCCGAGCCGGGCGAGGTGGTCGAGGACGCGCTGCTGATCCGCGCCGACAAGAACCCCAACGGTACCGGCGCGCGCGCGCGCTTTGGCGCAGCGGCGTTCGACCCTGCCGCCGGCCACGATGCGCTGCTGGTGTGGGGCGATGGCGATGCGCCAGCCGGCCTCGACGGCGTGCGCACGATCCGGCTCGCGTCGTTCGCGGCGACGGCGCACGCAATGCCCCAGCCCGACGTGCTGCTGCCGATCCCGACCCACTTCGAGCGCGACGGCAGCTTCACCAACTTCCAGGGCCGGGTCAGCCGCTTCGCGCAGGTGTTCGCGCGGCCGGCCGGCGTGCTCGATGCCGCCGAGGTGTTCGCGGCGCTGGCCGCAGAGGACGCGCGATGATGCCGGACCTCGCGGTGCACGGCCTGTTCATGGTGTACGCGATCGCGTTCCTGCTGTCGTTCGCGACGATCTTCACCTGGGTCGAACGCAAGCTGTCGGCGATCATGGCCGACCGCATCGGCGCCAACCGCGCCTACATCCGCATCCCCTTCACGCAGGTGAAGCTGGTGGCCTGGGGCCTGTTCCACGGCCTGGCCGACGGCGCCAAGATGCTGCTGAAGGAAAACTTCACGCCCAACACCTACGACCGGCTGGCCTACCAGCTGGCGCCCTGGATCGCCGCGGTGCCGGTGCTGCTGGTGTTCGCGGTGGTGCCCTTCGGCGGCACGCTGATGCCGGGCCATCTGCTGAGCGCGGACTGGTTTCCCGATCTGTCGAAATCGCTGTCGGCCACCTTCGGCGACCGCGCCTATCCGATGCAGGTGGCCGGGCTCGATGCCGGCATCCTGTTCGTGCTGGCGGTCTCCGGCATCGGCATCCTGGGCACGATGCTGGCCGGCTGGTCGTCGAACAACAAGTTCTCGATGCTGGGTGCCGCACGCGCCGCCTCGCAGATGATCTCGTACGAGGTGGCGATGGGCATGACGCTGATCGCCATGGTGGTCACCTACGGCACGCTCGACCTGGGCCAGATGGTGCGCTGGCAGGCCGACACGCAGGTCGCCGGCGTTCCGCTGTGGGGCGTGCTGGTGCAGCCGTTCGCCTTCATCCTGTTCATGACCGCGGCCATCGCCGAGAACAAGCGCGTGCCGTTCGATCTGCCGGAGTGCGAGTCGGAACTGGTGTCGGGCTACTTCACCGAGTACGGCTCGATGAAGATGGGGCTGTTCCTGCTCAGCGAGTTCATCGAGATCGTTGTGATCTCGGCGCTGGCGGTGACGATCTTCCTCGGCGGCTACACGCTGCCGTGGCTGACCGACAGCGGCTTCGTGTTTCCCTGGGGCGGGCGCTGGGATCTGCCGCATTTCGCGGTGGTGCTGCTGCAGACGCTGACCTTCACGCTCAAGGTGTTCCTGGTCGGCTGCCTGCAAATCCAGGTGCGCTGGACGCTGCCACGCTTCCGCTACGACCAGCTGATGCGGCTGGGCTGGAAGATCCTGCTGCCGCTGGCGGCCGCCAACCTGGTGGTGACCGCGGTGCTGAGCTGGATGCTGCGATGAGCGCCGCGCGTCCGACCCGCCGCCGCTACTGGAACGAGCGCAGGCTCGGCCTGTGGGACCGGCTGTACCTGCCGCAGGTGTTTGGCGGGCTGCTGATCACCGGCGGCGTGTTCCTGCGCAACATGGGCAAGTGGCTGAGCGGCCGCAAGGGCGCGCTGACCACCTACTACCCGGAGGAGCGGCGCGCCGATTACTCGCCGATCAATCGCGGCCGCCACGTGCTGACGCTGCGCGCCGGCGATCAGGTGCAGTGCGTGGCCTGCAACATGTGCGCGACCGTCTGCCCGGCCTACTGCATCGAGATCGAGGCTGCGGCCACCGACGATCCCGCGCACCCGAAGGCGCCGGCGCGCTTCGAGATCGACTACGCGCGCTGCATCTTCTGCGGCTTCTGCGTCGAGGCCTGCCCGGAAGACGCGATCCGGATGGACAAGGACACACCCGACCTGCCGGCCTTCGAGCGCGAGCGCATGTGGGGTCGCATCGACCTGCTCACGCAGTGGAAGCCGATGCGCGATCCGCGCAAGCCTTACCCGGCAGCCACGCCGCCGAACGAGGTCCGCCGATGAGCGATGTGCTGCTGGTCGTCTTCGCGCTGCTGGCGCTGCTGTTCGCGACGCTGGTGGTCGCGCTGCGCCAGCCGATGCGCGCGGCGCTGGCGCTGATCGCGCACATGATCTGCCTGGCCGCGATCTTCGCGATCCTGGGCGTGCACGTGGTGGCGCTGTTCCAGGTGCTGATCTACGTCGGCGCGGTGATGGTGTTCATGGTCTACACGATCATGCTGCTCGACGACCGCGACCCGGCGTACCGGCACGTGTTCTCGCGCATCGCCGCGCCGTCCATCGTGGTGGCGGTGCTGATTGCCGCCGGCCTCGGCCTGCTGGTGGCGCGCGGCGTTCCGCCTGCTGCCGCCGAGGCTGCCGCGCCATTCGCGTTCAGTGCGTTCGCGGTCGAGTTCATCCGCCACTACTGGTTCCACTTCGAGCTGGCCACCGTGCTGCTGCTGGTCGGCATCGTGTCGGCCTGGACCGTGATCCGGGAGGGCCGGTGATCGCGCGCTACGAGACCCTGATCGTGCTGTCGGCCCTGCTGTTCTCGCTCGGGCTGGCCGGCGCGATGCTCCGCCGCAACCTGCTGGCGGTGGTGATGAGCCTGGAGGTGATGCTCAACGCGGTCGTGCTGAGCTTCGTCGCCGCGGCGGCGCACGGCCAGACCGTGCACGGCGCCGCGATGACCTTCCTGATCTACACCGCCGCCACCTGCGAGATCGCGCTGGCGATGGCGCTGGTGGTGCTGCTGGTCAAGCGCCACGGCTCGCTCGACCTGCCGGCGGCCAACGAGCTGAAGGGCTAGCCGATGAACACGCTCGCGCTGGTTCCGCTGCTGCCGCTGGCCGGCTTCCTGGTCAACGGGCTGGCCGGCGCCCGGCTGCCGAAGGCGCTGGTCGCGCTGATCGGCTGCGCGCTGCCGGCGGCTTCATTCGCGCTGGTGGTGACCCTGTGGCTCGATCTCGTGGCGGGCGGTGCGCCGGCCGCGGTGTCGCTGTTCACCTGGGCCGCCACCGGCGGACTGAAGATCGACGCCGCGCTGTACTTCGATCAGGTGGCGGCGGTGATGTGCCTGGTGATCACCGGCATCGGCACGCTGATCCACGTGTACTCGATCGGCTACATGCGCGACGACCGCGGCTTCGCGCGCTACTTCGCCTACCTGAACCTTTTTCTGTTCTTCATGCTGTTGCTGGCGCTCGGCAGCAACCTGGTGGTGCTGTTCGTCGGCTGGGAGGGCGTGGGGCTGGCGTCCTACCTGCTGATCGGCTTCTGGTTCGACGACCGCGCCAAGACCGCGGCTGGCCTGAAGGCCTTCGTCGTCAATCGCGTTGGCGATGCCGGCTTCCTGCTGGCCACCTTCCTGATCTTCAGCCATGCCCGCAGCGTCGACCTGCAGACGATCAACGCGTACTTCGCGGCCACGCCGGCGTCGCCGGCGGTGATGACCGCGATCGGCCTGCTGCTGCTGCTGGGCGCCTGCGGCAAGTCAGCGCAGATTCCGCTGCACGTGTGGCTGCCCGATGCGATGGCCGGGCCCACGCCGGTGTCGGCGCTGATCCACGCCGCCACCATGGTGACCGCCGGCGTCTATCTGCTGGCGCGCCTGAACGGCGTGTTCCTGCAGGCGCCCGATGCGATGACCGTGGTGGCCTGGCTCGGCGCGCTGACCGCGCTGGCCGGCGCCAGCCTCGGCGTCACCCAGTTCAACCTGAAGAAGGTGCTGGCGTACTCGACGATGTCGCAGCTCGGCCTGATGGTGATGGCCTGCGGCCTCGGCGCGTTCTCGGTCGGCCTGTTCCACCTGGTCACGCACGCGTTCTTCAAGGCCTGCCTGTTCCTCGGTGCCGGCGCCGTGCTGCACGCGCTCGGCGGCGAAGAAGACATGCGCCAGATGGGCGCGCTGGCGCGGCGCCTGCCGTTCACGTTCACGGTGTTCCTGCTGGCCACGCTGGCGCTGTGCGGCGTGCCGCCGTTCGCCGGCTTCTTCTCCAAGGACGAGATCCTGTGGAGCGCCTGGTCGGCGCCGGGCGGCTCGATCGCGCTGTGGCTGGTGGCCAGCGCCGCATCGCTGCTGACCGCCTACTACATGTTCCGTGCGATCTTCCTCACGTTTTTCGGCACCGACCGCGTCGCACCGCACGCCGCGCGCCATCTGCACGAACCGCCGCCGTCGATGTCGATCGTGCTGGCGCTGCTGGCGGCCGGCTCGGTGCTGGCCGGGCTGATCGGACTGCCGCAGTTCTGGCGCGACCTGCTCGGGCTGCCGGCGCCGTTCTATCGCTTCGTCGAACCGGTGCTCGGCCATGCCGCGGTACGCGCCGATGTCGGCCACAGCGCCGAATGGGTGCTGATGCTGGTGGCGGTGGCGCTGGCCTTCGGCGGCATCGCGCTCGCCTGGTGGGTGCACGGCCGCGGCCGCGCTATGCCGGCGTCCGCGCCTGCAAGCGACGAGGCCGAGGCCGCCGAGACGCGTTCCGGCGATCCGCTCGACCGCATCTACGCGCAGTGGATCGTGCCGCTGCTCGACGGCCTGTCCGCCGCGCTACGGCGCGGCCCGGAACGCGCGCTGCGCGCGCTCAGCATCGACGCACCGGCCGCGGCGGCGCCGCGCGCAGCGGCGCTGCTGGCGCGACTGCAGAGCGGCGACCTGCAGATGTACCTGCTGTATGCGCTGATCGGGCTGGCGGCCCTGCTCGGCTGGGGAGTGCTCGGTGGCTGATTCACCGTTGCTGGCGATCATCCTGCTGCTGCCGCTGGCCGGCATCGCAGCAGTCGCCCTGCTCGGCCTGCGCGCGGCGCGCGGGCTGACGCTGGCGCTGATGCTGGCCGAGCTGGCGCTCGCGCTCGCGATCTTCGTCGGCTTCGACGGCAGCGCCGGGCCGACGCTGCAGCGGCCGCTGATCGACGCGCTCGGCATCTCGCTGCACTTCGGTGTCGACGGCTTCAACCTGTACCTGCTGCTGCTGACCGCGCTGCTGTTCCCGGTGGTGCTGGGCTGCCGCTGGGCCGCCGAAGAGTCGCAGTCGCGGCTGTATCTCGCGCTGCTGCTGGCGCTGCAGGCCTGCCTGCTCGGCACCTTCCTCGCGCAGGACCTGGTCGTGTTCTTCGTGTTCTGGGAAGCGGTGCTGATCCCGATGCTGCTGCTTGTCCTGGTTTTCGGCGGCGCGCAGCGGCGTCAGGCAGCGCTGACCTTCTTCCTGTACACGATGGCCGGCAGCGTGCTGCTGCTGGCCGCCGTGCTGCTGCTGGGCGCCGCCCACCTGGACCAGTACGGCCGCTGGGCCTTCGGCTTCGACGCGCTGGCCACCGTGCACCTGTCGCCGGGGCAACAGACCTTCGTGTTTTTCGCGGTGGTGCTGGCCTGCGCGATCAAGAGCCCGCTGGTGCCATTCCATGCGTGGCTGCCGCCGGCCTATGGCGCCGCCTCGCCCACCGGTGCAGCGCTGATGGCCGGGCTGATGTCGAAGATGGGCGCGTTCGGCCTGATCAAGCTGGCGCTGCCGCTGGCGCCCGACGCCGCCGTGCAGTGGGCGCCGCTGATGGCGCTGCTGGCGGTGACGAGCATCCTGTACGGCGCCGTGCTGGCACTGCGCCAGCCCGCGTGGAAGCCGGTGATCGCCTATGCGTCGCTCAGCCACATGGCCTTCATCGTGCTCGGCATTTTCAGCTTCCAGCAGAGCGCCGCGCACGGCGCGATGCTGCAGATCCTCAGCCATGGCGTGACGGTGGCCGGGCTGTTCCTGCTGCTCGGCCTGCTGGAAGATCGCAGCCGCGTCGACCGTCAACCGGAAGGCGCGCTGGCGCAGCGCGCGCCGCGGCTTGCGGTGGTGGCCATGCTGCTGGTGCTGGCCTCGCTGGCGCTGCCGCTGACCAGTGGCTTCGCGGCCGAGTTCATGGTCCTGCTGGGCGCGTTCACCGAAGGGCTGAGCGCGTGGCGCGCCGGTGACGGCGTGCTGCGGCTGGCGCTGGCGGTGGCCGCGACGTTCGCGGTGGTGCTGGGCGCGGCCTACATGCTGCGACTGGCGCGCGCGCTGGTGTTCGGCACCGGCATCGAGACGCGGGCACTGATGATCGACCTGCGCCCGCGCGAGGCGCTGGCGCTGGCGCCGCTGCTGGTGCTGGTGCTGGCGGCCGGCATCGCGCCGGCAATGCTGATGTCGAAGGTGCAGCCGGCCGCCGCTGCACTGGCCTCGTATGGCCACGACTGGAAGCTCGGTCGCGCCGCCTCGGCAGCGGTACCGACACGTCCGGCTGCTGCGCAACCGACCGGCGGTGCGCCGCATCCGCTGCCGCCCGTCACCACGCCAGCGACGCCCGGACCGCGAGGCTTCCATGCCAAGTGACTTCCTCATCGGCCTGCTGCCCGATCACCTGCTGCTGGCGCTGATCGTCGCGCTGATGCTGCTGGAACTGATCCGCACCGGCACCGCGCTGGCGCGCGCCGTGTTCATCGGCGTGCTCACGGCCGTGCTGCTGACCGTGCTGCGGCAGATGATGGCCGGCTACACCGCGCAGATCGTGCCCGGCGAAGTGCATGTCGACGCGCTGACGCTGGCCGGCAAGCTGGCGCTTGCCGCAGCGGGCCTGCTGCTCGGCCTGACCTTCCCGCGCGGCGCCAGCCACAAGACCTGGGTGCTGCTGTCGGCGTCGCTGTTCGGCGGCTTCGTGATCCTCGACAGCGCCGGCTTTGCCTCGCTGTTCCTCGGCATCGAGCTGCTGTCGCTGCCGGCCTTCGCGCTGATCGTCCATGGCAGCGGTGTCTCGGTGACCGCCGAGGGCGCGTTCAAGTACCTGCTGCTGTCGTCGGTGGCCACGGCGCTGCTGCTGTTCGGCATCTCGCTGTCGTACGGCGTGACCGGCTCGCTGGCGCTCGACAGCCTCGCCACCGCGCAGCTGCCCGGCGCGCTGCAGCAGAAGGCCGCGCTGCTGCTGATCCTGGCCGGACTGTTCATGAAGGCAGCGGTGTTTCCGATGCACGCCTGGGCGCCCGATGCCTATGCCGCCGCGCCGCTGCACGTGACCGCG